>JAFZUY010000001.1 GCA_017618075.1 Lachnospiraceae bacterium
AAAAAAGCTTGGGAATTTGATGCATATGATTTTTGGGTAAAACAATCCGGGACTCCGGAAGAAAGAGCTGCTGAGGATATTAAAGACCCGATTGGAATGCTCAGAAAATATTCCAAATATTTCGATTCGTATAATGGTGTGAAAATAGCAAATATATGCGGATCGTGTGGCAAAAAGGCAATTCCGCTGGCCCTGCTTGGAGCAAAAGTCACAGTGTTTGATATTTCCGAAGATAATAAAAGATATGCGATTGAAGTTGCCAAGGCGGCTGATACAGAAATAGAATACGTTGTCGGAGATGTGTTGGATATTGATAATGAAAAGTATTCCGAATACTTTGATGTGGTTTTTATGGAGGGAGGAATACTCCATTATTTTCATGATATAGATGAATTTATGAAGGTAATGAATTCTATTTTAAGAAAAGGTGGAAAGATTATCTGCAGTGATTTTCATCCTTTTACAAAGATAAATGACAGCCTGAGTTTTCAAACGCCGACAATGAGTTATTTTTCTACGGATATATATGAAGGTGAAATGGCTCATGCGCGTTTTTATGATGAAGAAATAAGAAAGACAATGCCTAAGTGCAGTTACAGAAAGTACACCATCAGTGAAATCATTAATTCGATGATTCGAAATGGATTCGTGATAAAACAATTCGATGAGCATCCGTCATGGGTTAATGAAAATCTTCCCGGTGAGTTTACGGCAATAGGAATCAAATCGTGACACTTAAAAAGAACCAAGGAGTAATCCGGAATATGACATATTTTGTTGAAGGTATACAGGGAAGCGGTAAAAGCACCCTTTTAAAGCTTTTATCAGAGAAATGTCCCGACCATAAAGTACTGGAGGAAGGTGATTATTCTCCGATTGAACTTGCATGGTGTGCATATATGGGAATGAAAGATTATCAGGCTGCGCTGGAAAAGTATCCTTATTTGAGAGCGGAGATTGAACTAAAAACCCATTTTGAAGATGAGCATGCGGTTGTCTGTTATACAAGGATCAGGACTGATGACCGGAGTTTTTATCAGGAAATGGAAAAATATGAGATTTATAACAATCGTGTGTCTCCGGAACATTTCAAAGAAATTGTTTTGAATCGTTTCATTAGATGGAACGGCGCTCCAATGATCACTGAGTGTGCTCTTTTTCAAAATATCGTTGAGGATATGATACTCTTTAGGGATATGAAGGACGAAGCCATCATAGAGTTTTACAGAGATATTAAGAAGGCCATAGGTGATAAGCAGATACACATTGCATATCTTAAGGCAGAATCTGATGATATAAGAAGAAATCTTGAGACTGCACGGCACGGCCGGGTTGACGACAAAGGCAATGAAGTTTGGTTTGCAATGCTTTGTGACTATTTTGACAACAGTCCTCATGCAGTCAGAAACGGACTTGTGGGCGAGGATGGTTTGGTCAGACACTGGGTGCACAGACAGGATCTTGAACTTAGGATTTGTGAAGAACTGTTTCCTGATCAGCATACGGTATTGCCCTCGAAATTGTATGAGGAGAAGGATATTGAAAAAATGTTTGGATAGTGGGTTATTACGGAAGATAATTAACTAAGAGAATTTTGGTTTTTCTAAACAGACTAACTTTCAGATAATCGCACAAAGGAGCTTCTGCCCAAGTAGGACAGAAGCTCATATTTTTATTCTGGAAGTTATAATCTGTCAGCAGATATCTTCTTTAAGTACGTCAACGATTGTTTCGTTGTGCATCTTTCCTGTCGATAAAAGCATGCTGATTCCGACGATTGCAAATACTCCTAAGGATACGAGAATGTATGTTAAGAAGTTAATCTCGAATGCGGAATTCGGAGAAGGTACGTTTTTATAGATAAAGAAACTTATAAATGCCGAAATCGGAAGGCCGAATAAAAGCGCTCTTAATCCGTAGAGGAAGGTCTCGAGGAAAAGCATTTTCTTAAAGCAGAATCTTGTCATTCCGACCGACTTGAACATCGCAAATTCTTTTCTTCTTAAATGAACGCCCGTCGTGATTGTGTTCACGATATTTGCAATTACGATAAGCGAAATCAGAGCGATAAATCCGTACATAACGGTCTTTATCAGTGTCAGAAGGGTCTTCATTATTATAAGACTGTCTTCCACATCCGAAGCAAATGCGTTGGTATAGCCGTCGTAAGTTAAAATATCCGCTATTTTTGCATGCACTTCTTCATGGTTTTTACACTGAATTCCGTATGTGCAGGTAAGATCTTCTATATCAACACATTTAACATATTCGCGGTCCATGACTGATGAAGGAACGTAAACCGAGATGCTTCCTTTGGGTGAAAGTCTGTATTCTTCGATATTTTTATCCCACTTTACAAAATCCGTGATAGTGACTGCCGGAGGATTGCCTTCGGCTTTATCATAAAAGAGTTTCTGGCCGAGGATCTTGTCGTTAAATACATCTTTTCTGGAGGGCTTATGAGAGTAATTGTTTAACAAAACTCCGCGAAGCTCGTCACCGAAATATTTTGAATAGTCGATGTTGTTTTTCTCGCAGATCTTTATAAAATCCGCATCCTCTACCGGAATAACCCAGATATCGTATGTTGAGTCAAAAAGATAATCGTAATCTCTGGTAAGAAATTCCGGGTTTCTTATTGCGGTATTGGGTATCTCACGATCTTTTCCCTCGTCATCCTTCGGATAGTAATTAAAGGAAATCATTTCTGCGACAAATACTTTTTCCACGCCGTCGATTTTTGAAATATCCTCTTTTAATCTTTCACGTTCGGATAAAGAAGCTGAAGCGAAAACCTGGAAAGGAATTTCAATCTCATAACTGTTTTCTTTGTTGTAAAGCTCCACCAGATACATGACGGATAATAATAAAACAATCGAAACAGCCATCGAAACGGTTATTACAAAACCTTTTGCGCCGTTTCTTTTTATATTCTTTGAAGCAAGTTCGCCCTCGTATCCGAAGAATAATTTAACAAAAGGAAGAACTTTCAGTTTCCACGCGCGAAGCTTGATGGTATTGCTCTGTCTGATGGCTTCGATTGCCGTAATGCGGCTGGCCCTTAAGGCAGGGATAAAGGATGAAATAAATATGGTCAGCGCGGAGAAGAATATTATGGCAAGTACGATGACGGGATGTGTTTTAACAGGTATATATCCCATCTCGGTCGTTTTAATTCCGTAAAGCATTCTGGAATTAAGGATAAGAGATCCCGTAAAACGAAGCGTAGCCATACAGCCGAGGATTCCGATTATGTAGCCGAGAGGAATGCCTACGATTCCAAGCAGCAAACCTTCATAATATACGCTTGCTTTCTTCTGTCTTCTGGTCGCACCCACACTTGAGAGCATTCCGAGGTATTTCATTCTCTCTGTAAGTGACATTGCAAAAGCGTTATAAATCATAATCGAAGAAGCTATGATAACTATTACAAGCGCGGTTGCGATAAGCTTATATATTGAGTTTACAGGGTTGGATGGAATATCTTTTACGAACAAACTCATCAGATATTCCGTATTTATTTCATGTAAATTAAGATTATGGGTAGCAGCTATGCCCCTTAAGGTTTTTATAGCATTTCTGTCGATTTTTTTAAGAGTAATAAAAACCATGTTTTTCTCGGGGAAGCGTTCCATTCCGCGAAGCATATCATAGGCTTTGGTAGGTTCGTTATTATGAAGAATCGCTGTAATAGTGCAGGTTTCGTCGCTAAGCGAGACGAAATCTTCTGAAGATTTGTAGTTGCCTGCAATATAGATAAGTTCCTCTGCTTCATAGACATAACGGTATCCCTGATGAAAAGAAAATGTGTCACCGATGTGAAGATCGAGATTATTGTCTTTTAAATATTCTTCCTCAATAGCAATTTCATTTGCGTTTTCAGGAAGTCTTCCTTCATATTCGCAGGTTACTTTCTGGGAAAGCATATCGGGATTTCCGTGGAAAACGTTTCCCAGTCTGAATCTTTTTTCCGTATCACCGTCTATATAAAAGCCTGTTTTTTCGTTGTCGGTATCTGTTACTCCGACATATTTAAGCAGCGAATCGTTTTTTAAACTGTTGTATTCTTCCTCGGTTAAATTTTTAAAATCCGCATGCTGGTTTCCGTCAACATATACTGAAACATCACCCACGAACATAAATGCCGAATAAATACCGGTTAACATTGCGGTAATAAGAGCGGTTGATGCAACGATTCCGAATATTGTTACAATGGTTCTTTTAAGATTGGATTTTAAATGCTGCAAGGTCAATTTCATTATAATATTCATTAGTTTCTCGCCTCATCTTTCGTAATCTGACCGTCTTCGATTGTAATAACTCTGTCCGCGCTTAAAGCAATTCGTTCGTCATGTGTGATAATGATGACTGTCTGGTTGTTCTCGCGGTTAAACTTTCTTAAAAGTGAGATAATTTCCTTGCTGTTTTTGGAGTCAAGGTTACCTGTAGGTTCATCTGCTAAAAGAAGCGCAGGATGATTAATCAAAGCACGGCCGATGGAAACTCTCTGCTGCTGTCCGCCGGATAACTGGTTGGGTAAATGTTTAAGTCTGTCTTTAAGACCGAGCTTTTCAACTAAATCTTTTAAGAGCTTCTTATCGGGTTTCTTTCCGTCTAAAAGAATCGGAAGAGTCATGTTTTCCTCGACATTTAAGATAGGAATCAGATTGTAAAACTGATAAATAAGGCCTATCTGTCTTCTTCTGAAAATCGCAAGGTTGTTTTCGTTTAATTTGCCGATATCGGTTCCGGAGATGATGACTTCGCCGGATGTGGGTGTGTCAACTCCGCCGAGTATATGAAGAAGTGTGGATTTACCGCTTCCGGAAGGTCCGACGATGGCAACAAACTCGCCCTGTTCAACTTCAAAGGAAACATCCTTTAAGGCATCAACTTTGGTTTCGCCTTTTCCGTATTCCTTACAGAGATTTTTGATTTCAAGTATTTTCATTTTGTACTCCTTAGAATATATAAATTGTTTTACCGGGTCCGGCTATCGATATTTCGAAGCCGTTTTTAAACGCGTTTTTTGATGGATTTTTCATCTTACAAGGACATAATAAAAAAGCCACCTTACAATCAGGTGACTTTTTTATTACAGTTTTGTAATATTTCAAAAATTCAGAGTTATATTATTCGTTTTCTTTATTGCCCGATGTTTTAACCTTTTTTCTCTTGATAAGAAGCGTAACGGTCTGGAAAATGAATAATCCGTATATGATTATAGTCAGAACCAGACTCAGAGAATGATTCAGGGTGAACGCTTCGCTGTAACGATAAAGCAATTGTATTTTGCCCATTACAGCAATCAAAATATTAAACAAACCGGCCAAAATTATCATAATAGGCCAAATTGTCTGTTTTTTCCCAAAAAGGAAATAACAGCAGGCCGCTACTGCACCGATTAAGTTCGGAATAAGCGGAATCAGTATAACAACTATTGTCTGCCAGCCGATACCTCCTAAGAATAATTCATGCCATGATGTCAAAAACGGCCAACAACTGAATGCAGAAATACTCATTGCTATAAAATCTCCCACAATCACAACACCCATTCGCTTGGGTGAAAACATACCTCTTAAAGCGTTCACCAATCCAAATATAAAACAAATTATCTTGATTACCGTTGCGATCATAAGGAGTTGCTCATTCGGAAATCTTAATAAAGAAAAAATCGGGTTGTCGGTTCCGGTTATTCTTATCAACTGATCAAATACAGGAACCATCATCGACAATACTACTGCCGCATAAAGCGCAATCATTATATTGTTTGCGACTTTATTTTCAATTACAGGGTTTCTTTCAACTACTTTCTCCATTTCTTTACCGGATAACAGGTCGTCAAGACTCACTTCCAGAATTTCAGATATTTTTTTAGTAGTAAGTAAATCGGGATAACGGTCTCCGCACTCCCACCTCGAGACAGACTGTCTCGTTACATATAACTGCTCGGCAAGGGATTGCTGGGTCATTCCTTTTTCTTCTCTCGCTCTTCTTAGTTGTTCGCCAAATTCGACCATTTCTAATCCGTTCCTTTCGTTTATTCACCTGCAGATGTGATTTTAGTATCTCCCCAAGGTGAATAAACATCAAGCACCACCCTGTAATTCTTTGTCACCAATATGGTGACATGCTTATTTTATCATAAAATTGTTACTCTATCGTTAAAGCATCAAGAACCGTATGGATATCTTCGTCTGTAAAATCAGAGAAATGGATGGCGCCGTAATAATTGTCGTAAGAAATCATCACTATGGATTCTCTGCCCATTACGGTCTCATTGTCAATTATGGTGTATACATTTTTGCCCTTGGCTTCATAGGTCCTTTTGTTTGAAGGATTGTCAAGTTCGATATTAAACTGATGAACAGTATCATTGGGATTAAGGTAATATTCTTCGCTGTAATAGTAGAATTTGCCTTCCCAGTCAACTCTTACAGTTGCTGTTACGGATTCAAGAATGTCACTGTCTTCATGATAATTTACACCTACGGTCTGCACATCTCCGACATGATTTTCAAACCATCTGTCCATCGGATTGTCAGCTATAGCTTTTTCGTAATCATCATACAGATAAGAAGTGTTCTTAAATACTCCGTATAATAAATCAACTCTTTTATGAATCCAGTTTACGCTTCCGTCTCCGTCGACATCTTCCAGAATCTGGTCTTCCAGGGAATAGTCCGGAAGCCTCTTCTCGGGATCGGGAGTATCTCTTTGAACGTAACTGTCATTTTCCACATACATTTTATCCGGTTCGGTATGTGTTTTTCTGATAATTCTGGATGCGGCGATAACCGTAACCGAGACTGCAACAATCGCTACCATTATTATTGCGGCACTTCTTAAAGCGGTTTTAACTGCGGGCGGAAGCGCACGTAAGGCTTTGCTTTGTTTATAATTTAATGCTTCATTTATATATGAATCGTCAATGCCCGAAAGCATGATTTCAATCTGTTCTTTATTCATAGTATCCCTCCTTCGTCAAGTGGGCTTTTAATCGTTCTTTGGTTCTGTGAAGATGTACATTGATATAGTTTTTCGAATAACCCGTTTCTTCGGAAATCTCTTCCAAAGTCATATTAAACCAGAATCGTTTTACGAATATTACACGGTCGGTCTTTTTAAGGGTTTTCAAAAAAGAATTGATTGAAGCCTGTAATTCTTCTGCTTCGATTTCTTTTTGCACATCCGAATTTGCTGTCAGAACTTCTTCGAGCTCACCTATCGAAACATCATAAAAGCTGTTTCTTTTATCAGCGGTATTGTATCTGAGCTTTTTTATGGAAATATTTCTTGCGAGTCTGCAGATATAAGCCACAAAAGGATCGGGATTTTCGGGCGGAATGGTATTCCAAAGTGCCATATAGGTATCACTTACGCATTCATCGGTATCTTCTTCGTTTCTTACGATGCGATATGATACACTTCGTGTTAATTTTCCGTATTTTGAAGATGTTTCTTCAATGGCCTGTTCTGAGCGGTTAAAGTATAGTTCAATTATTTGTTTGTCTTCCATTTTGACCCCCTTTAACCATTAACTACCAATCGGAAAAAGAAAATTACACTTTTTTAAAAAAATTATTCTGCATCGGGAGCATATTCGGTAATCGTCATTACGTCATTGCTCTGAAGGTCGGGTTTTTCTTTCGTATTTTTAAGATATGTATCAAAGAATTCTATAAAGCATTTACAGAGATTCTCATGCATTAAGTCTGCATCGAGCTTGCCCGTCAGGCTTCTGATGGATATCATGTGCTTCATATCGGAGAAGCCGACGTGTGCCATATCTCTGAAAACTACGCTGTAGGCGGGAGCCTTGTGATAAATGAAAACTCTGGTTTCGGCTTTTAAGTTGCCCTTGCAGCTAATCTGAAGGAAGGGTTTTTCCTGGATTCTGCCGTGATTTTCCCCGAAAGGTGCGCCGTCTATATTGATACCGCATACAATTTCAGGCTCGTCAAAGCAGAGTGCATAGGCTGTGGCGCCGCCGAGTGAATGACCGCAGGCTGCGATGCCGGGCTCAAAATCAATCATATCCGAAAGATTTTCTTTTGCATAATCTATGGCATTCATCGTATCTTTTTCCCATTCGGCGATTCTGCTTCGAACGAACGCGCAGTAGTTCTGCTGCAGTTCCTCGAACTTTTCTGCAAGTTCGCGGTTATCTCCGTTATATTTTATGAGCTTGTATGCGTTAAAAAAACCGCCGAGCATAGGCTCGTACTGCTTGTTCTGGATTCCTTTCATGGCGAAAACATGGGAGCCGTCGTCGAATTCGGTGCAGACAGCATCATAAGGGTGTCCCACACTTATAACCACATAGCCTTTTGAAGCGAGTTCGATGCAAAGAAACGAATTTCCTTCCCTGAAAGACAAAAGTCCGTGATTAAACATTATTAGAGGGAATTTTTTGCCTTCAATCCTCGGTGCATTTTCGTAACATTCCGAAAAATTATCGCCTTCGGCGTCGGCTTTTTTAAAATTCACCGGGACATGCATTGTCTTTTTTAACCCGATGGCCATATTTTCAGTCATATATTTTGCCATGGTAAGGTTTGCAACCGATTCTTTTAAAACAGGATAGTAAACCCTGGCGGGAATATTTCTTTTAGTGCCGGGAGCCAGCGCCTCTTCTCTGTCTGTATTAACCGTATATGTAAATGTTCCGACTGCGTATTCGCCGGTAGGAGAGGGTTTCTTGGTCATATTCAAACCTCCGCTTAATTTTTCATAAACCATTTTATCAAAAACGATAATATAAAAAAACGGGACAAAGCATAGAAGAAATCTTAAAGTATTGAAGCAAAAGGGCAGATTTGATATAGTTTTTTTATGAGACAAGGACTGTCTCATTCCGTAAAACAGGGCATTTGCTCGTTTTGTGTCCTGTAAAACAATCTGTGTCCGACGTAGGATGTAATCACAGACAAGCCGAAGACGAAAAACAAAATCGGCGAAAAAAACAAATCGATTACAGGAGGACACAGTAATGAAAAAAGAAATTATCTCAACAATTTTAAGAATGGTTTTTGCAGCAGCAGGTATGGTATTCATCATCTTATCGATGTGCCTTGACCAGACACAGCCTTATCTTACGATAGGACTTGCATTTGTGGTTCTGGCAAACTTAATCTGCTGGGTTGCAAAGGGCTTAAAGAAAGGAAACTAAAATGGATCAGCAGAAAATCGGAGCATTTCTTAAAGAATTAAGAAAAGAAAAAAATATCACTCAGGAAGAACTCGCAGAGAAAATGCTTGTATCCAGAAGAACAGTTTCCAGATGGGAAACAGGAACCAATATGCCGGATATGGACATTCTGATTGATATCTCCGAATTCTACGACGTTGATCTTAGAGAGATCTTAGACGGAGAAAGGAAAAAAGAGCAAATGGATAAAGTTATGAAAGAAACCGTACTCAAAGTAGCGGATTTTGAAAATGAAGAAAAAGCGAAGCTTATGAAGAGAATGAATCTTCTGTTTGTGGCAGCGCTTGTGCTGATGACGTTTTTATTCGGAACATTCTTCTTAACCCCTTGGGAAGGGCCGGTTATGGATATCCTTCAGGGCGTGGCACTCGGTGTAGGCTACGGAATGATTGTTGTCGGCGTGATAATGACCAGCAGATATGCAAAGCAGATCAGAGAATTCAAATTAAGACTTCTTCATAAAAAGAAAGAATTTGAAGATTAATCATAAAAGATTTAAGCCAAGAGGTGCATTTACGGAAATGTACCTCTTTTTTATTTAATGTACGATGTTTGCTTCTTTTATGATAAAATGAAAAAGTATTGAAAAAAGATGAACGGGGAGCGTTACATGGAGCAGTTTTTAAGCAAATTTGATGATATTTTATACACTTGGTGTCTGATTTATCTCTTAGCCGGCGCGGGAATTTATTTTACGATCAGAACAAAGTTTGCGCAGATTCGTCTCTTAAAAGATTCAGTCAAATGGATGTTTGAGAAAAAAGACGGCAAAGGCATTTCTTCGTTTCAGGCGCTGATGGTTGCAACCGCATCGCGTGTCGGTACGGGAAATATGGCGGGAGTTGCCACGGCAATTCTTCTTGGCGGTCCCGGTGCGGCTTTCTGGATGTGGATTATGGCGATAATCGGTTCTTCATCCGCGTTCGTGGAAAGTACTCTGGCACAGATATACAAGAGAAAAGAAGGCGACATATTTAAAGGCGGCCCTGCTTATTATATTGAGAGAGCCCTTCATTCAAGAGTGCTCGGTGTTCTTTTTGCAATTTCTCTGATTGCCACATTTGCGTTCGGATTTAACGGACTGCAGGCTTACAATATCGTATCTTCGCTCGATTATTATTTCCCGAATATCGGATCAACGAGAGTTCCCTTAATTGTGGGCGCAATACTTTTTGGAATTGTAATGTTTCTGTTTTTTGCCGGAACCGATAAAATCGGCTGGCTTTCATCGGTGCTCGTTCCGATTATGTCGGGACTTTATATTCTGATGGCACTCCTTGTCATAATCATGAACTTCGGCAAAATTCCCGAAGCTTTGTCACTGATTATAAAATCGGCCTTTGACTTCAAGGCAATTTTCGGCGGAATGGCAGGCTCGTGTATGGTGCTGGGTATCAAGAGAGGGCTCTTTTCAAACGAAGCAGGTATGGGTTCCGCACCCAATGCCTCAGCATCCGCGGAAGTCTCACATCCTGCCAAGCAGGGACTCGCACAGATTGTGTCGGTTTATATCGATACTCTTATGATCTGTTCCGCGACAGTATTCATTGTACTGTTAACAGGTCAGTATCAAAACGGCGCAGCAGACGGCATTCCACTTATTCAGCAGTCCGTAGCTTCACAGTTCGGCCCTTTTGCAATTCACATCATCACCATTTCTGTCTGCCTCTTCGCATTTACGTCAATTTTGGGTAATTTCTTTTATGCGGAAGCAAACATTTTATTCATTACGAAGAATAAAGCCGTTATGATTATCTTTAAAATTCTGGCGGCGGTTATGGTATTCGTCGGTGCGAACAACAATATCACGGTGGCCTGGTCTCTGGCGGACATTACCATGGGTATAGAAGCGATTATAAATATTATCGCAATAACCATTCTTTCGAACATAGCGGTTAAGGCCCTGAAAGATTATGAAAAGAAGAAAAAAGCCGGCGGAGAGATAACATTCCGTGAATCGGACATAGGCCTTTCAAATACGGATGTATGGAAATAAAAAACGGGCTCGGAAAAAATCCGAGCTCGTTTCTTTTATGATTTGAGAAAACAATTATTTGATTACGTCTACGCCGTATTTCTCGCCGAGTTCTGCAAGCTTGCCGTTCTCTACGAGTTTGTCGATTGCGTTATTGACGATTTCAACAGTCTTGGTATCTTCAAGTCTGAAGCCGATAGCGTATTCCTCGCTCTGAAGGCTTGCGCCCTCGAGAATCATGAGGTCGCTGTAGTCGGTATCTTCGTTGATAACTGCCTTTGCAAGTGTTAAGTCAAGTACTGCTGCGTCGCATGTGCCGGCCTTTACTTCAAGAAGAGCATCCTTCTGAGCGGAAACTCCTAAATAATTGCCTGTTGAAAGGTGTGCATCTGCCTCGATTGCGCTCTCACCTGCGGAACCGCTCTCTGCACAAACATTGATTCCGTCCATATCTGCAAGTGATTTGAACTTGTCTGCATTGCTCTTGTTGATAACTACTACCTGCTCGTTAACAACGTATGACTTTGAGAAAGCCATGTTTTCTTTTCTGTCTTCTGTTACGGTAAGACCGTTCCAGATACAGTCAATTGATCTTGACTTAAGTTCAACTTCCTTCTGATCCCATTCAATTTCCTGGAATTTAACGGGAACGCCAACAATTTCTGATACTGCCTCAGCAAATTCGGTATCAAATCCGATAAGTTTGCCGTTTTCATCATAATAGTTCATCGGCTCGTAAAGAGTCATTCCGACAACCAATTCATTTTTGTTTTTGATATAGTCCCAGTCTGTAGCAGCCTGCTTAGAGCATCCGACAAGCATTGTTCCAATCATTGCTGCCATTAATAATACAGAAATAATTTTCTTCATTTCTATCCTCCTTATAAAACCTAATAGGTAGAGATACATACTACACGCATATTGATTTTTTGTCAATTCTGAAGAAATTTTTAAAAAAGGTGTTGACATTAACTGTATATTGCTGTATATATAACACATAAACAGTTGTGAGGTAATCAATATGAAATTATTACAAAACAGCGGAATTCCTATTTATAAACAGATAAGTGAACAGTTAAAGGAAGAGATTCTTTCCGGAAAAATAAAAGAAGGAGAGTATCTTCCTTCCATAAGAGGACTGGCTCAGGATTTGCGAACCAGCGTCATCACGACCATAAAAGCTTACGAGGAGCTTGAAAGCGAGGGCCTCGTAACAGCGGTGCAGGGCAAAGGCTTCTATGTCAATGCGCAGGACAGCGAACTTTTGCGCGAGCAGCACATAAGAAAGGTCGAGGAAGATCTGACGCAGGCTATTAAGGCTTCAAAGGTTGCAGGAATGACAGAAGAAGAACTGATTGAAACACTCAAAGTTCTCATAAAACTGTCAGAGCAGGAATAAAGAAAGCAGAATGGAGATTAACATGAACTACACAGACGTTATTACAGGCAGCAATATAAATAAGAAATTCGGAAAATTTGAACTGAACGTTCCTGAAATCCATATTCCCGAAGGATTTTCGACAGCCCTCGTCGGCGAGAACGGCGCAGGAAAGACCACTCTTTTAAATATTTTAAGCGGTCTAAGAAGAGACAACGACGGCGAAGTAACATATTTTGGAGAAAAGAAAATTACCGACGACGGCGTTATGGAAAGTATCGGATTTACCGGAACCAAGAATTACCTGCTTCCTCACTGGACAGGCGATCAGGTAAGAGAATTATCGGCTTTGCTTTTCGATAACTTTGACAAGGATAAGTTTGATGCAATCTGCAAATCCTTAAACATAGATTCAGCCATCTTCGGTGCAAAAGCAAAACGAATTTCCAAACTTTCCGACGGTAATATTATGAAGCTGATGCTTGCGAGTGTATTTGCGAGAAAGACAGACCTGCTTATTTTAGACGAGCCCGCATCACCCTTAGACCCTCTGATGAGAGATCTGCTCGGTGATATTTTAAGAACATATATCGCAGAAGGCAACGGAAAAAGAAGCATTCTTTTCTCCACACACAATATCTCCGACATGGAGGATGTGACGGATTACATTATCGTCCTTGATGACGGAAAAATACTCGAGCAGGGTTTTGTAACGGACATAAAAGAAAAGTATGTCATCGTAAAAGGCGACTGCGAGTTAACAGAAGAGCTTAAGAAAAACATGGTTTCCGTAAATCCCGGAAAATACGGCTTCGAAGGAGTGGCTCTTTCGGAGAAAACAGAAGCTTTTACGGGTATGAATATTTCCTTCGAGACACCGGATCTTTTCCAAATCTGCGTGGCACTGCTTAAGCAGAATTCCAAACTTCAGATGCCTGTATTGTAGGCTAACAGAGGTGACAAGATGATTAAAATGATTAAAAGCTACAATGCGTATACTTCAAAGTTAATAGTGTTTCTGGCATATATTCTGTTTCCGGTAGTTATGATTTCGGTTTTCTCTGTATTAACATTCTTTATAAGAACAAACAATTCTCAGGAATTCAATATACTGATTACGGTTTTAACGGCCATCGTTATGGCATATCTGATAGTTGTAAACGGTCTGGCTGACCGTTTCAGCATAGGAACAATTTTAGTAAATAATTTGCAGGCAAACGAAATGGTCAAGACTTCTCCCAAAGGAGAAAAGACGGTTTTAAATGTTGCCATATGGGATATATTTGTAAAATTCTTCTCAACAGCGGCCGTTTTCCTCGGAATCTTTATTGCCAGATTTTATTTTAGACAGGGAACTGTTTTTCAACTAATCGGAATTATGATACTTTGCGTTTTTTCGACGCACTTTATCTGCAGCCTCGTCTGCTGGATATGCAGAAAGATAGAGAATACTTCAATAGCCGTAGTGATACAGAGTATCGGAACGCTACAAATTCTTCCGTATATCATTCTTTCGGTATTGCCCGTAAAAGCAGTTCCCGTCTGGATTTCCGGTCCGACGGCAGCGGTGTACTTAATCTTAGATGTGATAGTAAATGTTGTAGGAATGCTGATTTTAAGAAGATTTATCAAAAAATCGTGGTATAAAGACATAAAGTCGAAAGGACAATAAAGATGAAGCTTAAGGATACAATAAAATTATTTAAATTTACATATAACAAATCTGCTCTGATATTTTTAATGATATTCTTTTTCCTTCAGAACATAATGTATATATTTATGCCGTTAGGAACCATAATGCAGGGATTCATGGTCAGTCTCACAAGCACGTATTTTGTGAGTTTCGTATATCAGATTATGGTTTCATCAATGATACGCTCGTCCGAAAAAGTTGAGAAATCAACAATTAAAAATTTTACGATTATCCTTCTTATATCAAATGTCGGCAGTTTCATTTTGTTTATGATACCAAGATTTATAGTCATGCTTGTCATGAGTCAGTACAATGAAAATGAAATAATAATATTCCTTTTAAACTATATTTTATTCAATATTCTTGCATATGTTTCCGTTGCGGTAATGTATAAAAGGATGGCATTCGGTACGGCAATTCTGGGAGTTGCAGCGTTAGCATTTTTTATAGAGATGCCGTTTTTCGTTTACAGTTCAACGCAAAACTTAATAAAGTTTATACAGGGAATGAAAACCGCGGTAAAGCATTTCGAGGTTTTAATAAATGCTCCGATTATAGGACTGCTGGTGGCATCATTTGCAGTATGCATTATTTCACCCTTCATTTTTTACCTTATATCGATCTTAATGAAAAATGTCCCTATCAGTAAATTCCTGGAAGACAGACAGCCATGGGGCAAAATTTAAGATAAGAAAACTGCCTTTTAAAGGGCAGTTTTTTATTTTTACAAAGTATGAATAATCGTGTAAAATAGTGAACTGTAGGATATTAAATGTTGTTGGAGGAATTATGTTTCTTGAAGTAACACTGCAGCTTTTAGATGGGTTTAAATTGACCCTTTTGATATTTTTCTTAACCTTAATCGGAGCGCTTCCGCTCGGACTTTTAATTACGTTCGGAAGTATGTCAAAAATTAAATTTATAAAAGGTCTGACCAAAGGTTTTGTCTGGGTAATAAGAGGTACGCCTCTGATGCTTCAGATAATTCTTGTCTTTTATGGTCCGGGACTTATATTTAAAACGACGGGCGTCGGCAGACTTCCTGCGGTAATTATCGCTTTTATCATCAATTACGCCTGCTATTTCTCAGAGATTTACAGAGGCGGTATCGAGAGCATTTCCCAGGGACAGTACGAAGCCGGACAGGTGCTCGGTATGACTAAAACGCAGATTTTCTTTAAGATTATCCTTGCGCAGGTTATAAAGCGCATCATCCCTCCGATGGGCAACGAAATTATTACCCTCGTAAAAGATACCTCTCTCGCCAGAGTTGTATCCTGCGTGGAACTCCTTAAAGCGGCTCAGGATATCGTCGGACTTAAGGCAATCATCTGGCCAATCTTTTACATTGGTGCATTCTACTTACTCTTCACCGGCGTACTTACGATTATATTCGGAAAGATAGAAAAGAAACTCGACTACTACAAAGGTTAATTTTATAAAGGATAAAATATGGAAACAGTTTTAAAAGTTGAGAACTTAAGAAAAAGATTTGATAAAGAAGAAGTTTTAAAAGGTGTATCCTTTGATTTAAACAAAGGCGAAGTCCTTGCAATCATCGGTTCTTCGGGTGGCGGCAAGACGACTCTTTTACGTTGTCTTAATCAGCTCGTTATTCCCGACAAAGGAAAGATTACGGTTAACGGCGATGTTATATTTGATGATGAGCTCGGCAAAGAAAACGAGAAAAACCTTCGTACCAAGAGACTTCATTTCGGACTTGTGTTCCAGCAGTTTAACCTCTTCCCTCAGTACAATGTTTTTAACAATCTGACTTTGGCTGCAAGACTTCTTGCTAAGGAAAACAACAAGAAAAACAAGGGAAGTGTTGAAGATTTAAAGAAGGAATATGCACGTATCGACGAAGAGGCAAAAGCAATTTTAACAAGAGTCGGTCTTAAGGATAAAATGAAAGCATACCCTTGCGAATTATCCGGCGGACAGCAGCAGAGAGTTGCAATTGCAAGAGCACTTATTTTACATCCCGACATACTCTGTTTCGACGAACCCACATCCGCACTTGACCCTGAACTTACAGGCGAAGTTCTTCGTGTAATCGAGGGCTTAAAATCCTCGGACAATACTATGATTATCGTTACTCATGAAATGGAATTTGCCAGAAGAGTTGCGAGCAAAATCATCTTTATAGCTGACGGAGTCATCGAGGAAATCGGAACGCCCGAGGAAGTGTTTGAAAATCCCCAGAGCGAAAAATTAAAGAATTTCTTCAACAAATCCGTAGAAGTTATAGCACAAAATTAAAGAGAAAAGAGAATAAAAATGACTGAGAAAAAAGCAAAGATAATATGCTTTATTTTATCAATACTGATTCTTATTTTTGCATATATCGAGGAAATATATATTCAGCCCGGATATCTTATTAAGTGCATCATCAAGGTGAGCACTTTCGGCGGAGTGATTCTTTTATACGCCGCACTTTCAAAGAAAAAGATATTGGATATTATCAATCTTAAAAAACCCGAGAAAATCGGTGTTTTATTAGGCGGTATAGCATTCTTTTTCGTGGGAATGTTTGCCCTGTTTTTTATCTTCAAAAACCAGATTGAGTGGTCGGGCATAAAAGAAAGTCTGGTCGGAAAAGAAGGCTTTACCAGACAGAACTGCCTTTTCGCTTTCGCGTATATAATTATTTTCAATTCATTCCTGGAAGAGGCCTTTTTCAGAGGCTTTTTATCAGGTATTTTTACGAAGAAATGGGTCGGATATATTATAAGCGCGGTTCTTTTTTCGGCTTATCATATAGGAATAGTCGGAGGATGGTTTACCATTCCGATTTTCTTAATCTGCATCTTCGGACTGGTACTGGTTGCACTGTTTTTACAGTGGCTGAATAACCATTATAAAACCATCGTTGCAAACTGGCTCGTGCATGCAAGCGCCAATATTGCAATAAACATAATAGGAACACTGCTTATTTTTGAAATCTTAAAATAGGAGATATTATGAAAATAACCTGCGAATTTTGCAAAGGGCTATACGACGATACTTTGGAAAAATGCCCGAATTGTGGGGCAGATAATCCTAACGTCAGAAAAGCTACTTTGGAAAATCCCACAACAATAGAAGGTCTGAAAGAGTGGTACGAGGCAATGAATCTGCCTCCCTATGAAACCACGCGCTTTTTCATCGGAATAGATTATAAAGAACCCAAAGCATTCGGTATTTACAAAGACGAAAATACCGGCAATTTTGTCGTTTACAAAAACAAAGATACGGGTGTCAGAGCCGTAAGATACGAGGGCACCGATGAGGCATTTGCGGTAAACGAACTGCAGACGCGTCTTAAACAGGAAATACTCCTGCAAAAACAAAGAAACGCAGCAGGGACTTCATCATCTAACGGAAGCTCTTCTAAAGGAAGTAAGAAATCCGGCAATTTGACCTTGGCATTAATGCTGACGGTTCTTTTCTTAGGACTCGGTTTCGGTTCTTTCTTTGTGCCGATGCTTTTGTTTTTTACGGACAATCCCATAAAGAAAGCAATCTGTCCTTCCGAGGGCTACTACGATGTAAACGACACCATTTATTATCATATGTCCGGATACACCAAAGACGAATGGCTAGTATACGATGACGAAGCAGGTGAATGGAGTAAATGCTATATCACCTCAGGAGATGTGCTATATAAAAAGAAGAGTTCAGAGGATTTCTTCTTGGCAAAAGACTGGGAGTCCGGTTTTGATTTTTCCGATGCGACAAAGGATATTTTATATCAGGATTATAAAGACGGCTACAAAATAGATACCGGCTACTATTCTTACAATGGTGAAGAAATTTATCATCTTGAAAAATCGCAGTATGACGGCTGGTATTATTTCGACGATGATAAGGGCGACTGGGATTATACATATTATGACGATATTCCCGCAGATCTCAGGCATCAGAATACCGCTGCGGATTTCTGGTATACTCCGACCTGGGATTCGACCACGCAGATAACTGACTTTGAAGATACTGAATATTACGAGCAGTATCAGGAAAGTCAGAAAAGTACCTCATCAAGCAGTTCCTCGGACAGCAGCTATTCCTGGGACTCCGGAAGTTCCTGGGATTCAGGCTCGACGGACTGGGGAAGTGACTGGTAATTCTTTTATGAGTAGAAATTGGAGTAAAGTATGGACGAACGTTTACAAAAACAACTGGATTTT
This sequence comes from Lachnospiraceae bacterium, assembly GCA_017618075.1. Lineage (GTDB taxonomy): Bacteria > Bacillota > Clostridia > Lachnospirales > Lachnospiraceae > UBA3766. Next base: position 18,427 of record JAFZUY010000001.1, read on the forward strand.
TCCCTTGAAATAGACAAAGAAAAAAACATATTCCGCCAGACCAGCCTAAGCGGTCACGGTCGTAAAGAAAACGATGCCGAGCATGCATGGCATATGGCAATCATGGCTTATGTGTTAAAGGAATATGCCAACGAAGATGTGGATATTTCCAAAGTAATGATTATGTGTCTGATTCACGATATTGTGGAGATTGACGCGGGCGATACATATGCGTACGATCCCGAGGCAAAGAAAACTCAGAGGGAGCGCGAGGAAAGAGCCAAGGAAAGAATTTTCTCACTTCTTCCCGACGATCAGAAGAAAGACCTGACAGCACTTTTTGAGGAGTTCGAAGCATGCGAAACTCCCGAATCAAAATTTGCTCATTCGATGGATAATTTACAGCCGCTTATTTTAAACAATTCAAATAACGGAAACGACTGGAAAGAACATGGAGTATCGGCTGCACAGGTTTATAAAAGACAGGGGCAGACGCAGCTTGGCTCCGAAAAACTTTTCGAAGTAACGGACACAATCATAAAAGAAAATATTGCCAAAGGAAACTTAAAGGAGTAAGCGATGGAAGAAAAAAAGAAAAAAATATGGCCGATTATTCTGATAGCGGGAATAGTTGTTGTAATTGCGGCAATACTTCTTATCCTGGTTCTGGTTATAGCCGGAGCTCTTATAGCACCGCAAATTATTAAAAAATATACTGTTTCGAGTTCGTATTCATATGCCAATACAGTAGCAAATATGAACACGACCAATAAGCCTGCAACTGTTGTCGCAGCTACCGGTACTCCGCAGGATTACACATTTATAAATAATGTTCTCACCAAGGATGAAACTCAGGTTGAAGCATGGGTAAACAATTTTTATCCGGGCAGTTCGATACAGAAAACCGATTATGCGGGTTCCGAAACTTCATGGTGGGTTGTAACATCAACCAATCCGATGGACCCCGTATCAATTAACGGAGTAGTTATTACCTACGATCAGGTTGAATTTCATTTAAGAGACGGTTATGCAGAGGAAATATCTTTTGTAAATCACGCAGGCGATACGGCCCTCTTTAACAGTCTATATAAAGACTTTGAGGCTCTGTACGGTCCGCAGCAGATATATGTGGGAGATAAGGATTTTTTAACAAATCTGATGGACCCGAGCCAGGAGTATTTATCATATTCATGGTTTGAAAGTGATTTTGACGGATATTATTCTATGTTCTTAACCAAAAGTCAGCATAATAATCAGACGCAGGTTGACGTTTCAATCTACAAATATTAGGAGACACCATGGAAATCTGGGACGCATATGATGAAAATTACAACATAATAGAAGGCATGACACTTGTCCGCGGCGACGAAGCTTTTATCCCCGAGGGCGTTTATCATCTTGTGTGCGACATAATTGTAAAACATACAGATGGAACGTATCTTTTAATGCAAAGAGATCCGAGAAAGCACTACCCTTTGATGTGGGAAGCATCGGCAGGAGGTTCGGCGCTTAAAGGAGAAAGTCCTCTTGAAGCCGCAACCCGTGAGCTCTTCGAGGAGACCGGCATTAAGTCATCCACCCTAAAAGAAATAGGAAGGAAGATAAGTCCTAAAAACAGGACTGCATATGCTGATTTTTATTGTGAAACAGACTGTGACAAAAACAGCATCGTCTTACAGGAAGGCGAAACGGTAGCTTACCGCTGGGTAACAAGAGAAGAACTGTTCAGTCTCAAAGATGATGAGATTGTCACCAAACGTGTAATACAGTTTTTGGATTAATGTATTAGGGAGAGTGGATAAATGAAGGTATTTGATATTTCGCAGGAGGTTTTTTCCTGCAATGTATTTCCCGGTGATCCGAGTCCCGAGCGAGAAATAAAATTAAGTATAAGTGAAGGTGCGGTTTGCAATCTGACCGCATTTAATATGTGCGCGCATAACGGAACTCATGTTGACGCGCCCTATCATTTTTTAAATGACGGAAAGACCATAGATGAGGTATCTCTTGATAAATTCGTCGGCTACGCATATGTCTTCGAGCACGAAGGAGATGTAACAAAAGAAGATGCTTTATCATTTATAAAAACCGCAAAAAGCATCGATGAAAGAGCAGCAGAGAGAATACTTGTAAAAGGAAAAGCTACAGTCACAAAAGAGGCGGCAGAAGTTTTTGCCGCAGAAAAAATCAAACTTTTTGGCAACGAATCACAGACTGTCGGACCCGAAAATGCACCGATGGAAGTGCATTTAATAATGCTTGGTGCAGAAATAGTTTTGCTTGAAGGAATAAGGCTTGAAGGGATAGAAGAAGGCGTGTACATTCTTAACGCAGCACCTATTAATCTTGGCGGTTCGGACGGCGCGCCCTGCAGAGCAACGCTTATGAAATTATGATTTTATAAAAGAAAAAATTTACCATCGGTATAAAAAAATATTTGAAAATCATAAAAGAATATGATTGACAAAAGAAATCTGATTGATATACTGAATTAACGGATTAAAAAAAAAGGCAAGGAAAGGAGGACGAAAAAAAATGAAGAAATTATACTCAGAAATTATTACAAGAACTATTGCGACCGTGCATGTATTTGCGTACGGCTTTGGAATATCTCGCACTGATTTTGCTTTTCGTACTCCCGGTATTGAAATATAAAAAGGATTACGATTTGATACTTGTGAAGTCACTGTGCGAAACGGTGACTTCTTTTTTTTACAACTTGAGGAAAACGACATGAAAGACAACAAACTAACCAAAAACATCTTAAACAAAATAAAAGAATATAAAATACACGAATCAGACATACTGTCTGTTTGTCCTATAGATTTATCTTTTGAGGGTGAATATATTTTAGGATATATTTTTTTGACAAAGGATTATCTCGGTGTCTGCACAAGCGACATTCCTAGCGGATATACTCATTTCTTCAGAGGAACCAAGGTTCATAAAAAAGACGAGGATGAGGATCTTGCGGAATATGAAGTTAAGCTTTTTGATTTAAAAAAGATTGAGCATATTCATGTTGAGAGAATGATAGGCGCGGTTCTTTTATCAGCCGAATATGACGGTGCTCCGATTAAAATCGCATCGCTTACCAACACCTATCTTGAGCAGTTAAATCTCTTTGTCAGACATACCAAAAACATCAAAAACGGCAAAGATTTTGATGCGGATATCGTCGGAAAAGAAGTTGAAGAAGAGGATGAGGAACTGCTTTACTGTCCGATATGCGGGACTATGTACCCCGACCCTGCGAAGAAAGTTTGTCCGAAATGTACCAACAAAAGAACAATATTTGCAAGGGTGCTTAAGTATTTTTTCAAATACAAATTCTCGATTGCGATTCTGTTTTTATCATATGCACTCGGCGCTGCAATAAGCGTTGTATGGCCGTATTTAACAGGTAAAGTACTCTTTGACCATGTGCTGGAAAAAGACAGTGAATACTTAGCAAGATTCGGACTGGCAGGAAAATTTATGCTCGCACTTGCGATTCTTGCACTGATTATGATCGGAAGCAGAATTATAGAAGAGATTACCAACACTGTTCAGATGGCACTTATGGCGCGCGTTGCGACATCGACCGTAAATGATATCAAAACAGATGTGTTCTCTGCAATGAGCAGACTCTCGCTCAACTTTTTTACGAGCAAGCAGACAGGCGGGCTCATGACACGAGTTTTAAGCGATTCGAACAGGGTTACCGAATTTTTCATAGACGGCATACCTTCGATATTTATTCACGGAATGACCATCATAATAACATTTGTTGTTATGTACAGACTCAACTGGCAGATGGCGCTCATCGCATGCATTCTTTTACCGTTGCTCGTGTTTATGACGGTTAAGCTGCGTCCCGGTCTCTGGAACCTTTCAGGCAAGAGACACCGCGCTGAAAAAGCGGTTTCGTCAAAGGCAAATGACAACTTAACAGGTGCGAGAGTAGTAAAGGCTTTCGGTCAGGAAGAAGCCGAAATAGAAAGATTTACGAATCCAAATAACAACCTAAAAGAAGCAGAGATAAACATAGTTAAACTAAGAAACAAGTTTACTATTCTTTACAGTCTGGTACAGGAAATATCGAGTATATGGATTTGGATTATCGGCGTATTCTTCGTACTTAAAACCGACAAAATCGACCTCGGTGTACTTCTTACTTTCGTAGGCTATGTGGCACATTTAAACGGTCCGATGAACTTCTTTTCAAGAGTGTTCAGAATGTGGTCGGAGAGTATCAATGCCGCACAGAGACTCTTTGAAATCATCGATTCGATACCCGAAATCGTTGAAAAAGAAAATCCCATACATCTTATGAAGCCAAGGGGAGAAATCGAACTTTCGAATGTAACATTCGGATATACGGTCAGCAGAAATGTCTTAAAAAATATAAATCTTAAAGTCAAAGAAGGCGAAGTTTTAGGAATCGTCGGCCGTTCGGGTGCGGGCAAATCAACGCTTGTAAACCTTATTTCAAGACTCTACGACGTAAAAGAGGGCTCGATAAAAATAGACGGAGTCGACGTAAAAGATTTGTCGCTTTCGGACTTAAGAAAAAATGTAGCTATGGTTTCGCAGGATACATATATCTTCATGGGTTCGGTTGCCAAAAATATTGCTTACGGCAATGAAAATGCCACGGGCGATGAGATTATAAGGGCAGCAAAACTTGCGGGCGCACATGATTTTATATCGAAAATGCCCGACGGATATGACACTGTAATCGGCGCTTCCGGAAAGGACTTATCCGGCGGTGAGAAACAGCGAATATCCATTGCAAGAGCAATACTTGCAGACCCGAAGATCCTTATACTTGATGAAGCTACGGCGAGCGTGGATACAGAGACGGAGAAAGCAATTCAGAATTCACTGAAGCTCCTGGTAAAGGGAAGGACGACCCTTTCCATAGCGCACAGGCTTTCGACGCTTCGTGATGCAGACAGACTCATTGTTATAGACAACGGCCGCATCGTTGAGGAAGGAACGCATGCCGAGCTTGACCAAAATGAGGAAGGCTTCTTCCACAAGCTGAATGAACTGCAGAACAAATCGCTGGCAGTAACCAACTTTTAAAAAGGAGATAAAAATGGCAGAAATTAATACTTACGAAAAAGAAGCCGAAGAAATGACGAGAATGACTGTCATTACCGATAAAGACAAGTTCGAACGTACAAACGGCGGCTTTGTTAATTTAACCAAAGACGGCATATTGTTTGAGAGGGTAAAAGTCGTGAGACTCTTCCCTTTCACCGATGCCGACAAATACATATCCATCAGGGAAAACTCGGCCAAAGCCAAGGAAATAGGCATTATCGAGGACCTTGGTGCACTTGATGAAAACACACAGGAGATCTTAAGAGAACAGTTAAGATTAAATTATTTTACTCCTGTAATAGAAAAGATTTACAACATTAAGGACGAGTACGGTTATGCATATTTTCATGTATTAACCGACAAGGGCGAGTGCAAATTTGCGATCAACATGGCATCCAATGCGGTTACCAAACTTTCCGATTCGAGGCTTATCATCATGGATCTGGATGAGAACAGATTCGAAATCCGTGATGTAAACGCACTCACTCAGAAAGAGAGACGAAAACTCGATTTGTTCTTATAATACCTACGGAGATGAGACAAGATGATTTTAAAATACGACATATCGCCAAAGATTTTGGAGAAGATTCCACTGTCGAATGACGAAAGGCTATACTATGCGATACCTTACGACATCGACGGGGACGGTGCGTGGATAAAAGGAGCATATCTTTTAGTCACTACCAAAAATATCCATATATTCGACGGCGAGATCATAAAAGAAACAATTGAAATAAAAGACTTAAGCCATGCAAAAGCCGAAGCAAAGGTCGGCGGCGGAATCCTTGTTGTCACAAAAGACGGCGAAGACAAAGTGCTGGTGCACTATTCCGCCAGGCATTTAAGCCGATATGCTTATATCGCCAGAGGAATCAATATTTTGATCTCGGGACGTTTCGAGGAAGCTGAAAGTAACGAGTACGAGAAAATGTGTCCCAAATGTGGCAGAGCGATTCCGGGCACCAAATACTGTCCCAAATGTTCCAAAGAGGGCGGTTTCCTAAAAGAGTTTATCGGTCTTGCAAAGCCTTACAAAAAGGACTTTTTCGGCGTATTTGTACTGATGGTTCTGGTTGCGATTACAACTCTTTTAAATCCTGAAATACAAAAGCATTTGATAAACGATGTGCTAAAAGGAAACGGCGGTTTTAAAAAGGCCATGGTATTCCTTGCAATCATGTTTTCACTGAGTGTGGCAATCGTTATAATTAACTATTTAAAGAGCAATGCTTCCACCAAACTCGGTGCGAAGATATCCGCGGATCTTAGAATGAAGCTCTTTAAAAAGTATCAGGCGCTTCCGCTCAGCTTTATAAACGACAGGCGTCCCGGCGAACTTTTAAACAGAATCACTCAGGATACCACAGCTATCAGAGAATTTTTGGAAGATGTATTCTGTAACCTTTTCGCAGTGCTTTTTATCTTTATATGGGACATCATTTTTATGATGGTACTTAACTTTAAGCTTGCGATTTTAACCTTTATAACGGTTCCGCTTGTAGTAGTGTTAATCGTTGCATTCAGAAAAGCGGTTTACAGGATTTTCCATCTGCAGTTTCGTAAAAACGATGATGTTTCAAGCGACCTTCAGGACGTAATTTCTGGAATGCGTGTAGTTAAAACCTACGGCAGAGAAGAGGAAGAAGCAAACCGCTTCAAGAGACTATCCGGAGAATTTGCAAGAACTCAGAGAAGAAACGAAACTTTCTGGGCTATCTTTTATCCGATGATCTCATTCCTCATGGGAATGGGCGCGGTAATAGTAGTTTATTTCGGCGGTCTGGATGTTTTTGCAGGCAAAATGTCAGCCGGAGAGCTGTATCAGTTTATCGCATATACCACTCTTTTATTCCAGTACATCAACTGGATGAGCTGGCTTCCGAGAGAACTGACGGTCTTAACTTCAAGCATTGAAAGAATCAACGATATTCTTAATCAGGAAATTGAAGAAAAAGATCCCGACACAATGAAGGATATAGAGATAGAGGGTGAAATTACCTTCAATCACGCAACCTTCGGATACAAATCGTACGAGCCCGTGCTTGAGAACATTAACGTGGTTGTAAACAAAGGTGAAATGATCGGCATCGTCGGCGCATCGGGTACAGGCAAATCAACACTTATTAACCTTCTGATGGGTCTCTACCAGGTCGATGACGGACGGCTTCTTATAGACAATACTGACATAAAAGACATCAACTCGAAGTCGTTTCACTCACAGCTTGGAGTAGTGCTTCAGGAAACATTCCTTTTCTCGGGAACAATACTAGATAACATCAGATTTTCGAAACCCGATGCGACATACGAAGAGATCGTAAAAGCAGCCAAAACGGCGAATGCACATGATTTTATATGTAATACTCCCGACGGCTACAATACATATGTCGGCGAGAAAGGCTATACCTTATCCGGCGGCGAGAGACAGCGAATCGCTATCGCAAGAGCAATTCTTACCAACCCAAGGCTCTTAATACTTGACGAAGCGACCGCAAGTCTTGATACCGAAAACGAATTCATGATTCAAAAGGCGCTCGAGAGATTAACCGAAGGCAAGACAACATTTGCGATTGCTCACAGATTATCAACTCTTCGAAAAGCCGACAGAATCATGGTTATCGACGGTCACAATATCGCCGAAATCGGCACACACGAAGAACTTCTCGCAAAGAAGGGAATGTACTACAACCTGTATAAAGCACAGATTGGATAAAAAAATAACCGCTCAGGCGGTTATTTTTTCTTTACTGAATATCCGAATTTTCCAATTTTTTTACCAAGACCGAAATATTCGCCGTGCGAGTATGTGACAAGTTTCGATGAGTTAAGCTCGAACTTACCGTTTTCATTCATATACTTATCATCGACCGTCACGCCTACAACCTCGGCGATGAACATATCATGACTTCCGAGTTCTTTGATTTCTTTTACCTTGCAGGCAAGATTCAAAGGACTCTCTTTTATTGCGGGCGCATTTACACCTTCGATTGCAATCGGTGTCAGGCCGCATTTCTTGAATTTATCCGTATCTCTGCCGGATTTGACTCCGCAGTAGTCTGTTGCATATGTCAAATCTTCGGTCACCAGATTGATGACGAATTCGCCCGAGTTTTTGATGATGTCATGGGAGAAACGCTCTTTCCTGACGGATATCGAAACCATTACGGGATCCGAGCAGATAGTTCCTGCCCATGCGACTGTAATTATATTAGGTTTTTGATTCTTTTCCTGACAGCTGATCATAACTGCGGGAAGGGGATAAAGCATGTTTCCGGGTTTCCAGTTTATTTTAGACATTTGTGCTCCTAATTTGATTCTTTTATGATAGAAAATCTTTTGTGTTTATTCAGAGATTTTCGATGCGAATTCATCGATATCGCTGTCGGTCCCGTCGTTCTTTCTTGCAAGCGGATCAATGAAAATGCCTGTTATTTCAAACTTTTCGATTCCGATGAGTTTAGCCATTTTATCAAAGGATTTTTCCGCACCGCTTCCGCCCTGACATGCAAATGCAGCGAGAGATTTTTCAGCAATAGCATCTTTGTTATCTTCTATAAAAGTCCTGAGCGGCGGAGTAAATGTTCCTGCCCAAACGGGGAAGCCGAAGACGATTTGCTCGTATGAAGAAAGGTCAACATCGTACTCTTCCAGGTCGGGCTTGTCTTTAAATACAGCGCTTTTTCCACCCCAGAAAAACTTCTTAAAACCCTTGTCAGCGTAGGCTTTTTTGGGGATTAATCTGAGAAGATCGGCGCCTGTTTTTTCTTTTATCCTGTTTGCCGCATAATCGGTATTTCCTTCAAGCGAATAGTAAACGATTAATGTTTTCATAATTAATTTCCTCCGATTAATTGAATTATAAGACATTTGTCAATCAAATAAAATTAGAATATACTAAAAACATGAATCAGAAAGAAAGAATTGAAAAAATAATAGAGGCACTGGATGCGCAGTACGGAACAGAGGCTATTTGTTATCTTGACCATATGAATGAGTTGGAACTTTTGATAGCAACAATACTTTCCGCTCAGTGTACCGACGCGAGAGTAAACACGGTAACTCCGACACTTTTTGCGAAATATAAAAATGCTTCGGACTTTGCGAATGCAGATTTATCAGAACTTGAAGAGATTATTCATCCGCTTGGATTTTATCATGCAAAGGCAGTAAATATCATAGGTTGTTGTAAGAAGATTTGCTCTGATTTTGATGGCAAAGTTCCCGAGAAAATGGAAGATTTGCTAACTCTTCCGGGAGTTGGACGTAAAACTGCCAATGTTATTCGTGGCAATATCTACAACGAACCTAGTATAGTAGTTGACACTCATGTAGGTCGTATCAGCAGAAAACTCGGAATTACAAAAAAAGAGGATCCTACGGAAGTCGAGTTTGACCTGATGAAAAAAATCCCTAAGGACCACTGGATTCTCTGGAATATGCACTTGATTACACTCGGCCGAACCATTTGCAAAGCTCCGACACCTAGATGCAGCGAGTGTTTTTTACGAGATTATTGTCCGACCGGACAAAAGAATAACGGGTAAAAGACTATAACTTGCAAAAACGGTAAATATCATTTATAATCCTTTTCGTACACATAATTTTGAGGTGCACATATTATGATGAATTTACATACAAAAAAAGCAAAAGTCATTATCGCGGCGGTCGCCATTGTACTTTGCCTTGCGATGATCATTCCTTTTCTGGTATCGATGTTTTAATTAAGTCGGTGCCGGTCGAATGTTTCGCGTGCAAAGATTTTTGTATGCAGTTTAATAGTTGGCGACGAACCGGTAAGCGATGATGAAAAGGAAATCCCTTTGTGGGAGCGAAATTAATAAGAACAATAATCCGGCGCGTCTTTTGAAGACAGCGCCATTTTAATTTATATGACGTCAAACAATAAAGAAAATAAGCCTTATATCAACAGGAATATCCGGCCGGGCGATTTCATTGTTGCCAGCAAATGGATCGGAATCGAAGGCGCGCTTGAGATTATAGATCATAAAAGAGATGAAATTGAGAAACGCTTTTCGCCTTCTTTTATGAGGTATTTTAAAGACTACGAAGCGAGTCTTTCTACCGAAAAAGAGTGCAGCACGGGCGATTCTTTTATGATAAAAGAAACCATTTGCGTCGCGGAGGGCGGAATATTCAAGGCACTCGGAGAACTTGCAAAAATTTCGGGCAGAGGGCTGGAAGTTGATATAAAGAAAATTCCCGTCAGACAGGAAGTAATTGAAATTTGCAATTTCTTTGATATTTCTCCGTATGAAATGAAGTCGAGGGGGATGGTGCTGATGGTGCTAAAAGAGCCCGAAGCACTTGTAGAATACTTAAAAAACGAAGGTGTTCCCGCTACGGTTATCGGAAAAATAAGAGACGATAACGACAAGTTAATCTTAAACGGCGAGGCCGTAAGATATCTTGATAAAATAAAGCAGGATTCAGTAGAAAAAATACTATAGATTAAATCTGAAAGGATGAAAGATATGCGCGAACAAATTTTAAAAGCAATTGAAAAAAACAGCAGAATCGATTTGAAGGAACTGGCGATAATGCTCGGCGAGGAAGAGATTGATGTAGTTAACGAAATAGCCGCGATGGAAGCGGAAGGCGTTATCTGCGGATACCACACTCTTATCGACTGGGAAAAAACCAGCATCGAAAAAGTCAGTGCGCTTATTGAAGTTCGTGTAACACCTCAGAGAGGTCAGGGCTTTGATACAATTGCGGAGCGTATTTACAAATATCCCGAGGTTAACAGTGTTTATCTTATCTCGGGTGGCTACGATCTTTTGGTATCTCTTGAAGGCAAATCCCTTAAAGAGGTTTCGAATTTCGTTTCCGACAAATTGTCGACGCTTGATACGGTTTTAAGTACCGCGACACATTTTATCCTTAAAAAATACAAGGATCACGGTACAATACTTGCTAAAAAATATGTGGATGAAAGGTTGAAAATGACACCATGAGAAATCCTTTGTCAGATAAAATAACCAATATAAAACCATCCGGCATCAGGAGGTTTTTTGATATAGTCAGTGAGATGGAAGATGCTATCTCTCTCGGTGTGGGCGAGCCCGATTTTGACACGCCCTGGCACATCAGAGACGAGGGTATCTACTCACTCGAAAAAGGCAAAACTTTCTACACATCCAATGCCGGACTTAAAGAATTAAGACAGGAAATCTGCAATTACTACGGCAGAAAACAGGGAGTTGTTTACAATCCCTTAACCGAAACACTTGTTACTGTGGGCGGCTCGGAAGGCATCGATCTTGCGCTTCGCTGCATGCTCAATCCCGGAGAAGAAGTTATCATTCCCACACCCTGCTATGTTTCGTATGAGCCCTGCACAGTAATGGCAGACGGAGTTCCTGTGATTCTTCCCTTGAAGAATGAAAATCAGTTCAGACTCACACCCGAAGAACTCGAGGGAGCAATAACCGAAAAAACAAAGATTTTAATCCTTGCGTTTCCTAATAACCCTACAGGTGCAATCATGGAAAAAGAGGATCTCGAGGCAATTGCGCCCATCATTGAAAAGCATGATTTATTCGTTATTTCCGATGAAATTTATTCGGAGCTTTCGTATAAATCAAAGCATGTTTCGATTTGCTCCATCCCCGGTATGAGAGAAAGAACCATTATCATAAACGGTTTCTCGAAAGCATACGCAATGACAGGCTGGAGACTCGGCTATGCACTCGGACCGGAAGTGATCATAAAACAAATGATCAAGCTTCACCAGTTCGCAATCATGTGTGCTCCGACAACGAGCCAGTATGCAGCTATCGAAGCTTTGAAAAACGGCGAAGAAGACGTAATCGAAATGACCGAGGCATACAACCAGAGAAGACGATTCCTCATGAACGAATTTAAGAAAATGGGCCTTCCCTGCTTTGAACCCTTCGGAGCATTTTACGTATTCCCCTGCATAAAAGAATTCGGTATGACGAGTGAGGAATTCGCACTTAAATTCCTCGAGGAAGAGAAGGTTGCTGTAGTTCCCGGAACAGCTTTCGGAGACTGCGGCGAAGGCTTCCTTAGAATCTCCTATGCATACTCGATAGAGGATTTGAAAGTTGCCATCGGCAGACTTAAGAATTTTATAGAAAAACTAAGAAATCAGTAAAATTAAAAGCCTTCCCAACGGGAGGCTTTTGTTGAAAGGAAAATCATGAACATAGTTCTTTTAGAACCGGAAATTCCGTTCAATACGGGAGCCATAGGAAGAACCTGCGTGGCTACAGGTACCACGCTTCATTTAATTGAGCCGTTCGGTTTTATATTAAATGATAAAAGCGTCAAAAGAGCAGGTATGGATTACTGGGACAAGCTGGATGTTAAAAGATACATCAACTATAACGACTTTCTTGAAAAGAACCCCGGAGCGCATATCTACTTCGCAACAACCAAGGCAAAGCATGTTTATACCGACGTAGAGTATTCGGATAACGATTACATTATGTTCGGAAAAGAGAGTGCTGGAATTCCCGAAGAGATACTCGTTGAGCATCCGGACGACTGCATCAGAATTCCGATGCTTCCGGAAATAAGATCGTTGAATTTATCCAATTCCGTTAATATTGTTTTATATGAGGCGCTTCGTCAGAACGGTTTTAAAGGCCTTGAAGAAAAGGGTGAACTCCACAGACTTCACTGGTAAAAGATTTATAAGACAAGAAAGATGCCGACTTATCCCCATAGTCGGCACCTTAAACAAGAAAAGTGCCTCGCACCAGAATGATTGCCAGACACTTTTGCCAGAATTGTTTAGTTTGAATAAAGCAATTCGTATTATTTAATTTCTTCGGGAAGAACTTTATTCAGTCCTGCCAGATATGCTTTTAAGAGCTTTTTATTGCTTTTTGAAGTCGCGCGGTATTCAACCAGGAGATTTATCTCATCCGCGGATAAATCTACAAATTCCGGTGTTTTTTCATATGCGAAGAAATCCGAAAGAGATATTTTAAAACCCTGACATATCTTTCTGAGGGTTGGCAGCGTTGGTTCGTTATTTCTTTTAAAAAGGGTGTTTAAACTGCTTTCGGGAATATTGGATTCCACTGATAATCTGTATACAGACCAGCCCCGAGCGGATAACAATTCTTTAATTCTTTGTAAAGTCTCGTTATATTCCTTCATTTTTTTTGAAAATCTTCCAATGTATGATAACTGCCTGATTAAGCAGGGAATTATTTATTCTTTATAAAACTATTTTACCTTTATAAAAATATAAATTGTAGTACGACAAGGCGTGACAACAATTACTAAAAATACCACGCAAATGTGTCGTAAATTTGTTTTTAAGGATATTTTTTCTATATTGTATTAAGCAGAGACAATAAAAAAAACCGCCGAATCCGGCGGCTTTTTTAAATGCTGTAATTTAGTTCTTTTTATATACTCTCGTGTACAGGAAAATCATTACGAGGAGGCTTAATAATGTGAAGATTCCGATGTAAATGCACATTGCGTTTACGGGAAGGCTCTTTTCAAATATCGATGCGTTGAAGGTCATTGACTGACGGATGGCTTCGACGAATACGCCGTTGTCGACGCCGCCGATTGAGCGATTCATTTCATCAAGACAGCCGGTTAATAGCATGTTTCTAAGAAGTGCGCAGATGTGACTTGCGGGGAAGAGGTTGCAAACGGTCTGAATCTTTGTGGAAAACCGTGAAAGAGGAATGTATGCACCGATTACAAAACCTGCTGCAGCAGAGAGGATTCCGAAGAATGCGCCTGCTGCCGAAGAGGATTTAAAGAACAAAACCACCGTCATAAAAAGTGCGCTTGATGACATACATCCTAAAAGAATCACTCCGTATGTTCCAAGGATACTGAGTGCGCTTAAATGCATGTTTCCCAGGAAGCCTAATATCACAAGGCCTACTGTTAAAAGAAGCGATGTCATAAGGAAAGAAGAAATAACTGCTGCCGAAAGATAAGAGAGAATTATCTGCCATCTTTTTACGGGTGTTGCGAGGATGTCGTAATCAACTTTTCTTTCGCGGTCTTTTACGATTGTTGTTAAGCAGTTGTAAGGAATTGTGATTGTTGCCGAACCTAAAATTCCGACAAGAAGCAGACCGTTTACAAACATATTGGTATCGTCTGCGTTGATAAAAGCTTCCAGTCCCTGCATGCTGCCTTCGATTGCTTCTACGAAAGTTCCCTTTAAGAAGAGAAGGTAAAGTACGAATACGATAATCGATGTAAGCATCGAAAAAATCACTGTATGAACGTCCTTAAAATATATCTGTATGTTTCTTTTTGTTAATCCTGTAAAGCCTTTCATTTTCATGTCTCCTTTTCTAGTTTGCTATCATTCTTCCCGTGAGGTTTAAAAATACGTCGTCCATGCTTCCTTTTATGATTTCGAAATCCTTAAATTTGTTTCTATTTCTTGAAATCACATCCAGAATGTCTCCGTCAAAAAGAATGTTGTAATGGTCCGCATCGTAGATGATGTTGGGATTTATTGCGCCTGCTGTTTTGTCGTTTTCTTCACTTTTTTTGGCGTACCAGAGGAATTTCGATGAAGAGTAATTGCTCTTTAGTTCTGCGGGCGTGCCGCGGGCAATGACCTTTCCTTTATCAAGGATTACAACGTAATTTGCATCCCTCGTTTCTTCCATGTAATGCGTGGTTAAGAAGATTGTCATGCCTTTTTCTTTTCTTAAATATTCGATGTAGTCCCAGACGATTTTTCTAGATTTCGGATCAAGTCCGGTGGTCGGCTCGTCTAAGAAAAGAATCTTCGGATTGTTTAAAAGCGCTCTTACGATATCAACTCTTCTTCGCTGGCCGCCGGAGAGTTTTTCGTACTTTCTTTTCATGATTTCTTCAAGTTCGAATTTCTCATAAAAGGAACTAAGCCTCTCCTCGATTTCTTTTTTGGTCAATCCGTAGTAGCTGCCTCTTGTGAAGAGATTTTCTTTTACGGTGAGTTTATCGTCGAGCACCGAGTTCTGGAAAACAATTCCGATTTCTTTTCGTATAAGATCGTCTTCCCTGCCGAGTTCGTGGCCGCAGATTTTTACGTCTCCCGCAGTCTTTTCAAGTATTGTGCAGAGTATGTTGATCGTAGTGGATTTGCCTGCTCCGTTTTCACCAAGGAATGCGAAGAGCTCGCCTTCTTTTACGTTAAAATCTATTCCGTCGACGGCCAAGTGTTCGTTATATTTTTTTACGAGATTTCTTACTTCGATTACGTTCATTTTTATGCCCTTTCTTTTGTGCGTTTTCTTTGTATGAACCCATTGTATCGAAGAGCGGCAATAAAAAAAGAGCAACTCGACCAAGATGCAAAAAAGGTCTACCAAGTTGCTCATTTTTGATAAATTAAATTGTTTCAGGCATCTATTCTTCGTCGCGGATTGAATCAAGCGCTGTGTTAATTTCTTTGTCTTCTTTTATATAAAACCATTTCGCCATTACCCAGACGAACACATATACGAAGACGAAAATCAGAATCACAAACGCATAGTCTATAAATCCCGTGTACCATTTAAACAGCCATCCGAGCAGTGAAACCGCAGCGAAAACCAGAGTAAAATGAATGAGTATTTTTATGAAGAACGGCTTTATTTTCTCGTTGTAAAGAATAAGTGAAGGCAGTGAACAAAGCACGCCGGCAAATATTACGCTTAAAAGAAAATACCAGTCTGTAGCATAAGTATTTCCAAAGAAATGCAAAACCGTCTGCGCGATGCCGACCGCAAGGAAAATGCCGAGAGATATAAAGCTTGTCTGTAAAAACAGCATTTTTAGTTTGCTCATAAGTCAAGCCTCCTTTTAATCTCTTTCACATAGCTTCTTGAAATGACGATTTTCTCGCCGTTTAACATTGTTGCTTCCATTCGACCGCTCAAATCGGATTTTACGCCTTTAATCTTTTTAAGATTAACAATCATGGATTTTGACACTCGTAAAAAATACGCGCCGAGCGTTTCTTCGAGTTCATACAGTCTTAACTTTGTCTCGAAGCAGTCGTCCTTTGAATATACAAAGGTTCTTTTGTCTACGGACTCGATATAATAAAATGCCGTGGTTTCCAAAAGGACCGTCTCGCTGTCTTTTATGAGCGGTAACTTCCTTTTCCCGCCTTCGAGAAGTTCGATTG
Source organism: Lachnospiraceae bacterium (assembly GCA_017618075.1). Classification (GTDB taxonomy): domain Bacteria; phylum Bacillota; class Clostridia; order Lachnospirales; family Lachnospiraceae; genus UBA3766. The sequence continues at coordinate 34,628 of JAFZUY010000001.1, forward strand.
CCGCTTTGATATCGTCGGTATTTGATTGTGCTTTTATGATGGCTTCCTCTTTTTCGGGGGAATCAACCTTCTCGAATTTTACCTGCATTATTTGCTCCGCGTGGGTCTATTCTTCTTCGTCGTTAATATCGGATAATGTAAGAGTGAAGATAAATTCGGTACCTTCGCCTTCGGTACTGATTACATTGATGTTTTCGCCGTGTGCACGGATGATTTCACGGGTGATTGAAAGTCCGAGACCCGTACCTTTTTTATCTTTACCACGGGATAAATCCGTCTTGTAAAATCTGTCCCAGATCTGATTCAGACTTTCTTTCGGGATGCCGATTCCCTGGTCTTTTACGCTGACGAAAACTTTTTTGTGCTTTTCCTTGGTCTCAACGAAAATCTCTGAATTCTTGTTGCTGAATTTGATTGCGTTGTCTAAAAGATTGTAAAGAACCTGCTGTATTTTTGACATATCGCCCTTAACAAAGAGCTGGTCTCCGGTAAGGGTTAAATTGACTGTGATTTTCTTTTTCTGACATGCCCCTTCAAAGGTCGCGAGAGTTTTTCGTATAACCGTATTTATGTCGAAGTCTGTAAGCTCCAGTATCATTCCTTCGGTATTTAAGTTATTTAAAGTAAGGAGTGAGTTGGTGAGCTTAATCAGTCTGTCGGATTCGTTGGTGACAATTTCAAGATATTTGTTGTGAAGCTCGGGTGGAATCGTTCCGTCAAGCATTGCCTCGGAATAGCCCTTGATACTTGTAAGAGGCGATCTGAAATCGTGTGAAACATTGGCAACAAGCTGCTTCTGATTGTCCTCTCCTTTGGAGAGTTCGCTGGCCATATAGTTAAGCGATGCCGCCAGGTATCCCAGCTCATCCTCCGAGTCAATCTGGAACTGGTAACGTAAGTTTCCCGCAGCATATTCCTCGGTTGCTTTGGTGATTTTACGAAGAGGTCTGTAAACGTTACTCGTAAAGAAAATAAGTATTATCAGCGAGAGTACAAACAGAATGATGAAAAGATAATACGAAAGTGTAAGCAACTTTTCGGAAAGCCTTTTAAGTTCAGAAACGTTCTTATGGATTATAACGTAACCGAGTACCTGATAACCGTCGGTAATCGGAGCGAAAACGCTTAATACATCTTCGTCAAACATGCCGTAAAAATTGCCGACCTTATAATAACCGCCGATATTGTCTGCGGGATTGAAGTTATTGACATGTACGGGATTTTCGACATCCACGGGACTGTCGGAAGAAAGAACAATAAGACCCGAGGGGTTCATTATCCAGAGGGTCGAATCAAAATAAAGCGCCAGAATATCGAACTGTTTTTTAACGGATTCAAGACTCGTTTCGGAACCGTACAGATCTTTGGCGTATGTATCTGCGATAATAATTGCTTCTTTATACAGTTTGTCGGCTTCGGTCTTTGTAACCAGATTGTTAATGGCTCTGGATGAAAAGGTTGCAACAACCATAAATCCGAAGAGCGCAAACAAAAGATAAGCAAATATGAACTTGGTGTAGATGGTTTTTTTCATTTATGCTCCGTACTATTCGGACAAAGTTACTTTTATATCCATATCAATATAGGTATCGCCGTTTAAACGCGAAACGGTAACAACCACCTCATCCTGCGGTTTGAATGTATTTATTTCACGTTCATAATCCAGCGCACTGGTAATAACCGCATCATTCATGGCTGTAATGACATCACCCTTGTGAATGCCGCCCTGCATTGCGGGCGAATCCATCTGGATGTCGGTAATATATGCTCCGACGGGAACTTTGTAAATATGCATTGCCGTGGAAGATACGTTGGTCACGGAAACGCCCATGTGAGCACGGTGAACGTCGTTGCACATATCTTCGATAAGTTTTGTCAGTTCTGAGATACCGACAGCTGAAATAAGGTTTTTGTTTTCCTGTTTATTATAAGTCTGGTCTATAATTCCGATGACTCTGCCGTTTTTGTTTATAAGAACGCCCGAGCCGTCTTCGGAACCGTAAATATCGGTGGTGAGCAGCGCGTAATTATGGTCGATTCCGTTAATTTCGTATCCTGTGGAAGTCAACATTCCGTAGCCGATGGAAGAGCCGTATCCCAACGGATCGCCGATTGCTATAACAATGTCACCCGGCTTGCATGAAAGCTGCGAACTGGCTAAAGATGCATAAGTTATGGCACTCTTGGTGGTGTCATTAAGTTCGGAAAGAGGAATCGTAAGTATGGCATAATTCGTAAAAGGATCGACCGCCTTCAAGGTAGCCACACACTCCTGGGTATTTTGGAAAGATACCACGATTTCATTTGAGTCGGACAGTATTTCGGCGTTGGCCAGAATAAAGAGATCTGTTCCGTTATCTTCCATGATAAGGCCCATGGTCTGGGTCTTGTTTTCATATGATGAATTAAGCCAGGTGGTCCTATCCTGAATGGCCGTGACGGTTACCATGGATTTTCTGGATTCCGCCGCGAGCGCTTTCATTTTGTTAAAGATTCCCTGGTAGTCTTCAATATCCGGCTGATATGCAGCGATTGCGTTTTCGATAGCTTCGGTATTGTCGGGAATTTCAATCACGGGCTCGGGCTCGACCACGTCCTCGATTAACATATCCTCGGGAAGAATTTCTTCTGTGGGTTCCAACAGCTTTAACTCGATTTTCTCGGGTTCGGGCTCTTTGTTGAAACCTTCTATAGTTCCCTTTTCAAAAAAGAAAAAGACAAAACAGGCAACCAAAGCAAATGTTACCGCAAGGGCAATCGTTAAAAGAGACTGCCTGAAAACCTTACGCTTGTTGATGGGGCGTTCGGTTATTTTTTCACGTAAGAATGTATAATCGTTATTTTCATGTGAACTGTTCTGTTCGCTCATTTTCTGCTATTTCCTCATAAAATATATAAAACAATACACTGTAATAATAACACCCGCCGATTAATGCTTCAAGCGTAATGCAAAAACTGTATTTTACCGACAAAGTATAGGTAAAAACACCACAAACTATAGATGTCATTTTTAACAAAAGAAATGGGAAAAGATTTAATTTACCTATAGTTAATTTTATGTATAATAATAAGTGTGGGTTTTTGCTTAAATCCTTAAGCAACTAACCGCAATATTTTTTTCTTAGGAGACTTTTATGTACAGACATATCATAAATCCCCAGATCAAAAAAGGTCACATCAATCCCGAAATTCAGGGGCATTTCAGTGAGCATCTCGGCAGATGTATTTACGAGGGTATTTTTGTTGGGGAGAATTCGGACATTCCGAATGTTAACGGTATGCGTACCGACGTTGTCGAAGCTCTTAAGGAAATGAAAATCCCCGTGTTAAGATGGCCCGGCGGATGTTTTGCCGATGAGTACCACTGGATGGACGGTATCGGTGAGAAAAAAGACAGAAAGAAAATGATTAACACCAACTGGGGCGGAGTAGTCGAAGACAATTCCTTCGGCACACATGAATTCATGGAACTCTGTCGTCAGCTTAACTGTAAAACATATGTTAACGGTAACGTTGGAAGCGGTACCGTAAAAGAAATGAGCGAATGGGTTGAATACATGACCTTTGAAGGCGTGTCACCCATGGCTGATTTAAGAAGAAAAAACGGCCACGACGAAGCGTGGAATCTTGATTATTTCGCAATAGGAAACGAGACCTGGGGCTGCGGCGGAAACATGAGTCCCGAGTATTATTCCGATCTTTACAGACACTATCAGACATTTGTCAAAAATTACAATCCTGATAAAAAAATCAAAAGACTTGCGGTTGGACCGAGTGACAGGGATTACGAATGGACCGAAACTCTTTTAAAGAAATGTTTCGAAAGAGCAGGCTCCTGGAACAACGCGCACGGATTTATGGACGGCCTTACCCTCCATTATTATACGCTGCCTTACGACTGGTCTAAGAAGGGTGCGGCTACGGGCTTCAATGAAAAAGAGTGGTACATGACCTTAAGAAAGACTCTTTTCATGGAAGATTACATCGCAGGTCATTCGGCAATCATGGACCGTTACGATCCCGAAAAGCAGATTGGACTCATGGTTGATGAGTGGGGCACCTGGTACGACGTTGAAGAAGGCACCAATCCCGGCTTCCTCTATCAGCAGAACACCATCCGCGATGCACTTGTTGCCGGAATCAACTTAAATATCTTCAACAAGCATGCCGACAGAGTAAAGATGGCCAACATCGCACAGCTTGTAAACGTGCTTCAGGCAGTCATCCTCACCGAAGGCGAGAAGATGATTAAGACACCTACATATTATGTATTTAAGATGTACAGCGCACATCAGGACAACGATCTTTTAGAGAGCTTTATCGACACCAAGAAAGTCGGTCTTGAAGACGAATACATGGTTCCGAATCTTACCGAATCCGTATCGGTAGACAGAAGCGGAAAGATAATCATGACCGTGACCAACCTTTCACTCGACGAGGAAGCAATGGTTGAAAGCGTTATCCTCGGAGCAAACATCAAGGAAGTTAAGGCACAGATCGTAAAAGGAAAGATGGATGACCACAACACCTTCGACAATCCCGATGTTGTAAAGGATGAGGAATTCAAGAATATTTCTTTTAAGAACGACAAGATCAGATACACGATTCCTCCCTGCAGCGTAATGTGCATCGAAGTTACCGCTTAATATGGAATATAAAAAAATCTGCAGACGCTGCCTCATCTCGGAAATGGGTAAGGAAGCCTATGAAGAGATGATAAAAAAACATACGGACATCATAAGAGCCGAAGACAAAAGCGACGAAGCGACATACAAAGCCAGGCTTAATGTGTGCAAGGAGTGCGAAAAATTAAACGCCGGCACCTGCGCTTCCTGCGGATGCTACGTGGAAATAAGAGCAGCTCTTAAAAAATCCGCGTGTCCTAACAAAAAATGGTAAATAAACTCTCATTTTGAAAACGAATTAAAGAGAGAAAAAAATAAAAGGAGAAAAAGCTATGGAAATCAAAAAAGTAACAGACCCGTCATTTAAGAAGTATGGCAAGATTATCGAAGGAATCGATTTTTCCGAAATCCTCAAGAACCTTGAAGCACTTCCCATGCCCGCAGAAGGAGTTGAATACTTCCCCGGAGTAGAGGCACTTGAGTGCACACCTGCAACACAGATTATTTCCGAAAGCCTTTACGGCGGAATGCCCATCCAGATCGGTATGTGCAACGGACATAACAAGGCACTTAACGCAGTTGAGTATCACAGAGATTCCGAAATCAATGTGGCTCTTTACGATATGGTTCTTCTTATCGGCGAATTAAAGGATGTTACCGAAGATTTCAAATACGATACATCCAAGATCGAAGCTTTCCTTGTACCTGCAGGCACAGCAGTTGAAATGTATGCAACAACTCTTCACTATGCTCCCTGCCACGTAGAAGAAAAGGGCTTCAAAGCAGTAGTAGTTCTTCCCAAGGGAACCAACTACGACCTCACATTCAAGAATTCCTACACCAAGGAAGACAAGCTTCTTACAGCAGTCAACAAGTGGCTCATCGCTCACGAAGACGCTAAGATTGACGGCGCTTTCAACGGACTTGTAGGCGAAAATATTACAATCTAAAAGGAGAAGGTTTTATGTATTATATCGGAGTTGATCTCGGTACATCGGCTGTAAAGCTGATCATGATGGAAAAAGACGGTACAATCGTAAGCTCGGTATCAAAGGAATATCCTTTGTATTTCCCTAATCCCGGCTGGTCGGAGCAGAAGCCCGAAGACTGGAAAACGGCTGTACTCGAAGGTTTAAAGGAACTCGTAAAAGATTTTGATGCGACTAAAGTTGCAGGAATCAGTTTCGGCGGACAGATGCACGGTCTTGTAGTTCTCGATGAGAACGACAATGTTATAAGACCCGCTATTCTTTGGAACGACGGACGTACACAGAAAGAAACAGATTATCTTAACAACGTAATCGGCAAAGATGTTCTTTCTGCAGAAACAGCAAACATCGCATTTGCAGGTTTCACCGCTCCCAAGATTCTCTGGATGAAAGCCAACGAGCCCGAGAACTTTGCAAAGATTAAAAAGATTATGCTTCCCAAGGACTATATCGCATATATCCTTTCAGGCGTATTCTCAACAGATTATTCTGATGCTTCAGGTATGTTGCTTCTTGACGTTAAGAATAAAAAATGGTCCAAGAAGATGTGCGATATCTGCGGCGTAGACGAATCAATGCTTCCCAAACTCTATGAGTCTTACGAAGTAACAGGTACGGTAAAACCCGAAATCGCAAAAGAACTCGGATTTACAGATAACGTTAAGGTTTGCGCAGGTGCAGGCGACAATGCGGCAGCAGCTGTAGGTACAGGCGTTGTAGGCGACGGCGGATGCAACATTTCACTCGGTACATCCGGAACTGTATTTATTTCTTCCGCAAAATTCGGTGTTGACGAAAACAACGCACTTCACTCATTTGATCATGCAGACGGAAACTTCCATTTAATGGGATGTATGCTTTCCGCAGCTTCATGTAACAAATGGTGGATGGACGAAATCATCAAGACAAAGGATTACGCAGCAGAGCAGACCAATATTACAAAACTCGGCGAGAATCATGTATTCTTCCTTCCTTACTTAATGGGCGAGAGATCACCTCACAACAACCCTGATGCAAGAGGAACATTCATCGGTCTTACAATGGATTCAACCAGAGAAGACATGACTCAGGCAGTTCTCGAAGGCGTAGCATTCGGTCTTCGTGATTCCATCGAAGTTGCAAGAAGCCTCGGTATTCCTCTTACCAAGACCAGAATCTGCGGCGGCGGTGCAAAGAGCCCTCTCTGGAGAAAGATGATTACCAACATTATGAATATGGAAGTTGAAAGAATCACTTCCGAAGAAGGTCCCGGACTTGGCGGCGCTATGCTTGCAGCAGTAGGATGCGGCGAATACGCATCTGTTGAAGAAGCTGCAAAGGCTATCGTAAAAGTTCTCGATGTAGAGAAGCCCGATCCCGAACTCGTTGCTAAATACGAGAAGAAGTATCAGCAGTTCAAGACCATCTATCCGGCTTGCAAGCCTATATTTGACATCATCAAATAGTCGGTTTGGTTAATAAGTTAAAAAGGTGCCCGGCTCACTTTAGTGTGCCTGGCACCAATAAATAAAAAACAGGAGATTAAGTATGAACGAATTGGAACTTAAGAAAAAGGCCAATGATGTCAGAAAAGGAATCGTAACCGCGGTTCATGCCGCAAAAGCCGGACATCCCGGCGGATCGCTTTCCGCAGCTGATATCATGACATATCTCTATTTTGAGGAGATGAACATCGATCCCGCCAATCCTAAAAAGGACGACAGAGACCGTTTCGTATTGTCAAAGGGACATGTTGCTCCCGCACTTTATTCAACACTTGCCAACAGAGGATACTTCCCCGTTGAAGAACTCGAGACATTAAGAAAACTCGGCTCCAGACTTCAGGGACATCCCTGTATGCAGGAAACACCCGGCGTTGATATGTCTTCAGGTTCACTCGGACAGGGACTTTCCGCAGCAGTTGGTATGGCTCTTTCCGCAAGACTTTTAAACAAGGATTACAGAGTATACGCTCTTTGCGGCGACGGTGAAATCCAGGAAGGTCAGATCTGGGAAGCAGCTATGTTTGCAGGTCACAGAAAACTCGACAATCTCTGCGTTATCGTTGATAACAACGGACTTCAGATTGACGGTAAGATTGAAGACGTATGTTCTCCTTATCCCATCACCGACAAGTTCAAAGCATTCAATTTTAATGTAATCGAAATCGACGGTCATGATTTCTCACAGATTGCAGACGCTTTCAAGAAAGCAAGAGAATGCAAGGGTATGCCTACAGCAATTATTGCAAAGACAACAAAGGGCAAGGGCGTATCATTTATGGAGAATCAGGCTTCATGGCACGGCACAGCTCCCAACGACGAGCAATATGCAATAGCTATGGAAGATTTGGAAAGGATTGGTAAAGAGTATGTCTGATGTTGTAAAAATAGCAACAAGAGAGAGCTACGGTAACGCTCTTGTTGAATTAGGAAAAATCAATGATAAAGTATATGTACTGGATGCCGATCTTGCAGGTGCCACAAAAACAGGTACTTTCAAGAAAGCCTTTCCCGAAAGACATATCGACTGCGGTATCGCTGAATGTAACATGACAGGCATCGCAGCAGGTCTTTCTACAACAGGAATAATTCCTTTCTGCTCATCCTTCGCAATGTTCGCTTCGGGACGTGCTTACGAGCAGGTAAGAAACTCAATCGGTTATCCTCATCTTAATGTTAAGATTGGTGCCACACATGCAGGCGTTACAGTCGGCGAAGACGGTGCTACACATCAGTGTAACGAGGACATTGCTCTTATGAGAACAATTCCCGGTATGGTAGTTATCGTTCCTTCAGACGACGTTGAAGCTAAGGCAGCAGTTAAGGCAGCAGCAGAATATGTAGGTCCCGTTTACATGAGATTCGGCAGAAGTGCGGTTCCCGTAATCAACGACAATCCCGATTACAAATTCGAAATCGGCAAAGGAATCACACTTAAGGAAGGCAAAGACGTAACAATTATCGCTACAGGCGTTTGCGTATGCGAAGCATTAAAGGCAGCAGAAGCACTCGCAGCAGACGGAATTGATGCAGAAGTTATCAACATCCATACAATCAAGCCTCTTGACAAAGACCTTGTAATCGCAAGTGCAAAGAAGACAGGCAAGGTTGTAACCGTTGAAGAGCATTCCGTTATCGGCGGCCTCGGAAGTGCAGTAGCAGATGTCCTTGCAGAGACAGGTGTTGCAACTCTTAAAAAGATTGGGGTACAGGATGTATTCGGTGAGTCCGGTACAGCCGCACAGCTTCTTCACAAGTTCGGTCTTGATGCAGAAGGCATTGCAGCCGGCGTAAAAGATTTTGTAAAATAATCGGAAGAAGAGTAAAATAGTTTATGAACTCTGTACGGCTAAGACAAAGGAGTTTGTAATATAAAATCAAAAGAAAAAATTATAAAATGGGAGGCTAACATTATGAACAACATTCCTAAGATTAAACTTGGTATCGTGGCTGTAAGCCGTGACTGTTTCCCCGAATCACTTTCGGTTAACAGAAGAAAAGCACTTGTTGATGCTTACAAGGCAAAATATGATGCAGCAGATATCTATGAATGCCCTATCTGTATCGTTGAGAGCGAAATCCACATGGTTCAGGCTCTAGAAGATATCAAGAAGGCTGGATGTAACGCACTTTGCGTATACCTTGGAAACTTCGGTCCCGAAATTTCCGAAACACTTCTTGCTAAGCACTTTGACGGACCTAAGATGTTCTGTGCAGCAGCAGAAGAGACACAGAACGACCTTTGCGGCGGCAGAGGCGATGCATACTGCGGTATGCTTAACGCAAGCTACAACTTAAAGCTTCGTAACGTTGGCGCATACATCCCTGAGTATCCCGTAGGTGATGCAGAGGACTGCGCTAAGATGATCAATGATTTCATCCCCGTTGCAAGAGCACTCGTTGGTTTAAGCAAACTTAAAATTATATCATTCGGTCCCAGACCTCTTAACTTCCTTGCTTGTAACGCTCCTATTAAGCAGCTTTACAACCTTGGCGTTGAAATTGAAGAGAACTCTGAGCTCGATCTTTTCGAATCCTTTAACAAGCATGCAGGCGATGAAAGAATTCCCGCAAAGGTTAAAGAGATGGAAGAAGAACTCGGCGCAGGCAACAAGAAGCCCGAAGTACTTGCTAAGTTAGCTCAGTACGAATTAACACTTCTTGACTGGGTTGAAGGACACAAGGGTTACAGAGAATACGTTGCAATCGCAGGTAAGTGCTGGCCCGCATTCCAGACACAGTTCGGATTCGTTCCCTGCTATGTTAACTCTCGTTTAACAGGTATGGGTATTCCCGTATCTTGTGAAGTTGATATTTACGGATGTCTTTCCGAGTTCATCGGTACATGCGTATCTGATGATATCGTAACACTCCTTGATATCAACAACTCAGTTCCCAAGGATATGTTCAAAGAGTCTATCGAAGGCAAATTCGATTACAAGCATACAGACACATTCATGGGATTCCACTGCGGTAATACATGCTCCAAGAAGCTTGCATTCCATGAGATGAAGTATCAGATGATCATGGCAAGAGCACTTCCTATCGAAGTTACAAACGGTACTCTTGAAGGCGACATCGTTCCCGGAGATATCACATTCTTCAGACTTCAGTCAACAGCTGATGCTAAGATCAGAGCATATCTTGCAGAAGGTGAAGTACTTCCCGTTGCAACCAGATCATTCGGTGGTATCGGTGTATTCGCTATTAAGGAAATGGGACGTTTCTATCGTCACGTACTTATTGAGAAGAATTATCCTCATCACGGTGCTGTTACATTCGGACATCACGGCAAGGCACTCTACGAAGTATTCAAATACATCGGAGTTCCCATCGAGGATATCAACTACAATCAGCCCGCTTCACTTCCTTATCCTACAGAGAATCCTTTCAAGTAAAATAAGGTTAAATTTTTACGGCAGATTCAGTGCCGGGTACCATTGGTGCCCGGCACTTTTTTCCTTTATAACATACTGTATTTGTGATAAAATGATGGCGTATGAGAAAAGCGTTCAGATTTCTTGCAAAACCTATAGAAAAGATTTTTAACAATCTGAGATTTAGACACAAATTTTTTGTGCTTTATTTTACGTGCGTTTTTGTACCGCTTATCGTAACGGATATCATTATTTTAAACGCTGTGTACAAGCAGGAAATCAACGCAATTAAATACGATATGGAATATATCGCAGGCGTTTATCAGAACTATTTTGAAAACATGCTTTCAAGCGATGTTACTTTGGCAGAAAGTTTAAATAAAAACCCTAAAATAAACGATTTTGTCATAAAAGAATTCTCTGACAGTTACGATTACTGGGTGGATTATTACGATGTTATCAATGACTCGTTTCTTGAAACAACTTCGGGCTTAAACAGAAACGTAATTGTTGTATATGCAGACAATGATACGCTCTTGGATTCCCAGTTTGTGAAAAAATTATCCGGTGTATACACACAGAAATGGTATAAGGATTTTATCGACAGCGAAAGAAAAGACTTAATAAGCGCATACTACGATGTGAATGAGAAAAGTGAATTCCGTTCCAAAAGAAAGTTTTACTATATAAGAAGAATGGATTATGACAGAGACTCGGGTGTGGCCAAGATTGCAGTGATCGGACATGACTCCAGTACGCTTCAGAGCACACTTAAATCCTTCAACTCAAAATATCCCGCATACGTTATCATCGATGATTACGTAGTTTTCTCTACAGAAGGAGATTCGGTTATATACAGATCTCAGGTGGATTTAACCAACAAAAACAATGTAGTTAAAAACGTAAATATCGCAGGTGCTAAGGTTGATATCATAATCGTTAACGAAACAAAAATAATTTCCACAGCCATCAGGGATCACTGGCAGATTCTTGTGCTGCTTTTTGTGTTTACGATTATCATTCCTCTGTTCATGTTAATGATGATTGAAAATACGGTTATAAAAAGAATTGCCATCCTCGAAAATGCATTCGGAAGCGAGAAAACCAACACCTTTAATTCCATTCAGAATGTAGAGGGAAACGATGAGCTTGCATCCCTCATGAAAAAATACAACAAGATGGTTGATATCACGAACGAACTGGTAACAACCGTTTACAAGGATAAAATCAAGGAACAGGAAAGCGATATCGCAAGACAGAAGGCTGAACTTCTGGCTTTACAGAGTCAGATTAATCCGCACTTTATGTTTAACGCACTTGAAAGTATCAGAATGCATTCGCTCCTAAAAGGAGAGACCGAAACCGCCACCATGGTTGACAAGCTGGCGGTTATGGAAAGACAGAACGTAGAGTGGGGCAAGGATTTCGTTACCGTCAAAAACGAAATCGAATCCATTGAAGCATACCTTGCACTTCAAAGCTACAGATTCGGCGACAGACTTTCGTTTGATATCGATGTTGAAGAGGAATGCGAAAACTATCTTGTTCCCAAGCTTACCATAGTTACGTTCGTTGAGAATGCCTGCGTTCACGGTATTGAATCCAAGGCTACGCAGGGTTGGATATTTGTTAGAGTATATAAATCCGAAAAGATTCTTTTTATAGAAGTTGAAGATACCGGCGAAGGCATGAGCGAGGAAAAGGTTCAGGAAATGCTAAACGATATCGAGAATGCTTCGATTGAAACAATCAAAGCCAGAAAGCATGTTGGTATCATGAATGCATGCTTAAGACTTAAGATGGTTACCGAACATGCGGTTAAATTTGATATTGAAAGCGAAGTCGGAGTCGGAATGAGTGTTATCATAAAGATTCCGCTTGATAAACTAAAAAAGCAGGAGGGCGAGTGATGTTAAAAGTCATGCTTGTCGATGACGAACCCTTTATACTTCAGGGTTTGAAAATTCTGGTTGACTGGAACAAGGAAGGTTTCGAGATAGTAAATACCGCTTCCAACGGCAAAGAAGCACTCGAATATCTAAAAAACAACGAGGTTGATTTAATCATCTCGGACATTCAGATGCCTGTTATGAACGGACTGGAACTTCTTGAGAATATTCAGAAAACAGGAGTTTCCAAAGCGAGATTCGCAATCCTTACGGGTTACGATGATTTTTCGTATGCCCAGAGAGCGATTAAATACAATAGTATGGACTATATATTAAAGCCCGTTCAGAAAAAGGATATTCTTGCTCTTTTAAGAAATGTATCCAAACTTGAAAAGGTTTCCAAGGAAAAAGAAGACGACCGAGCAAAAATGGAAGACGCATATCTTGCCAGAAACGTTATCGCGCTTATTAAAGGCAAATACGATGACTCGAACATCGAATATGTTAAAAAACATATGCAGCTTTCCGGCAAAATCAGATATGTGGATATCGAACTCGCCGATGAAACCAAAGAAAGCGACGAGGATGATTATGATGCAAGAGTACTTCAGCACCAGTTGCACAGCACCTGTCGTGAAGTATACAAAGACAATGAAAACCATTTTATCTTTGACGTTTCATATGACGAGTCAAGTTATGATGTAGGTTTTATTTACTGCGACAATATGGCTACAAGATACGATATGTCGGATGAAGATTTCTTTGAGAGTATGATCAAGAAAATCGAAGGAATTCTTTTAAAGCCCGTCAGAATGATCTGCGGCAAAAAGGTCGGAGACATATCTCAGATTGCCAAGTCATATTCATCCTGCAGAATGCTTAACAGTATCAAGGGTTTCCACAACGAAAAGAGAGTATATATTTACGAGGACGAAGTTCAGATAGAGCAAAAGAGTGCGTATCTTTGCAAGAAGAGCCTTGACGAATGTATTGCAGCCATTGAGAAAAACGAAAAAGAGCAGATTGAAAAGAGCGTGGAAAAACTTTACGAAGAAATTGCCAACGTAGGCGAAAACTACAACCTCGTCAATATGAATATCAATTATCTTCTTTTCCAGCTTATACATCTGGCTACCGAGCAGGATGACAATGTCAATCAGGAAGAAGTTATTCAGTATATTTCCGAGAATTCTGTCGGCGGCGAGACGCTTTCGAGAGGCTCAAGTCAGCATCTTAAAAACTTTGCTCTTCAGTATGCCGACTATCTTATGAGCTTAAGAAAGAATGTTTCGAGAGGTATCCTGTCAAACATCGAAAAAGATATCGCAGAGCATTATGCGGAAAACATTTCCTTAAGAAACCTTGGTGAAAAGTATTACATGAACAGCTCTTATCTCGGCCAGGTTTTCAGAAAGAAATACAATGTTTCTTTTAAGGACTATCTTACCAACATCAGGATCAACGAAGCGGCCAAGCAGCTTATAATGACCGATAAAAAGATCAATCAGATAGCCGAGGAAGTAGGCTATATGGACTGCGACTATTTTATCAGAAAGTTTATTGAAATTAAGGGCTGCACACCGTCCAAGTACAGAAAAAACAACAGTCATCAGTAGGGTGAAAATATGAAAAGTATTGCAATCATTACCGCCAGAGGCGGCAGCAAGAGAATACCGAGGAAAAACATAAAAGATTTTTTGGGCAAACCGATAATAGCCTATTCAATAGAGGCTGCGCTTGAAAGCAATGTATTTGACGAAGTCATGGTTTCCACCGACAGTGAGGAAATCGCGGAAATTGCCAAAAAGTACGGAGCAAAGGTTCCCTTTTTTAGGAGCGAAAAAACCAGTAATGATTTTGCCACCACAAACGACGTTATTCTTGAAGTAATAGACGAATATGAAAAAAGAGGCGAAGTATTTGACTATGGAGTATGCATCTATCCGACAGCGCCTTTTGTGACCGGAGCTAAGTTAAAGGATGCGCTCACAAAACTTAAGGAAAGCTCTGCGGATACGCTTATTCCCGTAGTTGCCTTTTCGTATCCGCCGAAGCGCGCCCTTGTAATAAGGGAAGGGAAACTTGTTTTCGAATATCCCGAGTTTATGGATTCGCGTTCTCAGGATCTTGAAAGCGAATATCATGATGTCGGTCAGTTTTACTGTTTTAATATAGAAGCATTTAAAAAGAACAGGAAACTTATGAAAGGCGATATTCTTCCATATATAGTGGATGAAACCGAGGTTCAGGACATAGATAATGAGTCTGACTGGAAGATTGCCGAAATCAAGTTTGAAAAATTAAAAATGAAGGACAAATAAGCTGTTTTTTGATAAATAATAAAAAGCCCTAAAAATAGGGCTGTAAAGGCACTTTTTACCCGATAAAATGCAGGACAAAAACCACCTATATTTTATCGGGTTATTTATTTAATTTTATCGGGTTATAAAAAAACAATAACAAAAGTATAATTTAAAGTACGATTAGCCGTAGTGACGGCATAGTTTTATAGGAGGTAAAAAAATGAAAATGAAGAAATTCATTGCACTCGGCATGGCTGGTATGCTTAGTGCAACAACGTTGGTTGGCTGTGACAAGGGCACAGGAAATGTTACTACAACTCCTGATGACACTACTTCTACAACAACAACGACAACAACAACTACTACTCCTGATGACGGTGTAGTAGAAGAAGCAAAAGAGTATTCAGAAGACGAAATCGTTAACTGGACAATGTTCGTAGCAATGCCTGGTTCCGAAATCAATGACGGAAACGACATCCAGGAAATCATCGCTAAGAAGACAGGTGTCAGAGTTAAAGAGACATGGCTTACAGGCCAGACAGCAGCTGAAGCTGTTGGTGCTATCCTTGCTTCAGGCGAACTTCCTACTTTCATCGATGCAGGTGAAGGATTTAAGGAAATGTATGAAGCTGATACTCTTGTAGCTTGGGATCCTTACATTGAGAAGTATCCTAACCTTAAGGAAATGTATTCAGATTATGAATGGGATATGTTCCGTCAGGACGATGGAAAGATCTACTGGGCTAACGTATTCAACAACACATACGGCGAATCAAAGGCTACAGGTCATAATGACGAAGCATTCTGGATTCAGGTTAGAGTTCTTGAAGAGTTCGGTTATCCTGAAGTTAAGACACTTGACGAATACTTCGATCTTCTTGAGAAGTACTATGCAGCTCATCCTAACTTCGTAGATCCCGAAGGCAATACAATTGACATTATCCCTTACACAATCCTTTGTGATGACTGGAGATATTTCTGTCTTGAGAACGCAGGTCAGTTCCTTGATGGTTATCCTAACGATGGTTCTGTAATCGTTGATCCTTCTACAATGAAGATCGTTGACTACAACACCACACCTACCACAAAGACATACTTCGCTAAACTTAACGAAGAGTACAACAAGGGTATGATCGACAAAGAGTTCGCTACTCAGAAGTACGATGACTATATGAACAAGCTTTGCACTGGTGCTGTACTTGGTATGGTTGACCAGAACTGGGACTTCAACTACACAGTAACTCCTGCTTTCGCTTCTTCAGGCTTAGCAGATATGGGTTGTGAATATGTTCCTTTAGGACTTACAGTTGAAGGCGTAACAGAGCAGAGATGGCATACATATGGTGATACAGTTAACCAGTCATCAGGTTGTGCAGTTACAACAGCTTGTGAAGATCCCGACAGAGCATTCCAGTTCTTAAGCGATATTCTTAACCAGGATATTCATGATCTCCGTTACTGGGGCGTTGAAGGCGTTGACTACTTAGTAGACGAAGATGGTATGTACTACAGAACTCAGGAAATGAGAGACAAACTTAACGATACATCTTACAAGGCATCTCACGTATGTAACTACTCATACATGCCTCAGTGGCTTGGAACAAGCAAAGACGGTAAGAACGCAATGCAGCCCGCAGAGCAGGCTTCAGAGTTCTATGCAGGTCTTTCAGAGCCTCTTGCAAACTGCTTCAAGGCATACAATGCAGGCGGTTATCCCGACATGATCGGTTCAGTCGAAGAAGATGTTAATGTTACACATCCTTGGTTCCCGATGTGGTCATGGTCCAACGAACTTAACAACGACACACCCGGTGGTGTTGCTTGGGGTAAGATGGGCGAGACAAAGCACAAATGGCTTCCCGCTGTAGTTATGTCCAAAGACTTCGAAGGTGAATGGGCTAAGTACATGGATGCATACAGTGCATGTAAGCCTGAAGACTTCCTTAACGAAGCTCAGGAAACACTTGATGCACGTATGGCAGCATACAACGCAAGCAAGTAATTTACAAAACATCTTGTAAAAAATAATAATTAATGAAGTGGCAACCACGGTTGTATAATGCTGTGGTTGCCATTTTAAAGGAAAGGGAGGCTTAAAAATGGCAAACGAAGCGGATCAGATCGTCAATACTGAAGAAGCAGCAGTAGAAAACGAGATTAATGCCGAAGCCGAAACAATGGAAACCGCCGCAGAAGCTATAGCAGAAAATGTTGAGACGGTTACGGAAGCTGCAGAATCAACCGAAGGTAATGCTATCGATGAAGCATATGAGGTTGAAAACTATGCCAAAGAGGCATATGAACACAAATCTACATTAGACGACAAACAGATTAAGGCTTTGTCCAAAAAGAGAATATCCAAAGGCGAATTAAAGAGACAGTGGATATTACTTTTAATCGGATTCATATTTGTTTTATACGGATTGTTATTCTACTATCTTCCCCTTGGCGGATGGATTATGGCATTCCAGAATTATAAGTTAAAAACAGGACTTCTTCACTCGAAATTTGTAGGTTTTGATAAATTCAAATTCATGTTTGAGTTCGATGTTTTCGAATGGGGTATGGAAACCACAGGAAACTTCTTCAAAGCCATGAAAATATGGATAGACAAAGTTGTATTCGTAAGAACTATCAGAAATACCATCGGTATGGGTATTCTTAACCTGGTTACAACTTTTATCATGGCAATTGTATTTGCCATCTTACTTAACGAAGTAAGAAATAAATTAGGAAAGAGACTGGTTCAGACAATTTCTTACCTGCCTCACTTCCTTTCATGGATTATCGTGTGCGGTATCGTACATGACTCTTTATCAAGTACAGGTATCGTAAATGATATTTTAAGATTATTCCACATTGTTGATGACAGTTATAACTTCTTCGCCCACCCGGCCTGGTTCTGGCCGATTGTTGCCTTTGCCAATGTTTGGAAAGAGACCGGTTGGAACGCAATCATTTATCTTGCTGCTATTACAGCTATCGATCCTTCACTTTATGAAGCAGCAGAAATCGACGGCGCAGGCAGATGGGGCAAGATCAGATACATTACTCTTCCGAGTATCGCACCTACTATCGTTATCTTACTCGTTATGAACATTGGTAACCTTCTTAACTGTGGTTTCGAAGTTCAGTACTTACTTGGTAACGGTCTTGTACAGGACGTTTCACAGACCATCGATATCTACGTTCTTAACTGGGGTGTTGGTCAGATGGACTACTCGTTGGGTACTGCCGCGGGTATATTTAAGAGTTTGGTTGCAATTCTTCTGATTGTAATATTTAATACAGTCGCCAAGAAGATGGGCCAGGAAAGTTTGTTCTAGGAGGGAGAAAAAAGTATGAAAATAAAAAAAGACGATTTCGCCCTCAATTATACAAACTCCCATGGCGGAGAGAAAATGAGCGACGAAGAATTAAAAACCATAAAAAGAATGGCCCGCAAGAATTCCAGAAAGATGGATGGATGGGGATGGGCATTTGTAATTTGCAATACCATTTTCCTTATTGGATTTACAATCATCACCCTTTATCCTGTTTGGAACACAGTTGCGTACTCATTCAATGACGGACTTGACGCCTTAAGAGGCGGAATCTATTTCTGGCCGAGAAAGTTCTCAACAGAAAGTTATGTTAAAGTATTAAATATCCAGGGATTCCTGGTTGGTGCAAAGATTACGGTTTTAAGAACCGTTCTCGGTACACTGACTTCACTTATCGCAAACGCACTCCTTGCATTTGTTATAAGCCGTAAGAGATTTCTTTTCAGATCTTCTCTTTCGCTCTTCTGGGTTATTACAATGTATGTTAACGGTGGTTTGATTCCCGTAATGTTACTTTTCAGATATTTACATCTTACCGGTACATTCTGGGTATACATCGTTCCCGGTATGATCAGTGCATTCAACGTAATGGTACTTAGAACATACATGGAAGACCTCCCGGATGAACTTGAGGAATCCGCTCAGCTCGACGGTGCAGGATATATTACGATTTTCATTAAAATCATATCTCCTCTGTGTAAACCCGTTTACGCAACAATCGCTTTGTTCGTAGCAGTTTGGCAGTGGAACTCATGGTTTGATGCAATGCTCTATAACCGTATGAAAACAGAATATACGACATTGCAGTACGAATTGATGAAATTGCTCAATTCGGTAACTCAGACAAGCGGCAGTGCAAACGGAAACAACACAACTACTGCTGCAAAGCAGGTAACACCTGTATCAGTTAGATCCGCAGCTACAGTTGTTACTATGGTACCTATCATCTGTATTTACCCTTTCTTACAGAGATACTTTGTAACCGGTCTTACAATCGGTGGCGTAAAAGGTTAACCAAATTTCTAAAATATATTTTTACCGCTTCGGAACTGCTTATTCCGGAGCGGTTTTTTTCTAAGACAGTTTGTCTGATTGAAAAAAGAACGGGAGATATGATATAATTCCCGAAGATTTATTAAGCTTGAAGGGATTCCTTTATGAACATTTTTAAATTTGACAGCCCTGTAATGCAGTTTATGGCTAAGGTTGCGGATATGATTATCCTCAATATCTTAACACTCGTGCTAAGTATCCCCATAGTCACATTCGGTGCGGCTTATACAGCTAAATACTATGTGTCTATGAAGATTATCCGCGGGGAGGAAAGCACGGTTTTTAAACCGTATTTCAAGGCTTTTAAAGACAATTTTAAACAGGCTACGCTTATCTGGATGATCCAGCTGGTAATCCTTGTTCTGCTTGGAATTGACTGGCTCTGGATTTTCCTGGTCAAGGGTATCGGCAATGCGAATGAAATATATATAATTGCGCTCGGCCTTGTTTCACTGTTTATATTATGCATTACTGCCACAGTTTTTCCCTTCATAGCCAGATTTGAAATGACCATAAAAGAAGCGTTCAAGGGAGCAGGTCTCTTTTCGTTTCTTTATTTCATAAAACTTGTATTTATTATTGCGCTTGAATTTTTTACAATAGTTGCCTGCATGAAATACGCAGCTTGGCTTCCCGCAATTCTTTTATTCGGAACCACCACCGCGTTCTACTTTATGAACCTGACCCTCATAAAAGGCTTTAAAAAGCTTGAAGCAAAGGTTGAGAAAGAAGAGGAAGAAAAGGCAGAGGAAGCAAAGGCTGAAGAAGCAGAGAGCGAAGAAGACTCTGAGAGCGGGCTTGGCGATACTCTTGTTATAAGAGAAGACGAGCATACCATAAAAGGAAAAATCGAGGCTGAAAAACAGACCTTTAAATCGCTTTCAACCAAGGAAAAAATCACTTTCATAAAAGATTACTATCTGCTTAAGATTATTCTTATTGCGGTGGCCGGATTTTTCATACTGTGGTTTTTATACGATGCATTTATCGCTCAGAAAGAAATAATATATTCGGGTGGCCTTCTTTTATGTACTGTTAACGACGAAGGCAGAGAATACTTAACGGATGATTTGTTTGACAAGATCGGAACGAAGAAGAGAAAGCAGCAGGTAAATCTGTCCGAAGACCTTTCAATGACCTTTGTGGAAGGCCAGGAAGCTAAACCCGATCCTTCGCAGGATCAGTACTTATTCCCTTCGATTGTGGCCGGATATTATGATTACTTTTTCATAGATGCCAAATACATCGACCATTATATGGATCTGGACTGCTTCAAAGATATAAGTTCATACGCGGATAAATACGATATTCCCGAGGAAGACAGATACTGGTATGTTTCCGAGAGTGTGAAGGAAAGCTTACCCGAGGGAGAAGAAGCTACAGGAGATATTGAAGCAATTAAGCTTTCCGATGAAGTATGCGAGAAAATCGGTGTTCAGAGTTTAACGGGCGAAGGTGTATATGTAGTGCTTATCATGAACGACAAGACCCGGGAAACTGATGATGCATTTATGGCACATATATTCGAATAAAAAGACATAAAAATAAAAAAACGATGCTTTCGGGCATCGTTTTTTATGTGCATTTCTTTTATGATATTAAATCTTTATTCTCCTTTATTCTGCAAAGGAAGAGACACCGTAAAAGTGCTTCCTTTTCCGAGTGTACTGTCAACGGAGATACGTCCGTCCATCATTTCCACAATTCGTTTTACGAGCGATAAGCCGAGGCCGTTTCCTGCGGTCGCATGAGAGGTATCGCCCTGATAGAATTTTTCGAAGATGTGTTTTTTCGTCTCTTCATCCATGCCCGTACCGTTGTCGGAAACGGACACGAAAACAGCATCGTTAGCGGTATGACACGCTACTCTTACTGTGCCGTTTTCCCGTGTGAATTTAACGGCATTGGAGAAGAGATTCATCCATACGTGGTATAAAAGATCTTTGTTTTGATAATAATTTATTTCGTCGAGATCCATATCTATGGTTAAATTCTTTTCGCTCCACTGTTCTTCCATTAAAAGCATACATGTTCTAAGTTGTTCGTCGAGAGAAAAGGTTTCTTTGTCCGATACGATTTCCTGTGATTCGAGTTTTGATAAAAGAAGTACGTTTGATGACATATTGGCGAGGTGTTCGCTCTCGTCCATAATGATTTTGGCGAATTCGCTCTGCTGCTCGGGTGTCAGATTTCCTTTGTAAAGCTGTCTTGCAAAGCCTCTTATCGAAATAATCGGAGTCTTGAATTCGTGCGAGAAATTGTGAATAAAATCGTTTCGAAAGATTTCCGTTGAGGAAAGCTCGTGTGTCATATCGTCAAATGCATTTACCAGATTACCAAGGTCGGACTTTCTGGTGAAGAAATTCGTAATACCTTCTACATTTACATCATAATTTCCTTCAGCAACCTGTTCCGTAAGCTTGGTAAGCTTTCTCAAAGGCTTGAATACGTTTCTGTTTATAACGATTGAGAGTGCCGCGGAAGAAAGGTAACTGAAAACAAGAACGATGATTGTAAGTTTAAGAGGCGTGATTCCGAGTTTGTCTCTTAAAGAGGTCTGATAGAGAATCATCATTATGCCGCCGGCTAACACGTTTGATACCGTAAGGGCGAAAATGATAAAAAAGCTGATTCGAAAGATGATACTTTCAATCAGCTTTTTAATTAGATTTCCTATTGCAGTTGTAAGTTTCTTAAACGCCTTACGCATATCAATCCTTTTTTACAGCCTTGTATCCCAAACCTCTTACGGTAACTATTTCAAAATCATCGTTATTCTTGAATCTGTCTCTCAGACGGTTTATATGAACATCGACGGTACGTTCTTCGGACTGTGTTTCCGAATCCCAGAATTCTTCCATTAACTGCTTTCTCGTAAAAGTTTTATTGGGATAGGAGAGCAGTTTGAAAAGAAGCTGGAACTCTTTTCTCGGAAGTTCGTATTCCGAATCGCCTTCCCTTACTAAGAACGAATCATAAAAGAGTGTGGTATCGCCGATAACAAGTTCATGCTCCGCAGCTATATGGGCGCGCCTTAAAAGCGCCTGGATACGAAGAAGAAGTTCGACTTCGTCAATCGGTTTTACCATATAATCGTCGGTACCGGTTAAAAAGCCTTTTCTTATATCTTCCTGGCTGTCCTTGGCGGTTACCATGATAATCGGAATCTGAGAACCTGAGTTTCTTAAAACTCTCGTAAAAGTAATGCCGTCCATTACAGGCATCATGATATCCACAAGGATTAAATCCACATGGTTTTCGTCGAGGATTTTTAAGGCCTGCTCACCGTCGGTTGCATGCAGAGTATGGTAGCCGTTCTGTGTGAGAACGACTTCCATTAATCTTGCGGTATTCTTGTTGTCTTCAACGATGAGAATATTAAACATGGTTTATTATTTTGCCTGCTCGTCCGAATTTGCCTTGGGGATATTTAAATATCTGACAATCTTCATGCTGCCGTTTTTGATAAACTCTTCATTGCGCAGTTTAACAATGGCAATACGCTTAAACATCGGACGTTTATTGTTGATTTTTTCTTTAAGTTCGTTAAAGTATGCCTGATTGCCAAGGTAATCGTCTTCAGGGAAAATCTCTGCAACGATCTTGCTGTTCTCGTCATATACGAGGACTTCCTTGACAGCGGGATCACGTGCGAAATCTTCTTCGAGTTCTTCGGGAGAGAGGTTTTCACCGTTTGAAAGAATGATAAGGTTTTTCTTACGGCCTGTAAGTGTGATAAAGCCTTCCTCATCCACGTAACCCAAATCACCTGTATGATACCAGCCATCGATAATAACAGCATTTGTAGCTTCTTCATCTTTGTAGTAACCCTTCATGACATGGTCGCCTTTAAAGAGGATTTCGCCCTCTTCGGAGACTCTGACTTCGGTATCGGGGATAAGTACTCCGACACTTCCGTCCTTGTGATGGAAAGGTCTGTTTACTGCGGTACAGGGAGAACATTCCGTGGTGCCGTAGCCGTTTAAGATTTCGATACCCCATGAACGGAATTCCTTAACGTACATCGGATCGAGAGCGGCACCGCCACAGATGATATATTCGAGATTACCGCCGAATACTTTATGAATAGCGGAATATGTTTTCTTTCTTACATCCACACCTGTCTTAAGGAGTAAATCCGTTGAAGCCATAAGACCTTTGGTAGCGGCTGTTTTGCCCTTTTTGTCGATTTCAGCCCAGATCTGTTTGTGGAAGAATTCAACAAACATGGGAACCATAAAAATGGTCTGGGGCTTGAAATCCTGCAGGTTTTTCTTAACGTATTTCGGAGACTTGTTGATATAAATAGGCTCCTCGTAATTAACCGCCATGAAAATGCCCACGATAAGACCGAAAGCATGATGGAAGGGAAGTATTGCGAGAACATTTCCCGAAGGCTTGTAAAGCTGGCATGTACGGTTCAGTTCAAATGCTATATTGTGATTGGTAAGTTCAACACCCTTGCTCTTGCCGCTTGTTCCCGATGTGAAAAGAATCGCTGCTGTTTTCTCGGGAATTATCTGGTATGTAAGGAAATCGTTGTTCTTTTCTTTGAGTAATTTTCTTCCTTCGTAAAGAATGGTATCGAAAGTTCCGAGATCAAATACCTTTTTTACAATTTTGGTATCAACCTTTTCGACATACTGGTCGGTTACCATGGCACAGTCTACATCGGCGAGCTTGAGAAGTTCGGAGATTTCGTTGGCGGGAAGGGACTTATCGACTGCAACCGCAACATTTCCGCCGTTAACACATGCAAGGAAAGCCACGAGCCATTCGTATGAGTTCTTTCCGATGATTGCCACATGTTTATCCTTGATTTTGTTTTTGTACATCCATGTTCCGAATGCGTTGATATCCTCTTTTAAGTCATGATATGTTTTACGCATTTCACCGGTTTCGCAGGGGTATACAAAAGCGATTTTATCGGGCGAGTCCGCTGCTTTTGTAAGGATTAAATCCTTTAAGTCCGAGATATCTTCAAGCGTGTCATAGTAAGGGTATTTTTTGTTTTTCATTTATTTTTTCCTTTCGGTAATTTTTGATAGAAAACAATGATAAAAATTAAGAATACACTGAGTACAATTATACTAAATTCGGGAGTTTATAACAAGTCAAATTCCGTTTTTCAGATAATCCCCGCATCCTTTAAAGCCTTCTTAAAATCGGTTATTTTCATGTCGTAAGAATCGATAACCGAGAGAAGTTTTTTGGTGTCGGCCACGGAGTGATAACTGCCTTTGCCGGACACTTTTTTCTTTATCTTCTGCCACTTCGGATAATATTCAAAAGCCTCCATGAAAAGGTCGATGGCATTCTTATCAAGATTAGCATAACTTGATGCCAGTGTTTCGCCGTCGCCTTCGGTTACAAGACGCCTTGCAATCACATAACCCTTGTCGAGCGCGGCGTCCATGTAGTGAAGCGTGACACCTCTTGGCGTGTCTTCGGCGATACTCCAAAGATTGGGAGAAGCGCCGCGGTTATAAGGCAGATATGAGTTATGCAGATTAACCACATTTCCGCCTAAGGCCGACAATATTTCTTCCGGCAGAATATATTTGTACGTGTAACTTACGGCAAGATCGAAGTTTCTGCTTTCGCAAAAAGAAACATCCAGCCGCTCGCTCATTCTTACAACCTCATGGCCTTGTTCCTCAAGTTTGTCGAAAAGAGGAATGGCACAGTCGTTATTGTATAAACCGAGTATTTTCATTTTTTATCCTTTCCCGTAAAAGGGTTATTTCAAAAACTCTTCGGTAATCGGTTCGCCGCGTTTAAGGCTTTTTACGGCTTTCTTTCCGATAAGTTCGTTTAAATGCTTGGGAAGAATTCCGTAGCCGGGACGGATGGCCTTGATGTTTTCATATGTAAATTCTTCGCCTTCGGCGATATCTTTTACGGCAAAAAGGCTTCGTCTGAAAATAGTTGAACTTCTTTCTTTTTCGGAGAGTGTATAATCGGGGCCTTTTGCAATTCTGGTCGCATTACGAACGTCGGTAACCATCTTTGCAAAATCCTTCATGTTCATACTGAATTTGCTGTCGGCACTTTCTATTCCGGGGAGACAGACATGCTTTTCAACCACGCATGCGCCTAAGGAAACTCCGACTACGGCACCGAGGCTTCCTTCGGAATGATCTGAAAGACCGATAGGAAGATTGAAGCGCTTTTTCATATCGGGAATGTTGCCAAGATGCATTTCATCCCAGGGTGCGGGATAAGCAGAGCAGCATTTAAGAAGCACAATCTGTTCGTTTCCGGCTCTTTTACAAGCGGCTACGGCATCCTCGATTTCCTCGGGACTTCCCATACCAGTGGAAATTATCATCGGCTTTCCTTTGGAAGCCGCATATTCAACCAGGGCAAGATCCACCATTTCGAAGCTGGCTATTTTATAAGCCTCGACTCCGAGCTTTTCGAGGAAATCCACACCTGCATTATCAAAGGGGGTGGAAAGAAAATCTATATTGCATTTTTTACATTCGTCTTTAATAGCCTTGTGCCATTCATAGGGCGTGCAGGCATCCTTGTAAAGGTCGTAGAGCTTGTAGCCGCCCCAGAGACCGCCCTTTAATTTGAAATATTCGTTATCGCAGTCAATGGTGAGACTGTCTGCGGTATAAGTCTGGATTTTGACGCAGTCGGCACCTGCAGCGGCAGCCTGTCGCACAATCTCCAAAGCATTGAAAATATTGCCGCCGTGATTGGCACTCATTTCTGCGATTATATATACTTCACCTTTGTTTATTCTGTCATAAATATGAAACATTTTGACACCTCGCGCGTGGCATTTTGTAACCCATTTTTCGTATGCCACATTTGATGTCATTATACCATAAATACCCCCTTATTCGCAAAAAAGGTTTCAATTGTGATTTTTATATTAAATATAATGACTTTTTGCGCATTTTCTGTTAAATTATTAAATGGTGTCTTATGTGCGGATAATAGAATTCCTAAAAGACATAACATTTATTTTGACAGGGTATTGTAATGAAAACCGGACTTATACTTGAGGGCGGCGGACTTCGCGGAAGTTTCAGCGCCGGTGTGCTGGATGTTTTTATAAGAGAAGGAATAACTTTCGATTACGCCTGTGGTGTTTCTGCAGGTGCGGGAGTACTTTACAATTTTATAGCGGGACAGGAAGGACGTACAAAGCAGGTCTTTTTATGTCCGAGAGAGCATTCTTATTACGGCTTCAGAGAATTATGCCGAAGTGGCCATTTTATGAACTTAAACAAACTCTACGGTGAAATGGCTTTTGAAGAACCTCCCTTTGAATTTGATAAATATTTCGCATCCGAAACGGAAGTTGAGGTTGTGGCAACCAACTGTGTCACGGGTAAGGCCGAATATTTAAAAGATGACGGAACCATTGACAGTCTTTTTGACTGCGGTCGTGCGACAGGGTCCTTACCTTTTATCAGCGGTCCTTATAAAATAGGCGAAAATTATTACATGGACGGCTCCGTATCGGATCCTATTCCCATCAAAAGAGCCATGGAAAAAGGGTGTGAGAGAATCGTAGTTATATCCACCAAGGCAGAGGGGATGAATCCTTCAAATATGAAAAAATACCTTCCCGCAATGAAGGTAAAATATCCGAAGTTTAAGGGCTTCAGAGAGTCCATCAGAAACAGAATTCCGCTTCTTTTAGGACAGTATGAAATGATGGAAGAGATGGCCAAGGAAGGCACGGTGCTTATATTCCAGCCCGAGGGACACTGGGACGTTTCCCACATGGAAAAAGACATCGAAAAAATACATGCGCTTTATGATGAGGGCGTAAGAGAAGCAAGCGTCAGACTCGAAGAAGTTAAAAAGTTTATTAATATATAAGTGAGCAGGATATGCAGCAGTCAGGCAAAACAATCAATGTAGGTGTGGATATCGGTTCCACCACCGCTAAAATCGTAATACGCGACGGCGAAGAAGTCTTATACAAAAAGTATGAGAGACATTATTCCCAGGTAAGACAGAAAACCTTAGAGCTCCTAAAAGAAGCCGAACCGTATTTAAGCGACAAAAAAATAAAGATAGCAATTTCCGGTTCCGCAGGACTCGGTGTGGCAGAGATAGCAAGACTCCAGTTTGTGCAGGAGGTTTATGCGACATTTGCACTCGTTGAGGAAAAAGAGCCCGACACCGAAGTCGTTATAGAGCTTGGCGGCGAGGATGCCAAAATAATCTTCCTAAAAGGCGGAGTCGACGAGAGAATGAACGGAACCTGCGCCGGCGGTACGGGCGCATTCATCGACCAGATGGCGTCTCTTTTAAACGTAACTCCCGATGAATTGGACGAAATGAGTCTTAAGTGCGAAAAGGTTTATCCTATCGCATCAAGATGCGGCGTATTCGCCAAAACAGACATTCAGCCCCTTATCAATCAGGGCGTTTCAAAGAACGATATTGCCGCAAGTATCTATATGGCAGTCGTAAATCAGACGATTGCGGGTCTTGCACAGGGCAGAAAAATAAAAGGCAAGGTAATGTTCTTGGGCGGTCCTTTGTTCTACAACAAGGGCTTAAGAAAAGCCTTCAGGGAAACATTAAAACTTGAAGACGAAAACGCACTTTTCCCCGAGTACTCGTTATATGCGGTAGCTCTCGGCGCTTCGATTTTCGCGGAGAAATCCGAGAAGACCTACGAATACGGCAAACTTATCGAAATGATGGAAGATGCTGTGGCACAGCGAAGAGAAGTTGCCCACATGAGCGCTCTTTTTGAAAACGACGAAGAGTTAAAAGAGTTTAAAGACCGTCACGGCAAGGAAACGGTTGAATTTAAGGATATCGCAGCATATTCGGGCGATGCGTATCTGGGTATCGACTGCGGTTCCACGACCACAAAACTCGTGCTTATAAACAATCAGAAGGAAATTCTCTGGCATTACTACAATTCCAACAAGGGAAATCCCGTAGACGTCGTAAAAGAAAAATTAAAAGAAGTCCGCACACTCTGTGGAGACAGAATCAAAATCCGCGCATCGGCTGTTACCGGATACGGCGAACAGCTTATATTAAACGCATTTCATGTGGACAGAGGACTCGTTGAAACCATGGCGCATTTCATGGCTTCCAAGCAGTTCCTTCCCAATGTGGATTTCATTCTTGATATCGGAGGTCAGGATATCAAGTGCATCAAGATTAAAAATGAAGCCGTAGACAGCATTATGCTTAACGAGGCATGTTCCTCGGGCTGCGGTTCTTTTATAGAGACCTTTGCCAAATCAATGGGCTATGATTCAAAAGAATTCGCTACCCTCGGACTCAAGGGAAATGCGCCCGTGGATTTGGGCTCCAGATGTACGGTATTTATGAACTCGTCCATCAAGCAGGCTCAGAAAGACGGTGTTTCCGTAGAAAACATTTCCGCCGGAATCTCCGTATCGGTTATTAAAAACGCCATTTACAAGGTAATCAGAGCAAACTCACCGACAGAACTCGGTGAACATATTGTCGTTCAGGGCGGTACGTTTTTAAACGATGCCGTTCTTCGTGCGTTCGAAAAAGAAATCGGCCACAATGTCGTGCGCCCTGCAATCGCAGGCATCATGGGTGCTTACGGCGCAGCCATTTATTCGATGGGACTCGGCATTGAAGAATCGACGTTAATGTCTCTTGAAAGCCTTGAAAACTTTACACATACTTCAAAAGCAGCAGTTTGCCAGGGCTGTACCAACCACTGCGCGCTTACAATAAACATCTTCTCCGACGGCGGCAAATACGTCTCCGGTAACAGATGCGAAAAGATGACCTCCAAAGGCAAGATTGACGAAAAGCTCAACCTCTTCGAGTTTAAGAGACAGTATTTCATCAACCTTACAGCGCCTTTCGAAGAAGGCAAAAAAGTAATCGGTATGCCATTGCAGCTTGGTATGTACGATCTTGCACCGCTTTGGGTCGGAATATTCGAAAACCTTGGATTTAACGTCAAACTTTCCGGACTTTCCTCGAGAGAGACATATCTTTTAGGACAGGACAGCATTCCTTCGGACACGGTCTGTTATCCCGCCAAGTTAATGCACGGTCATATAGAACTGCTCGTAAAAGAAAAGGTAGACGCAATCTTCGCACCCTGCCTTACCTACAATATTGATGAAAAGGTCGGCGACAACCATTACAACTGCCCTGTAGTTGCATACTATCCCGAACTTTTAAGAGTCAATATGGATATCTTAAACGAGGTTGAGTATCTGGCACCTTTCTTAAGCGTGTCCGATGAGGAAGAACTTGCAAGAGAACTTTCGATAAGTTTGCCCGAAAACCTCATAAAAGCAGATAAAAACCGCATGCTTGAAGCAGTAAAAGCAGGTTTTGAAAAATACAGAAAATATAAAGAAGATCTCTATGCCGAGACCGAGCGAATCATTACAAGAGCCAGAGAATTAAACAAAAAAATCATGGTTCTTGCGGGAAGACCTTATCACATCGATCCCGAAATCGGTCACGGAATAGATCTGCTTGCATGCAGTCTCGGATTTGCGGTAATAACCGAGGAATCCATCGCTCCCAGAGTTGGAAAGGTACCCACCAACGTGCTTAACCAGTGGACCTTCCATCAGAGACTTTACAGAGCGGCCAACTATGCGGTAACGCAAAAAGACATGGAACTTGTCCAGCTCGTATCCTTCGGCTGCGGTATCGACGCCATCACGACGGACGAGGTCAGATCCATCGTTGAAAATGCAGGCAGAATTTATACACAGATAAAAATAGACGAAATCAACAATCTCTCGGCAGTCAATATAAGACTTCGTTCTTTGCTTGGCGCACTTGAGATGAGAGAGGGTAAGGAATAAATGAACGACGCAGAAAGAGTGGAATTTACCGCGGAAATGAAAAAGGATTATAAAATCCTTATACCGACGATGCTTCCGCGACACTTAAAAATGCTGGCTTCCCTGATGAGAGTGTACGGCTATGACGCAGAACTCCTCGAAAACAGCGGAAGAGAAGTAATCGAAACCGGACTTAAGTACGTGCACAACGATACATGCTATCCCGCAACACTCGTGGTGGGACAGTTTATCAATGCATTGCAGAGCGGAAAATACGATGTTCACAAAACCGCACTTTTCTTCACACAGACAGGCGGTGGCTGCAGAGCATCAAACTATATTTCCCTTATAAGAAAAGCACTTAAGAAAGCCGGTTACGGATATATGCCGGTTATCTCCTTAAACTTCGTAGGCATGGAAAAGAACTCGGGCTTTAAACTGACACCTTTAATGGTTCGAAGAATGCTTTATTCCGTGCTTTACGGCGATGTAATCATGACACTTTGCAATCAGGCAAAAGCCATGGAAGTTCACCGCGGAGATGCCGAAGAAAAGGCGGATTACTGGACCAAAAAACTCGTGGAACAACTCGGCAAATCAAGCCCTCTTCCCTACAGCACAATTAAAAAGAATTACCGCGAAATGGTTCGCGACTTTGCATCGATTTCAATGACAAAGGATAACAGAATAAAGGTCGGAATCGTGGGCGAGATATATGTAAAATTCTCCCCGCTTGCAAACAGAAATCTCGAAAACTACTTAATTTCCGAGGGCGCGGCTCCCGTAATGGCAGGACTTTTGGACTTCCTTCTCTTTTATGTGTACGGCCGTATCATCGAGCATGATATGTACAGGACTCACAAAAAGAGCATCGTTCTTTTAAAACTTGCTTACAAGCTCTTCTTAAAAAAGCAGAAGGACATTATAAACATCATAAAAGAAGAAAGCGATTTCGAAGCACCCACACCTTTCACGCATACGGTTGAACTCGTAAAACCCTACATCAGCCTCGGCGTAAAAATGGGTGAAGGCTGGCTTCTTGTAGCCGAAATGATAGAGCATATCGACAAAGGCACCAACAACATCATCTGTACGCAGCCTTTCGGATGCCTTCCAAACCACATAGTCGGAAAGGGCGTTATGAAAATCGTCAAGGAAAAGAATCCGGGCGTCAACATCATCGCCATCGACTACGATGCGTCTGCGAGCGAAATCAATCAGCAGAACCGTATCAAGCTCCTGCTTGCGAATGCAACCAAGGATCTGTAAATCTTTTGACACTCAAAAAAGCCAGTAATTGCAATGCTTTACATGGCTTTGAACTGCACCCCAAATGTTGGACGTTTAAATTAATTGTTATGCAAATATCTATGGACTTAGTTCTGTATTTTACAGGACTAAGTCCTTTTAGTTTTCCTTTTCATATCACGAGTATTATCGACATAATGCACAAAAATCATTACTGATATTTTCACTACATTAGTAAAT
Source organism: Lachnospiraceae bacterium (assembly GCA_017618075.1). Lineage (GTDB taxonomy): Bacteria > Bacillota > Clostridia > Lachnospirales > Lachnospiraceae > UBA3766. The sequence goes on from JAFZUY010000001.1 coordinate 65,943, forward strand.
ATATACAAAAAATCTCTTGAAACACCCTTTCTTTTATAGTAATATATACCCAAAACCCTGTCAGAAATATCGGGGCCTGCTTTGCACATTCGTGCTGTTATCTCCCAGACACAAAAATCTAAGTACTAAACGTCAGACTGAACGGGCGGTATGCGTTTATGGAAAGAAGTGTATCGTTTGGTCCCCAAATTCATGGCAGACGGGTTTCAGGGAAAGAATAAGCGAAAGAAGGGGCGTTTTTACGTCCCTTTTTTCGTTGATAATAAACCTGCCATGGGTTATACTTTGTTATGGAGGACTAACTCATGAAAAAAAGCTTTAAGGTGACGGGAATGAGTTGCGCAAACTGTGTTGCCAATGTCGAAAAAGCCGTCAGAAAAATAAATGGTATAGAAGAGGTAAACGTCAATCTGGTTGAAGAACTGATGCTTGTCTCTTTTGATGAAAATAAAACAGATACTTTAGCCATTGAAGAAGCCGTAAGAAAAGCAGGTTACGGCGCAGAGCTTATCGACGGTGAAACTAAAAAGGAAACAAAGACCACACCTGAAAAAGACTATAAAATCTACGGCCTAATCGCATCCGTTATACTGATAATCATTCTCATGGTTGTGGCCATGGGACCCAAATGGGATATTTCCACAAACGCGCTATTGCAGTTTATCCTGGTAATTCCCGTACTTATAATCAACAGACACTTCTTCATCAATGCGTTTAAAGCATTAAGATCGGGCGGAACCAATATGGACGTGCTGGTTTCTCTCGGTTCTTCGTGTGCGCTCATCTACAGCCTCTTCGGACTTTTTATGATTTTAATAAATTGCGAAAAAGGCAACCTGGAGCATGCAGAGCACTATTCGATGAACCTTTATTTCGATTCGGCCGGTATGATTTTAACGCTGGTTTCGGTCGGAAAATATCTCGAATCAAAGTCTAAAAGAAAAACAAAGGATGCCATCGAGGGTCTCCTTGATATGTGTCCTAAAAAAATCATCAGAATTAATACCGACAAAGACGGAAACGAAACCGAAGAAACCATTGCTTTGGAAGATATCAAAAAAGGCGATGTTATTCTTATTTCAAAGGGCGAAGCGGCAAGTGTTGACGGAACGATTATTCTCGGAAGTGCCGTATTTGACGAGTCCGCAATCACGGGCGAAAGCGTAGCGGTTAAAAAAGAAGTCGGCGACGAAGTAATCTCCGCCACCATGATAAAAGACGGTTTCGTCAGGGTAAAAGCAGAAGGTGTGGGCGAAGAGTCGACACTTATGAAGATTGTCAAAATGACCAAGGAAGCCGGAGCCACCAAGGCGCCGATTGCAAGACTGGCAGATAAAATCTCGGCTGTCTTTGTACCAGTAATCATCGTCATTGCGATAATTACCTTTGTGGTCTGGCTCATAATATCCAAAGATTTTGTAACGGCTTTCTCAAACGGAATCTGCGTACTCGTTATTTCCTGCCCCTGTGCGCTCGGCCTCGCAACTCCGGTTGCAATCACAGTCGGAATGGGAATCGGCGCGAAAAAAGGTATTCTTTTTAAGAGTGCAGAAAGTCTCGAGAGACTAAAAAGCACCAATACGGTAGTATTCGACAAGACAGGAACGATTACCAAGGGAATAGTATCCGTGGAAGGCGAAGTCAGCATGGACGAAGTCAGGGAAACATCGCCCCTTGCTATGAAGCTCCTAAAAGAAATGGGCCTTGAAACCGTAATGTTAACAGGCGATAAAAAAGAAAAGGCATTAAAAATCGCCGAAGAAGCAGGCGTTTCGTCAGTCAGATACGAACTTAAACCCGAGGATAAGGCAAGGGTAGTAAAAGAACTTCAAAGCGAAGGCAAAAAGATATTAATGGTTGGCGATGGCATAAATGATGCACCCGCACTTGCCACGGCAGAAGTCGGAATGGCAATGGGAGCGGGCAAGGATATTGCAATTGAATGCGCCGACGTTGTTTTAATGCACAGCGATCTTTTAGACGTAATCCGCGCCATCAGACTTTCGAAGAAAACGATACTTAACATCAAGGAAAATCTCTTCTGGGCATTCTTTTATAATGTCCTGATGATACCCGTGGCAGCAGGCGTAATGCAGCCTTTAATCGGACTAAAATTAAATCCGATGATCGGTGCGGCCTGCATGAGCTTAAGCAGTATCTGCGTATGCTTAAATGCACTAAGACTGATGAGTGTCAGACTTGATAAAAATTTAGGCGAAACAAATACAAATGATTTGCAAGAAACTGTATCAAAAAATGACGATAAGAATTATAATGGAATAGGTTGCGAATGTGATACGCAAATAACAGAAAGCGGAGAAAAAGATATGATTAGTTTTGCCGTTAACGGAATGATGTGCGCTCACTGCAAAAAAAGAGTTGAAGATACACTTAAGGCTATTAACGGAGTAATCTCTGCAGAGGCCGATTTAGATAAAAAATGTGTAAGCGTCGAAACCGACGGAAGTGTCGGAGAGGATGCTTTAAAGGCTGCTGTTAAGGAAGCCGGATACGAGGTCTAATCCCATAAAAGACGGGAAAGAAAATCGTATATAAAATGAGGATGAGATGACTGATATTTGTGTTATCGGCGGTGGTCCCGCCGGTGTTTTTGCCTGCTTTTTTGCAGCGAAAGACAATAAAAAAGTTACTTTAATCGAGCGAAATGACGATGTGCTGAAGAAGCTTCTTTTAACGGGAAACGGAAAGTGCAATTATTCCAATTCCGATTTAAAGAGCGAGTACTACAATTTCGGCAAAGATCATCCGTATTCGAAATTAATCGAGGAGTTCGATTCCGATAAACTCGAAGAGTTTTTTATGGACCGCGGAATGCCCACGTACGGAAAGAACAACTGCAAGTACCCGAGAAGCGAGAGAGCAGAGACCGTAAAAAACGTGCTCTCGGAAATGCTTGAGGAGAAAAAGGTTGAAGTAATTACAGGTAAAAAAGTTGTTTCCGCAGAATTTCGTCCGGGCAAAAAAATTGATGTAAATGCGCCCGCAAAACAATTAAGCGATAAAGACCTTCCGCACTTCATTTTAAAATTTGAAGACGGCGGAAAGATTGAGTGCAAAAAGCTTATCATTGCGACAGGCGGCAAAGCCTATCCTTCGACAGGCTCCGACGGCGGCGGCTACAGACTTGCAAGAGCATTAGGCCATAACGTGACTTTTACATATCCCGTGCTCACCAGACTTTTTACGGAGGATAAGTCCGTAAAAGAAATGGCGGGCGTCAGATTCAAAGCTAAGGTTTCGGCAGTGGTTGAAGGCGAAACTGTTTCTAGCGAAGAGGGAGAACTTCAGTTTACCGAAAACGGACTCTCGGGAATCTGCATTTACAATTTAAGCAGATATTTATCCAAGCCTCTTGAAGACGGCTTAAACTGCAATGTGGTTGTGGACTTTATGCCGGAGATGGCAAAAGAGAGCATGGATTATTACATCGAAAAACAGATTCAGAAAAACAATGACTGGAGAAATCTTTTAGTTAATATCTTCGGAGAAAAAACGGCCAGTCTTATTTATAAAAAAATCGTATCGGAAGCTAACGGTGCAACGGGAAAGGACCTTATTTCCCATTTCACGAACAGCATAAAAAATTATAAAATCAAAATTTCCGGCCACGATTCTTTCAGTAATGCGCAGGTTACAAAGGGCGGTGTAAGTATCGACGAAGTCGACGAAAACATGGCTTCGAAAATATGCCCGGGACTTTTCTTCGCGGGAGAAGTGCTCGATGTTGACGGAAAGTGCGGCGGATACAATCTCCATTTTGCTTTTTCATCAGGCAGAAGAGCCGGCTTAAGCGCGGGAGAATAAACAGGAGAGTAAGATATGAAAAAGAAACTTTATTTTGCCGTAGCGGCAGCAGTTACTATGAGTATGGCACTTGTCGGATGTACTCTTTCATCACCTTTCCAGATTATGGATGGTGACGGAATGATTTATGAGGATCCGAGTGCAACACAGACACCCGATCCCGTTAAACCCGAGGGCGGTAATAACGGAGGCGAAAGCGGAAATACAAGTAACCCCGAAGTTACCGAACCCGAAAAAACCGTAGACAATGATGCATTAATCGATGCATTTATCAACGGCGAAGCAAAGGCTAAATTCGATCATATAATCTCGAAAGAGGAAAATGCATATTACTCCTTGGACGAAATGGTTGCAGCGCGCAGCGATTATTTTATAAACGATTATTTCGGCGGCGGACTTGAAGAAGAGGAAAAGGCAGAATATACCTGCGATTCAACAGTTTATTATGCATATATAGACTGCGGAGCCGACGGAGTTAAGGACCTTGGAATCAGAATCGATTTTGAAATCGGTCTCGGAGACGATTATTACCAGTATCCCACGGATTCGTTCATTCTAATGGTGGTTGACGGTGAATTAAAATGTATCACGGTTACGGAGAGTTACTACAGATCTTTCGGTGATTTCAATGAATACGGATACATTACAGAAGGCGGAAGCGGTGGAGCTGCTCTGTATGTGGATTCCGCCAGATTTGTGGATGCAAAAGGTAATATAGTATTTAACTATTATTGTGACTATTATATGAGCTATAACGAGCCTTCCATTCATTTATACAGCGTTCCGGAATATATGAGAGGCGACTGCCCTGCAGAAGAGCATGATGCTGAAGGAAACTTCAATACGGCAGTTTACAATTTTGAAGATTATCCCGAATATCCCACCAATTTGACATGGGATCCCGACACGGGAAAATATGACGCGGAAAGTCAGAAAAGATACGATCAGTATGAGAAAGATTACGATGAGTGGCTTTCAAAGAATTTCTTTGTGTTTGAACAGGTAAACGGAGAAGATTTCGAAATACCTGATTATGTGCAGGAATTCCTTGATAAATACGATATTGAATATTATAAAAACGAAGCCGGTGACAAAATGAAAGAGCATCGTAAAGCAATCGGACTTACGGATGAGATTATTAACGGCGGTTATCCCAACTGGGTATGCATTTCCGGTGGCGAAGAATCTTCTGTAAGCACTGACTTGGAAGCTCTTTATGTCGGAGAATACATCGACGATTTAAACGATCCCAACCTTGAAATCGCCAAAGGCAGCGACGGAAAATACATCGTTCAGATCGGTATTTACAGACTCTGCTTCCTCGATGACGGCGTAGGCGAATTATACGACGACAGAATGGAGTTCGGAATTTCCGATGAAAACGGCGAGCACATGGAAGGAAACATTGTGGTTGACGAAGACGGTACTGCTACCGTTACTTTTACGGACTCTGACTGGGATTATATCGAAAACGGTGCCACATATACTTATAAAAAATCGTCCGATACACCCAATATTTTTGTATACGAATTTGACTTTGAAGACTAGACCATAAAAGAAAGAGACTTATATGACCAAAAGACTTTATAACGCCAAGATACTTACAATGGTTCCCGGCGAAGAGATTTTCGACGGCGAAATCCAGATTGACGGAAACAAAATCACATATGTCGGAAAGACTCCCTCAGACAATGCAGGAGCAAAATTTGACGAAGAAATCGACTGCGAAGGAAACGTGCTTCTTCCCGGATTTAAGAATGCGCATACGCACTCCGGAATGACGGCATTCAGATCACTTGCAGACGATTTAAATCTTCAGGACTGGCTTTACAACGAGATTTTCCCGAGAGAAGCCAAGATGACTCCCGATGATATATACTGGCTTACACAACTTGCATATCTTGAATATTTAACCTCGGGAATTACGGCCTGCGGAGATATGTATTTAACTCCCGAAAGCATTCTTGAAGCATCCGTAGATTTCGGTATGAGATGTCAGATAGTATCGGGACTTAACAAATTCGGACCGACGCTCGAAGTGCTTGAGCAAAGATATAACGAACTTAACGGCAAAAACAGCCTGGTCGGATTTCTGATGGGTGTTCACGCAGAATACACTTGCGAAAAAGAACTTCTTGAAAAAGTATCAGAACTCATTCACAAATACAAAGCGCCTTTGTACACACATATGTCGGAAACCAAAACCGAGCATGATGAGTGCATTCAAAGATACGGCATGACGCCCATGGCTTTGTTTGACAGCCTCGGACTCTGGGACTTCGGAGGCGGTATCTATCACGGTGTATGGTGTGACGAAGCCGATATGGATATCATGAAAAAGAGAGGTCTTAAGATAGTCACAAATCCCGGCTCGAATTCAAAGCTTGCAAGTGGTATTGCACCCGTAAGCGCTTACCTTGAAAAAGGCATAGAGGTTGCAATCGGTACCGACGGACCTTCTTCCAACAACTGTCTCGATTTCTTCAGGGAAATGTTCCTTGTAACGGCGCTTGCGAAGATAAAAGGAAACGATCCGAAGGCAGTGGATGCAATGGAAGTTTTAAAGATGGCCTGTGTCAACGGAGCACATGCGATGGAGCTTTACGACAACGACTGTCTGGCCAAAGGAAAGCTTGCCGACATCATTATGATTGACCTTTACCAGCCCAATATGAGACCGATTTTGAACATTTCCAAAAACATCGTTTACAGCGGTTCCAAAACAAATATAAAAATGACGATGATTGACGGAAAAGTTTTATACAAAAATGGTCAATTTAATGATACAATAGATGTTGACGAAATTTATTCAAAATGCGAAGAGATTACTAAACGACTCAAATAAAGGGGGAATACTAAAATGCAGAAGATGACTTTTACTTCAAACCAGACAGCATTTGAGTATGCAATTTACGAAATAGTAGGAAGTTACTTTAAGAAAGCAACATGCCAGTCCACAATTCAGGAGCAGAAGCTGATTGTTCATTTCAAGGAGCAGAAGCAGGATACTCAGTGCCTGATGGAAAACAAGGTGGACGGATATGTTAAAGCCGTTCTTCTTAAAAAGCTTCCGCCTGAAATATGGGACGAAGAGGTTACAGTCGAGATCAGAAAGACTCCCGAGAGCGACCTCATGAATATAATCTTTTACGGCGAGAAATATGCGCTCATCGTTAAAGGCGCATACAGAGGCAAAAACAACGCCGAATTTAATTACAGATTTTTCACTAAATAATGGACAAAAAAACTTTAGAAATATTAGAGTACAATAAATTAATAAAGTTACTCTCCGACCATGCATCAAGTGAACTCGGAAAGATTAAATGCGCCTCTCTGCATCCCTTACGGAATAGAGAGGCGATTTTAAACAATTTGGAAAATACTTCCGACGCGGTTTCACGTATCTTATCGAGCAGAAAGATATCTTTTTCGGGCAATAAAAACCTCGAAGAAATCTTCAAGGCAATGAGCGTCGAGGCAAATCTGGATGCGAAAGAACTTTTGATGATTGCATCAAGCGCCGAGTGCGCAAAGACAGCCGCATCTTACGGACTTGAAGACGAGAGAGAAGATTCCTTAAGAGCCATGTTTGAAACACTGGTTCCTTTAAACGAGCTTTCAGGTAAGATTAGAAAAATCATTCTTTCCGAAGACGAGATTGCGGACGATGCGTCATCCACCCTAAAAGATATCCGAAGAGAAAAGGTCAACACGACCGCAAAGATTCATTCGGATTTAAATAAAATGGTTAATTCCACCTACAGAAGTTATCTGCAGGATGCCGTTATTACAATGCGAAACGACAGGTATTGCATACCCGTCAAGGCTGAATACAAAGGCAGCGTAAAGGGTATCGTTCACGACCAGAGTAGAGGCGGCATGACGTTCTTTATCGAGCCTGCGGGAATCGTGGAATTAAACAACCGCATTCAGGAACTCGAGGTCGAGGAAAAGGAAGAAATCGCAAGAATTCTTCACATGCTTTCGATGGAGGCGGCTTCCCACTTAGAGGAACTTAAATCCAATCAGGAGATAATGACCGACCTTGATTTTATCTATGCGAAGGCAGCGCTTGCAATCGACGAAGAAGCGGTAATGCCGGATTATGAGTCCGGAGAATATCTTGACATAAAGAAAGCCAGACATCCTTTCATCGAAAAAGGAAGAGTCGTTCCGATAGATATAGTTCTCGGAGAAAATTATTCCTGCCTTATCGTGACAGGCCCCAACACCGGCGGAAAGACGGTATCTTTAAAAACCACGGGTCTTTTATGTGCGATGGGTCAGTCGGGACTTTTCATTCCCGCAGCGCCCGGCAGCAAGCTTAAGATATTCAGGGATATTTATGCCGAAATCGGAGACGAGCAGAGCATAGAGCAGAACCTTTCCACGTTCTCCGGTCATATGACGGGGATTGTAAGAATCCTAAAAGAAGCAAACCACAACAGCCTCTGCCTTTTCGACGAACTCTGTTCCGGTACCGATCCGACAGAGGGCGCGGCGCTTGCGATTGCCATAGTCTCAAGACTCATGGAAAAGCGCGCCACGATTATGCTTACGACACACTATTCGGAGCTTAAGGTATTCGCATTTAATACCGAAGGTGTTGAAAACGCATGCTGCGAATTTGATATAGAAACTCTTTCTCCCACATACAAGCTTTTCATCGGTATCGCGGGTAAAAGTAACGCCTTTGCGATATCGGAAAAACTCGGACTTGATAAAAGAATCATCGAAAGAGCGGCCAAAGAAATGGATGAGACCGAGGGCAATTTTGAGGACCTCCTAAAAGATTTGGAAGAGACCAGAAAGAATCTTGAGGCCGACAGAGAAGAGGAAGAGAGACTTAAAAAAGAAGTCGAAAAGCTCAAAGAAGAGCTCGACAAGAGCAATCAGAACGTCCGCGAGACCAAAGAAAAGATCTTAAGAGAGGCCAGAGAGGAAGCCAAGAGCATCCTTGAAGATGCCAAGGAAGAAGCGGACGAAGCCATCAGACTCTACAATTCCGGAATGACCATTCAGGAAATGGAAAAGAAGAGGGCTACACTTAGAAAGAAGATTGACGACAATTCGTCGAAGATAAGAGCCAACGAAAAGAAGATTGACAATACCGACAAAAAGGTTGATGCTTCAAAGCTTAAAATCGGCGATACGGTTCGTTCGATTTCTCTCGGAATGACGGGCGAGGTTAAAAAACTTCCCGACGCCAAAGGCAATGTGATTATTACATCGGGCGTAATGGAGTTTAAGGTAAAAACCACAGACCTTGTTTATGCCAAGGCAAAAGAAGAAAAGGAAGCCGTAAGGATGACTTCATATGCTTCTGGATTTTCAAAGTCCGCGACGATTTCACCCGAGATAAATCTTTTAGGATTAAATTCCGACGAAGCGATTGCCAAGCTGGATAAGTACTTAGACGATGCATATTTATCGCACTTACACAGTGTTCGAATTGTGCACGGCAAAGGTACGGGAGCGTTAAGGGCAGCAATACACAAGTATTTAAAGGGTATAGATTTTGTCAGCGAATTCGCGCTCGCCGAACAGGGCGAGGGTGATGCGGGTGTTACCGTGGTTAAGTTTTAACTTAGAAAGGGAAAAAAATGATTTCAAAGCAGAAAATTCTGATTGTAGATGACGACAACAACATAGCTGAACTTGTTTCTTTGTATCTTACAAAGGAATGCTATGAGACCATGATTGTAAATGACGGCGAATCCGTAAAAGAAGCGCTTGAAACTTTTGCACCGAATTTGATTCTTTTAGACTTGATGCTTCCCGGCATTGACGGATATCAGGTTTGTCGCGAAGTCAGAGCAGAGAGCAAGATCCCCATCATTATGCTTTCGGCAAAGGGCGAGATTTTTGACAAGGTTTTAGGTTTAGAGCTTGGCGCAGACGACTATATGGAAAAGCCTTTTGATTCCAAGGAACTTGTAGCCAGAGTAAAAGCCGTACTTCGCCGTTACAAAGAAAAAGAAGTAAAGCCTCAGGAGACCACCAAGAGCGCTCAGACCGTGGAATATCCCGATCTTCGCGTATCTCTCACCGACTACTCTGTAGTCTACAAGGGCGAGAGCGTAAATATGCCTCCGAAGGAACTCGAGCTTTTATTCTTCCTTGCAAATTCACCAAACCAGGTTTTCACCAGAGAGCAGCTTCTTGACAGAATATGGGGCTACGATTATCCCGGCGATACAAGAACCGTGGATGTTCACATCAAGAGAATCAGAGAGAAAATCAGCGATCACGAAAAGTGGAAAATTGAGACAGTATGGGGTGTCGGTTACAAATTCACCACAGCTTAGAACGGAGTTTTTATGAGATATATAAAAGACATAAAAGACGGAATGGCCGTACAGGATGTGTATCTTTGTAAGACCAAAAATTCAGCCACAACCAAAAACGGCAAAGAATATTTAAACGTCATTCTCGGCGACAAAACCGGAAATGTCGACTGCAAGATTTGGAATACGGACAGTGCTGGGATAGGCGATTTCGAGCCGATGGACTATGTGTTTGTAAACGGCGAAGCCAAGACATTTAACGGCAATCTGCAGGTTGATATAAGACAGATAAGAAAAGCCGATTCTTCGGAATACAGTCTCGAGGATTTTATTCCCACGAGCAAAAAAGACGTTGAGGAAATGTATGATGCGATTTTAAAATGCGTTTCTATGGTCGAAAACAATTATCTTCATGCACTCCTTGAAGAGTTTTTCGTTCACGACAAAGAATTCATCGAGGCATTTAAAAAATCAAGTGCAGCTAAGAGCATCCATCACAATTTTGCGGGCGGTCTCGTGGAGCATACACTTTCAGTTGCAAGACTCTGCTCGTTTTATACCAAGCAGTATCCTGCATTAAACAAGGACCTTCTTTTAACCGCAGCACTCTGCCACGATATCGGAAAGATTTACGAGTACTCACCTTTCCCCGAAAACGATTACACCGACGAGGGCAATCTTTTAGGACATATCGTAATGGGAATTGAGATGATTGGCGACAAGATCAAGGAAATCCCCGGATTCCCGAAGGATCTGGCAAACGAACTCAAGCACTGCATAGCCGCACACCACGGCAAACTTGAATTCGGCTCGCCCAAAAAACCGAGCATTATCGAAGCGGTAGCCTTAAGCTATGCGGACGATACCGATGCAAAGATGCAGTCATTTATTCAGTACATCGAAGATGCCGACACATATGACTGGAGTTATTCCAAAGCATTTGAAGGCAGCATCAGAATGACAAAGGACTTTGATTAAGATTACGAAATGGAAAAAACATATCAAAAAGGCGATGTCCTTACAGTCACAATAGAAGATTTAAGCGATGAAGGACTGGGCATCGGAAAAGCCGACGGTTACGCATTGTTCATAAAAGACACTGTCGTCGGTGACGAATGCAAAGTCAAAATCATGAAAGCGAAGAAAAACTACGCTTTTGCTCATCTCGAGGAGGTCATAAAACCCTCCTCTTTTCGTATTACGCCTTTATGCAAGAACGCAAAGGCCTGCGGAGGCTGTCAGCTTCAGGCGATGAGCTACGAAGCAGAACTAAAGTTTAAAGAAAACAAGGTCAAAAACAACCTCATTCGAATCGGCGGTTTCGCAGAAGATTTTGTCGAGCTCATAAAAGAACCGATCGTCGGAATGGATACTCCCTACAGATACAGAAACAAAGCACAGTACCCTGTGGGATATGATAAAACAGGAAAACTCGTTACCGGCTTTTATGCCGGAAGAACCCACGATATCATTTCAAACACCGACTGTATTCTCGGAAAAGAAAAGAACAAAGACATTCTTGAGGCTGTTCTTTCTTTTATGGAAAAGAACGGTATTTCCGCATACAGTGAAGAGAGCGGCAAAGGAATTATCCGTCATATTCTGATTCGCGAGGGCTTTAAAACCGGCGAAGTAATGGTATGTATCATTGCAAACGCCGACAAACTTCCGCACGAAGAAGAACTCGGCGAAATGCTTTTTGCAATGCCGGGAATTAAGAGTGTGGTTTTGAATATTAACAAAGAAAACACGAATGTGATTTTGGGAAAGACGACCAGAGTAATAAAGGGTTCCGAGACCATTATGGATTATCTCGGAGACTTGTCTTTTAAGATTTCCGCACCTTCGTTTTATCAGGTCAATCCCGTGCAGACGGAAAAGCTTTATACCAAGGCGCTTGAATACGCAGACCTTCACGGCGAGGAAGCAGTATGGGATCTTTACTGTGGAATCGGTACGATTTCACTCTTTATGGCAAAGAAAGCAAAGAAGGTTTACGGTGTCGAAATAGTTCCCGAGGCAATTGAGGATGCAAAGGAAAACGCAAAGAGAAACGGCATTACGAATGCAGAATTTTTTGTGGGAAAAGCAGAGGAAGTGCTTCCCGAATTTTATGAGAATGAAACCTCGGATATGCGCACTCCCGATGTCATTGTAGTCGATCCGCCGAGAAAAGGGTGCGATGAAAAATGCCTTGAAACAATGCTTAAGATGAATCCGAAACGCATCGTATATGTAAGCTGTGATTCAGCTACGCTCGCAAGAGATTTAAAGATTTTATGCGAAGAAAAATACGAGCTTAAAGCATGGCAGTGCTACGACCAGTTCTCGCGCACGGTTCATGTGGAGACAGTGTGCCTCTTGAGCAACCGAAAAGCAGACTCTCACATAAAGCTTTCTCTTGATATGGATGAATATTACGACATAATTGAAAAAGAGCAGGCTGAAAATAAATAACTTCATAATATACCGAACTTAAGC
>JAFZUY010000013.1 GCA_017618075.1 Lachnospiraceae bacterium
AAGCCCCTTTTCCCATCCGGAGATGGTCTTGAAACTGATATTGATCCCGTTCTGCGCAAGTCTGTCCGAGAGCGCCTGCTGGGTCATTTTCAACCGTTTCCTGTTCTCTGAGATAATGCTTCCTATATCCCTCATGATATCCCCCTTTTATATCCGATCGTTTGTTCGGTTTTTGTAGATAGAGAATAGCACATGAAAAAAATAAAAGCAAGTGTTTTCTTGAATTCAGAGAAAAACGTCTACAATGTTCCACTTTACTTCTTGGAAACCACGATATATAATCTGTCTTACCAAAGGCGAACAGATGTACGACAAAGGGCGTAGGATGATGCCTCCGATGCCCGGACTGAGTAACATCTGACGATGATGGCTCGTATAGCGGGCGAAAAGATCAGCAGCATAAAGGAACCGGAGAAGGTATTGCAGGGAGGGAGAAGAGTGAAAATTATATCGGGTTATGGGTAAGATTTATCAGGAAGAGGTTTTAGGTAACAATGGTAACAACTCATCGACGGGTGACAGATTTCCCTTTTCCCGCTGAGTGATAATGAATGTTTGGTCGCTTGGAGGAGTGATTCGTGATGATGAGAGAACGTACGAAAAAGTATTGTTTTAATTGTCCGGAGTGCGGCAAATTTAACGGAAGAAGCGCAGTCGCGGACTCAGAACAGCCATGTATCAGATGCGGTGCACCACTGGTCATACAGATAAAGGACGGTAAGGTTACTGTTTTTAGGGATCGCAGGAAAGCGGAGCGTTAGCTTTAGACCTGCCAGATAATAACACAACTGAATATGAAATGAGGCTGCGGGTAGGCTACGTGAGGACGGTCTAGCCAGTCGCGACGGGGCCCGTTGCCAAGAGTTTGCTTAAGGAAACTGTATTTAACTTAGGATTATCAAGAGTTCGGCAAAACAGAAGGAAGTACGTACAAGTGTTGACCACTGTATATACGCTTTGTTTTGCCGTGCTCTTTTTTCATGTCCTTCCTTCTGTTACGGACGGAAAGGACATTATGAATATTATAGACGCTAAGGCGATCGGAGCAAGGATCAGGACATTAAGGATGGAAAGAGGATTAAAGCAGCAGGAGCTGGCTGATGGGATTGGCGTGACACTGAATTATATCAGCAAGATCGAACCCGGACTGAAAGTCCCTTCGGTGGATTTGTTCGTAACGCTTTCGGATTATTTTGATGTATCGATTGATTATATCATCAGGGGCAAAGAATAACCCATGCAGTCGGATACCGACAGCATGGGCTGGGTGTTGTCATAAGAGAAGAGATTATATCAGTGAAAATGGTTCATTCTTAAGAATCTCGGTCCAATTTCTCTTCCCATATAAGAAACGGATGATAAAAACGGTTTTAAGCTCATCATCAACTTTGAAAAAAGCCATGTAATTATTTATGAGAATAAAGCGGATTCCCCAGGACTTGAGAACGGGTTCTTCAACAAGCTTGTGGGATTTTGGACTAAAGGAAAGCTTATTGATCTCTTCTTCAGCTTTGTCGATCAGGTCATCAGCAGCTTTGGGATTGAGTAAAGTGAACTCGATATAATCCGCAGCAGAGATCAGATCAGCTTCAGCCTTTTTTGTGATATGGATTTTATAATTCATCTTTTGCGCCTTTCTCTGAGATCGGATATAGCCTCGGAGAAAGGACGGGTGTTACCGTTCCTGACATCATCAAGACCTTCCTGGAGAAGTCCATACAGTTCAAACTTTCCGACAAGTCTTTCATAGGTCTCAATGCTCATAACTGCAAGATCACCTTTTCCATTCTTGGTTATGAAGACCGGTTCACTGAATGTATGACAGAATGCTGATATTTCATTGTATCCGTTTCTTAAATCTGCACTGGATTTGATTGCCGGCATAATTAGCACCTCCTTTAGATAACAAAATTATACATAAATTTTGTTATATAGTCAAGCCCGTATATTTTTACGGACTACCAGTCCGTAGATTCTAAGGAGAGTTCATCATACAATTGCACCTGTAAACGTTGGAAAACAAAAACCGGTTATTTGTTTTAATGCTTCCTTTAGTATTCGGAGGTAAGAGATGGAACTTAAAGAATGTACGGTCGGAAATTATTTCAGAAGGAAACCTTCTGTCAGGGCGGATATCATGTTTGATAACTAT
>JAFZUY010000014.1 GCA_017618075.1 Lachnospiraceae bacterium
GAACTCGAATAACGCAAAGGGCCTGAAAAGGCCCTATTTTATTGCGTTTCTATTTTCTTCGCCAACATTTCGCCAACATGAGTTGTGTGGTGAGCTGTTTTCGGATTGGGTTATTCATTTCTTCTTATGATGCTGGATCACATCTTTGATATCCAGATCGTATGTTTTTACACTGGCTTCAAAGTGCTTTTCGAATTCTTCTTTAGCAAGAGAAGAGTATGAATCCTTATCTTTGTTGTAGGCGATCAGTTCATCTGCAAAATTACATATTGCTGAGAATTCCGGATAAGGGAAAATGTATACGATCTTAACCATATTACCGTCGTAGATTATATCTTTAGTAATCTCAGCGCCCAAGGATTCCATATATCTGAGCATAATGAGGAAGTCTGCAAAGGCTTCGCTTTCTTCTGCAAGTAACTTGTCGGCATTAAAAACAAGACCGGGAAGGCCATTGCTGTAAATTGTATCGATAAGGTAACCAGGTTCCTGTTTCTTTATGGCATGGATTAAACTGGATTTTGAGCCTGCGTTCTTAGGAGCACTATCAAGATATGGTTTGTACTTCTTATCTATACGGGCCTTCATTTCAGCCTTAAAGTTTTCTGCCTGTGAGCCGAACTGTCCCTGCCAATCTATATATTCATCTCTTTTTGGATTGTCCTTGTTGATCCCCAACGTTCTGCGCTTATCACACCACAGACTTAAGTAGGTGATAATTACGGAATGACTCATATCTTCATCATTAAAGACCAGCATCGTCTGACCGTCTTTTTTGACAATATCTATATCGTATTTTTCCTCTGCATCGAAAAAAACATGCATAAGATCTTCTTCATCACGAATATCAACATCAGATAATGCAGCAACGTCGACATTCAGCTGTTCTGCGAATTTCTTAAGAAGATCCGGTTTAGGGGATCTGACGTTTGTCTCATATTGTCTGATGCGGTCTCTCGGGAGTCCTACTCTTTTTCCCAGCTCTTCCTGAGTTATGCCTCTAAGATTCCTGTATTTCCTGATTTTGTCTCCGATAGTCATAGCTTTGCCACCTTTCTTGTACCCGTATAATATCACACAATTCGAAAAATGTAATCATAAATTTTGAAAAAGGGTACAAAAAAGTACTTGACGGAATATTTGTACGGGTGTATAGTTTAATCGAGAACAAATATGTACCCAAGCCGAAAGGCGAAGGGGACATAGGAGGTCTCAATACGATTTAGACAATTAAATACTAAATCGTAAGGTACTTTCACTTGTATCGGGGTTAAAATCCCAAGCCAAATTGATTCCGACCGCGCCAGGACCTCCCGGAAGGGAGCGAGCGATAAAGGGGATGAATCAGAATCAGGGCTGCACCCTGAGGGAGGCGATGACAGATACAAAGTTACGATGATACTTCTGTGAAGAGCAGCTGGGGTGGATCAACTCCAGGGGGGTAACGGCCCATGATCCCGTAGAAGCAATACGGGAGCCTTACGGTTTCCCACCCGCAGGGGGGGTACAGGAGAAATACTGCGGAAAAGAAATCCGGTGAAACCAAGAGTTTCACAAACCTTTTAAGGGAGAAGTCTGTCTTCTCTCAAACAAAAATTTAAAACGGAGGTAACAAAAAATGTTAGAAGAAAACAAGCCTATGTTTATAGGAGTAGCAACGGTACAGCATGATCTCGGAGTCTCCAGATCAAAGGCATACGACATTATCAGACAGCTCAATGCCGAGATGAAGAAACAGAATCCGACTGCTCTCGTAGTTTGCGGAAGACTCAACCGCATCTGGTATGAGGAAGCATGTCTTCAAAGGGGGTATGTAAAGAATGGCAGTCTTTAAGGAAACAGGAGGCGGTTATGGCAAAGGTTATTGGCGGGTTGCCTGCTATTATACCGACTGGCAGGGAAAACGTGTAAAACATGAAAAGCGTGGCTTTAAGACAAGGCATGAGGCATTGGAATACGAGAGAACGTATCTTTTGAAAGCGGACAGAGATATCAATATGAGCTTTGATTCGTTCGTTGATATCTATCTGAAAAACCTTGAACCGCAGATCAGGAGAAGCACTTTTTTAGCTAAAACGTTTCTGATCAACAAGCATATCCGTCCGTACTTTAAGACGAAGACCGTCTCCGGGATAACACCGACAGATATCCTTCAGTGGCAGAACGAGCTTCTTATGAAACGTGATGAAAACGGCAAAGGATATGCGCCGACAACACTCAGATCTATCCAGAATCAGATGAATGCCATCTTCAATCATGCGGTAAATTACTATGGACTTCCTGTTAGTCCATGCAGGAGAAATATGAAGATGGGCAAGGCGAAGAATTCTGAGATGCTGTTCTGGACCTTGGATGAATATCTCCAGTTCAGGGAAGCATTAAAGAAAAAGCCTATCTCATATTATGCGTTTGAAGTTCTGTACTGGACCGGTATCAGATGCGGAGAATTGCTGGCGCTGACACGTAAGGATTTCGACCTTGAAAACAAGACCTTAAGGATAGATAAGTCTCTTCAGGTCCTTGAAGGAGAAGTTCATATTACCCCGCCGAAGACTGAGAAGAGCAACCGCACGATAACACTTCCGGATTTCCTGGTAAAAGAGATGGAAGACTATATCGAATCTCTGTACAAACTGGATGATAAGACCCGAATATTCCCAATCAGTAAATCGTATCTGGCATGGGAAATGACAAAAGGCTGTGAAAAGACCGGTGTAAAGAAAATAAGGATTCACGACTTAAGGCACTCTCATTGTGCACTTCTTATCAAGATGGGTTATTCAACAGTCCAGATAGGAGAGCGTCTCGGTCATGAGAGCACGGTGATAACGGATAGATATGCACACCTTTACCCTTCAGTTCAGAAGGACATGGCTTCGGAAATCAACAAGCTGCTGGAAGTAAACGATACTGATAAAGGAGATAACGGCAATGGGTAATGTGTACCGCAGAGAGAACCTTTCCAAGGGCAAGAGAAAGAAGAAAAAGAAGGATGAACATGCAAGAAAGCGGAACGCCATTATCAATTTCCGGGTAACACCTGAGGAAAGGGAGTTGATCGAAGCAAGGATCGATCTGTCCGGTCTTACCAGGAGTGAATTCTTTATAGAATCCTGTCTTCATCAACACATTACCGTAATAGGCAATGTCAGAACCTTTGATGAGATCTCGATTCGGTTAAGCAGGATAGAAGCTATTGTAAATGGTGAAATCCGTGACGAAGTGTTTACCGCAGTGGATATCGAGAACTTCGAAACGATCCTGGAGCTTTTGGATGATCACAATCACATTAAAAACAAAAACAAAGGAGAAACAAATATTGAAACAGAATGAACAGAAAAAAATAACTGCCCCGAACGTTGCTGCAACAACAAAAGGACAGTCAAATGTATTCAACAGTCACAGTTTACCTGAAAAAATCAGGGAAAACAAGGTGTAGGATGCTGAATCAACAAAGGAGGCAAACGATGAATAAAACAACAAATCTATCGGCTTCCTATGATGTAGATCTGGCACAGAAAGTCGGGGTTGTCGCAGCAGCTCTTTTTAACAAATTGGTCTATCTTTCCCGCTATACCGAACGTGATGACGGTTATTGTTGGAGGACGGCAGAAGAGTTTGAAAGAGAACTCGGCATATCCCGTAAGCAGCAGGAATGCGCAATTAAGAAACTAGAACAAGCAGGACTTATTAAAACAAAGAACACGTATATCCCAAACACGCAGAAAAAGTGCAAGCATTTCTATGTTCTCCCTGATTGCGCGAAAAGGGAAAATCTGATTTCTACAAAAGGTAGAAATCAGATTTCACCCAAAGGTACAAATCAGATTTCTACAAAACGGGAAGACCTATCTTTTAAAGATATTCCTAAGGAATATTCAGACAATAGTAATCATACAGAGAAAGAAGCTGTGTGTGTCTCACCGGAAATAAGAAAGCTTATAAGCGATTTCTCCAAAGAAAAGGGAAATGCCGAGACTGAGACATTACTCCTGACCTGGATGGATATAAGGAGAAAAAAGAATGCGACCGACACGGAAGGAACGGTTAAGGCCAACCTTGAAGTTCTGCCGGGAATGGCAAAGCAATCGGGTATGGGTATTAACGAATATCTCTCTTTTATCATCCGGAGAGGGTGGAAGGATCTCTATCCCAAGGGCGAGGACAGGCGCTATGTAAGGATGAGAACTGGAGAAGAAGCAGGCATCACCTGTAAGCCTGATGATCCTTCTGCCAAGCCGTCTTCAAACGAGACTGATGACAGTTCCCTTCCTAAAGACATTCTCGATATGTTCGGGGAAAACGATGAGACTGATTCTTAGCTGGTTATCTGTATTGATACAAACTTGTGATGATACCCGGGACCGATTATCCCGGGTATTTCCATCACTATTCAAAATCTATTTTTTGAAAGGAAAACAAAATTATGGCACAGAAATCATTTGACGAAAAAATCGAAGAGAATCTTAAGAAACAGGCACAGTTGAAGGCTCAGGAGAGAGATCTCCGCAAGAGGCACTCGGAAGAGGAGCGCAAGAAGAGGACAAGACGACTGATCGAACTCGGCGGTATCGTGGAGTCTGTTTTAGGCAGACCTACTACTGACCAGGACAAAGTCCGCTTTATGTATTTCCTAAATCTTCAGGAAAAGAACGGCGGTTTCTTTAGCAAAGCCATGAACGATGACAGGATCGGCGGTGATGCAAATGACTGACCGTAACACGACACTTCCCCCATCCCTTAACTTGTTAAGGGCGCACTTATATGTGGGCGGGGCCCACATTACAGTGCGCTCTCCGAGGGGTCTTATGCAGACGGCACCAAAGGGCGTTGCCCTCTTGGAAACCCACAAGGACGCTTCGCTCCTTGACCTAGAC
>JAFZUY010000015.1 GCA_017618075.1 Lachnospiraceae bacterium
GCTTCTGCAGTATAACTACGGCACAGGCAACGTTTTAAGCAGCATCCGCAAGAATTTTGATTCGCAGGACAATTATTCAGCCGAACTTTCCTATACCTACAACAACTGGCGCAAGGTGAGCCGAAGAACAGAGGAATTCACGGCACAGAACGCGCCGACCGTTGCGGATTACGAATACACCTATTCTAAAGGGCTTCACCTTATCGGAAAGCAGGAAAACGAGGAAAACCGCAGAACGGCTTATCAGTATGACTCATACTACCGCCTGAGAAGAGTCGATTACGACTGCGCCTACAGTTCAAACGATCCGACCTGCGCAAACAACAGGAACAATGTCTTCAAATGCAACTCGTCTGAAAGCGATTGCGAGGACTTCCAGCTTGACGGAGTCCACAACATCAGGGCGAGTCGTGAAAATCAGACCGATTTCAGCTGGACAGTTGACGGATTCAACAGACTCACGCAGAAATCGTGGAATAACAACAGGATCACTTATAGCTATGATTCAAATAACAATCTTGTTTCTGAAGATTTCGACGGCAGTAATCCTCCGGAAATTGTCTACACTTACGACAAACTTAACCGTCTTACAAGCGTCACGAACTCTGATTATCTCGTCGAATACAGCTATGACCCCTTTAACAGGCGCACCGAGAAAACCGTTTACTACACTGAAAACAGCGATACATTCGAAAGAACACACAAATACGCCTACGACGGCTGGGATATCATCAGCGAAGAGATAAAAACACTCCGCACATCTGATATGCCAGCCACGACTACTGCATGGCAGCTGCGCAGATATGTCGATCAGGGCACGGATAACCACATAATCATGGACACCGTTTCATGCAGCGATGACGGCAACGGCAACTGCTCGCCGAATGAATCGACACTTCAAAGGATCTGGTTCCACAAAGATGAGCGCGGCAACGTCATAGCAGTATCCGACGGAAACGGCACAATATACGAGCGTTACCGTTACCGCGTCTACGGAGAACACGAAGTTCTGAACGCCGATTTCACGACGAAATCAACAGCGGCAGTATCGCCTTTCCTCTGGGGCGGCTCGCTCTACGAACCCGAAACCGGCCTTTATTGGATGCGCAACCGTTATTACCACATTGATATGCACCGCTTCATCAACCAGGACCCCATCGGAATCTGGGGAGATGCCAACAATCTTGGCAACGGCTTCGCCTATGTTGCAGGTATGGTTATTGAAGCCAGTGATCCTACGGGGTTGGAATATACATCCGATGATGAACTCGGCAAATCAATACTCGCTAAAGGTAATGAAACATCAAAAGAATTTAGAAATTTAAATGCTGACGGTAATGGTAAAATAATTATTGTTGAGGATGGTAAACTACCTGAAATAAAGGATTCTAAGGGAAAAAAGAAAAATGCAGAAGGAGCATGCTTCAAACATGGTAATATTTATATAGAGAAAACCGTGGCAAAAGAAGGAAAGATTGTCAAAGATAGATATGATGAAGATGATCAACCACCTAATGCTGGAGGACTAAAATTAGATATACTTAGAAAGACTAAACCTTATTATGTCTCACCCGAAGCTGCTGCGGCACATGAAATGGCTGAACAAGCTGAACTGATAAGAAGACAAAAAATTAGAGATAAAGAAAAGGCTGAAGGTAAAGGTGATGGACAATTAACAGACGAAGATTATGCTGAAGCTCACAAAAAAGGAATTGAAGCCGAAAAAAAAGTAATGGAGGATCAGAAAGAAGCTAAAAACAGACAAAAACAGAAAGAAGAAGAGGAAAAGAAAAATAAGGGTGGAGAAAAATATCCCAGTGATCCAGACAATTCAAACGATTCTTACCAACAAAAGCTTATGGAAAGCATGCTTTCAAAAATATTGAGAAACAATGATTTCTCCATTTATGATCAAGGACCAGTTGTGAAAATCCAAGTAGAAACTGCATCAGGTCATCCAAAATGGGTTTTTGTGTTTAACCCATTCTATAGAGGAGCAGATCCAATGAAACAAATATTTTGGCATACACGAAACGCTGATGGAACCAAGGGGTTCGTTAGAAATCCGTTTGCACCAAAAGGCGAATATGGTTATGATGCTACTACATACGAAAACTGGCAAAACAAGGGATTCATACAAACTAATGTCGACCCATATTGGCACTAGGAGGTTTGCATGAAAAAACTAATAATTACAATAATTTTATTGTTTTTGGCTTCCTGTGCCTCTGCTCCGGCTGTTACAAAAGCTGAACCGCCCAAAGCCAGCTACATTTTTTCTGACAAAAACGGTTTTTACGGTTTGCTTGATGAGAACGGAAACGAGATTGTTCCTGCTCAATATTTGTATGTCGATATAGTTAAAGACGGCATGATCCCAGCTTTTACGAAAGAAAAAGTGTTTGTTTTTCTCGATGAAACCGGTAAAAAAATAAAGGATGTAAGTTTCCATGATATTTTTCGCTTCTATACTGAGGATTTACTCGCTGTTGCCGATCCTGAAACCGAAAAATGGGGATTTGTTGATAGAGATTTGAATTACGTCATAAAGCCGCAGTTCGAAGATGTATGGGGATTTATTGATGGAATAGCTTTAGTAACGCAAGACGGATTGAGGGGAATAATAGACAAAACCGGAAAATATATTGTTGAGCCTCAATTCGATGACCCGAAAGGTTATCCATTCTACTACGATTACTATCAGGGAACTTTTGTCGTTTTAAAAGACGGTAAAACCAGGATCGTCGATGTGAAAAATGCAAAGATTCTGGAAACAGAATATGATTGGTTTTACGGAATGACAGGAAACAAAGCCGTTGTAAGAAAGGATTCTTCTATTTATCTCAATTCATGGGAAGATAACGAAATTTTTCTTATGAAAGAACCAGACGGATCGCTTCATCTTAATAACAGAAACTCTTGGGGAAATAACCGCTTTTATCTTGAATACATCGAAGAACGCGAAAAGAAATACTATAAGCATTTTATCGTTTTTGATTCTTCAAACGGTGAAAAAATATGCGAAAAAATCTTGGGGGATGAAAAACCTGAAGACTTGGACGAAAATTGCAATTTA
>JAFZUY010000002.1 GCA_017618075.1 Lachnospiraceae bacterium
ATGTCCAGTTCTGCCTTTCCCAGAACTTAATAGTAGAGGGATATGTTTTTAATTTAATCAGTCTGAACGTTCATTTCAGTCTGTCTCATGTTGTAACAAGCATCGCGTCAGAACGTTCAGACGCAGATTCTTGTTAGGGAATACTTCCCTAAAACCCTATTTTGCTTTTTGCAAAGCAAGTCAATTACAACGAAGAACCTTCGATCTGAAACACGGGTCTTAGGGTGTCCCTGACAAGCTAAAAGTGTTTGTGTGTGCACAAACGCGATGCTTGTTACAACATGGGACACGACGATTTGTGCACACACAAGAAAACAGATCGCTACTTCGATCCGCCTCTTTTTACATTGCCTCAACAGGCAAAATTCACTCGAAAGGAGGCCCTGCTATGGAAAAGGGAAACAAAACCGAAGTAGCGATTGCCGATAAGGCTTTTCTCACATTGGAAGAGGCTACAGCTTATTTCAATATCGGTATTAAGAAGATGCGTGAACTGACAAATGACGACCACTGTCCGTATGTGTTATGGAACGGCAGTAAAAGACTTATCAAACGCAAACCATTCGAAGAGTATTTGTACAGTCAGTATTCAATCTGACGGAAAGTTTGTGTGAGGATTTGATGTGCTCAGGTTTATAATGGACTTGGGCACATCTTTTTTAGACTATTGGAGGTTTAATTAAGATGAATAACAGATATGCCAAAAACAAAGCTAAGCTAAGGAAAGGAGAATATCAGCGAGGAAATAACACTTTTGAGTATCGGTGGACCGATAAGCACGGCAAAAGACAATGTGTTTATGCAAAGTCTCTTCCTGAACTGCGGGATAAAGAAAAAGCTATTACCAAAGACATCTTAGACGGTATTGATCACTACAAACTTGAATCAACCATCAATTCCTACTATGAATTATGGAAGAAGATCAAGACCGGAATAAGAGAATCCTACTTCGCAACATGTATCAGGTTTTATGAACGTTATGTCGAACCTGAATTCGGAAAAACAAAACTTAAAAATGTAACTTACAGCAGCATCGCCCTCTTTTTAGAGAATTTAGCAAGTGAAAAAGGCTTAAGTTACGGAACTATAAGAAATATCCATGTGATTCTGACAATGGTTCTCGACATCGCAGTTAAGGATGATGTATTGAGGAATAATCCCTGTAAAGGTGCTCTTAAGGACTTACAAAGAGAGTATGCCAAAGATACAAAAGAGGTAAAAGCTCTCACTTTACAGGAACAGAAGCTCTTTGAAACATATTTAGCCAAGCCTGGTCACTATCACCAATACTGCCCTGTCTTTACGGTAATGCTGTGGACAGGAATGCGTGTCGGAGAAGTTCTGGGATTAAGATGGGAAGACATAGATTTTGAGAATAACGAAATCGACGTTAACCACACTCTTATTGAATACAGCGAAGGCAAAGGCAGAGGAAATGTTTTAAGAGTCAATCCGCCTAAGACAAGAAGCAGTTATCGTACAGTACCGATGCTACCAAAAGTAAAAGAAGCTCTGTTGGCTGAAAAGCAAAAACAGGAGTCATTAGGAATTCAGTGTGTTTCAGTAATTGACGGATACACCGACTTCATCTTCCTCAACAGCAAAGGTGAAGCTTTAAGTTATAAGAAACTGAACGCCAGACTTGAGCAAATCTGCACGAAGATCAACAAAGAGATCCGGCAGAACGGAAATCCTGATATTAAGGAATTCCCTCATGTTCATAATCACATGCTGCGCCACACATTTGCCACGAGGATGCGTGAAGCTGGCGCCGATATGAAAGCCACTTCCGAAATGATGGGACATGAAGGCATCCTGATAACTCTTAAAACATACACAAATGCTTCGCGAGAGTTTAAGAACAGAGAGATTGCTGCCCTCAACACTTACTACGAGAACGCAATCTAACTTACCACAAAACTTACCACAATTTTTGACAAAACCAGTCCGACTTAGTGAGACTTATTCCAAAGAG
>JAFZUY010000016.1 GCA_017618075.1 Lachnospiraceae bacterium
AAAAATTGTTGACTAACTGCAACGCTTTGTTATGGCCATTATAGCATGAGTAAAATGTTATGATTTGATATTTTGAAAGAATTCAACTGACTGCCAATACCTGTCAGATTTAAGATATTCCTATCGATTTTCAGACGAATTTCGGGTTCAGACTTAATTTTTGGCATCTCCCACTACTTATAAGTGGAGCGGCAAGGTTCAAGGGATGCCTGTTAGATTTCGGTTAATCATATCGACTTTCAGACAACTTTCGGTTTTAGGGTTTATTTTTGCTCTCTCCCACAAGTTATATATAGAGGATCGTTTACAGGAATTGTCAGAATCCGGTTATCCATGTCGATTTTCAGACGAATTTTGTCTTAGTGTGGTCGTTTTAGCATCTCCCACTACTTATAAGTGGAGCGGCAGGGTTTAAGGGATGCCTGTTAGATTTCGGTTAATCGTATCGATTTTCAGACGATTTTCGCCTTGAGGGTTTCCTTTTTGCTTTTCCCAGACCTTACAAGTAGAAAGACATTTTTCTGTATAAGTCAGATTTCAGATAATCTTGTCGAGTTTCGGGCGAATTTCGGGTTCAGACTTAATTCTTGGCTTCTCCCATTCCTATTAAGTGGAGGGGTATATATTTGAGCGCCCAAATGAACCGGTCGCTCTATAAATAATATTTTTATAGCTAACTAACTATCTACCTAAAACAAGCTATCTATCAAGCTAACAAACCACCAAACCAACAAACTCTCTATCTAAGCTAAAGAGATAACTATCGAACTAACTAACAATCCTTCGAGCTATCAAGCAAAAAGGATAACTAACTATTGCACAAACCAAAACCCACAAAGAAAGGAGGAACAAGCCTATGAACGAAAAAACAAAGATCTACACGCAGAATGAGCTGTACGAAAACAACATCAACACGAATGAGTATAAGCTCAACGAAGAAGTCGGAGAGTTTGTAGGAACGCTCAAGCTTAAAGCATGGACAAGCAGATCCCGGGCGAAAGGAAGCGGTAAAGCTGTCAGAGCGTTCTTTGAGCTGAAAGACGGAAGAAAGATCATTGCTATGGCCCAGCCATTCCGAATTGAACAGTTCGCTATGATCTGCGCTGCTGAAATCGGACAGCAGTTTAAACTTCGCTTTGAAGCAAGCAGCAGCCGTTTTATCTTTTTGGCTGAGCTCGAAGTTAAGGCTGAAGATGATGACTTGCCTGAAGAAATAGTGTGATCTTTCTTCTTTAGCTCAGAAACAAACCCGACAAACCAAAGGATCAAGGAAAGATACGCACAGGGCGAAGCGGTTCCTGTGTGTATATTTACTTGTCCTCAAAGGGAGTCAAGGGGATCTCCCCTTGCACACCACCTTGCTTGCAAGGTGTAGTGTGTTACACCCGACAGATGCAGAAAGAATGTCGAGGAGGGTCAGTCTTCCGGTGGACGACTGACCTGACGAAGATATTCGTGGCTGTTGGGGAGATATGAGAGCGCGGTCGTTTATGCGCTCTTATAGCGACACAACAGAGCATCGATTGGGAAATTGGCCGCCGCTTATTGCGGACAATTTCACATAAGATGCGTCCTTCTGTAAATGTTGCGGTGTATAGAACCGTCATGCATGGCCTCGCTGAAAGCAGCGGGGCTTTTTTCATGCCAATAGAAAGGAGTATTTTTATGGCATACGCAATAATGCGAATAAGCAAATGCAAAACCGGTGCCGTCAGCCGTATCGAAAAGCACCACGAGCGTAAGAAGGATGTTTACAAGAGCAATCCTGACATTGATGTGAGCCGATCTGATCTGAACTTCCACATCAAAGAACCGCCTGACAATTACAGGAAGTTTATTAAAAAACGAATAGAAGAAGTCGGATGCCGTACGCGTAAAGACAGTGTTGTCATGCAGGACAGTATCTGCACCGCATCACCTGAGTTCTTCAAAGGAAAGACATCACGGCAGAAAGAAGATTTCTTCCGTATGGCTTACAGATTTTATGTAAAGACATTCGGTGAAGACAACATAATATCAGCCGTAGTCCATCTTGATGAAAGAACGCCCCACATGCACGTGTGCTTCGTTCCGATCACAAAGGATGGAAAACTATCCTCCAAGACAGTGATAGGCGGTCCAGCGGGCCTTGTGAAGCTTCAGGACGGCTTCTACTCGCACATGCTTTACAAATTCCCGGAACTTCAGCGCGGGATCCCCAAACGGATAACGCACCGCAAACATCTGCCGACATACCTCTTTAAGAATGCTGACATGCTCATGGAACACTTTGAAGAGATCTCTCAGGCGATCAACGACATCAGTGTTATCAAGAGCAAAGAGAAAAAAGCACAGGCCATAGAACTTATATCGCGATACGCACCCGAGATGGCAAAGATGAAAGAACAGATCAAGTCAGTGGATAAATATGTCGAGGGTCTGCACAGAGAAATCAGGGATGAAAAAGATGTCAGTGAGCACTGGCTCGGCCAGACTAAAAAACTGGAAGAGGAAGTCAAAAAGAAAGACGTCAAGATCTATGAGCTCCAGGCTAAACAAAAGGAGTTACAGGAAACCATTAATCGCATCCCTCCCCGTGTTCTTAAAGACTTGGATGAACTGGAGAGGGCGCGTCGGAAAACGATCACAAGAGATGATTGGACACGATAACAAAAGAAAGAAGGATAATCATGAAAAAAGAAGTACCAATAGCTGATAAGGCATTACTCACTCTTGAAGAAGCTGCAGCTTATTTCAACATAGGCGTTAACAAGCTCCGTGAGATTACCGCTGGTGATCACTGTCCATATGTATTATGGAACAGTAGCAAGAGACTAATAAAACGCGATTCGTTTAAAGATTTCTTGTATAAACAGTATTCTATCTGAGAAAAAGCGACTGTATAAAAGGAATACCCGAGTTTATAATGAACTCGGGTATTTTCTTTTATGGGCCTAAGGAGGTTCGTAAAATGAAAACAAAAAGATGCACCAAAAACAAAATCAAATTAAGAAAAGGAGAGTATCAAAGGAAAAACAAAACTTTTGAGTACAGATGGAACGATATTAATGGCAAGACTCACTGTGTTTATGCCAAGTCACTTTCCGAACTTAGAGAAAAAGAAGATGCCATTACCAGAGATATCTTGGATGGAATCGATTACAGCAAACTTGACTCAACAATCGACTACTACTTTGAGTTATGGAAGAAGATTAAAACCGGTATACGGGAAACCACTTACGCAACTTATGTCAGCTTTTATGAGCGGTATATTGCTCCTGAATACGGCAAAACAAGAATTAAAGATGTTACTTATAGCAGCGTAGCATTGTTTCTTAAAGGTTTGGCAGTTAATAAAGGGTTAAAGTATGCTTCCATCAGAAACATTGAGTTATCACTTTCGATGGTTCTTGATATTGCGGTTAAGGATGATGTTTTAAGAAGCAATCCATGTAAAGGAGTACTCAGAGATCTACAAAGAGAATACGCAAATGATTCAAAAGTAGTAAGAGCTCTAACCCTACAGGAACAGAAAGCCCTAGAGGCCTATATAGCAAAACCCGGCAAATACCACCAATACTATCCTGTCATTACCGTAATGCTTTGGACGGGTATGAGGGTCGGTGAAGTTCTCGGTTTAAGATGGGAAGACATTGACTTCGAAAATGACGAGATAAGTGTAAATCATACCCTTCTCTTCTACTCTAAAGGCAAAGGTAAAGGAAGTGACTATAAGATCAACCCGCCAAAAACCAAAAGCAGTAATCGTATCGTTCCCATGCTGCCTAAAGTCAAAAAAGCACTGTTGTACGAAAAGAGAAAACAGGATCTGTTGGGTATCAGCTGCCAAATGGAGATTGAAGGATATACTAACTTCATCTTTCTAAACAATAAAGGAATGGTATTAGATTATAAGAAGCTGAACCATAAGCTTGATCTGATCTGTAATGAGATCAGCGATGAGATTCACAAAGAGGATCCAACCGCTCCTGATTTTCCACATGTTCATAATCATATGCTGAGGCACACATTTGCCACCAGAATGAGAGAAGCCGGGGCAGACATAAAAGCAACATCAGAGATGATGGGACATGAAGGTATCCTGATAACTCTTAAAACATACACAGATGCTTCGAGAGAGTTTAAGAACAGAGAGATCGCTATGCTCCAAGATTATTACGAGAATGCGAATTGAATCTTACCAAAAAACTTACCAATTTTGGCAAAAGATTTCTAATGACTTATAAGGAGTTCTGTACTTTCAAATTTCCTGAAATGCCCGAATGAT
>JAFZUY010000017.1 GCA_017618075.1 Lachnospiraceae bacterium
AGCCTTTTTGGAACAAAAACAGCAAATGAATGTTGCAGTATTTTTGGAAAAAGCTTCGCTCTACTCAAAGGATAAGATGACGGAGGAGGGAATTCCTTTTGTGATCCGTAATGATACTGTGTACCTTCCGTTTATGGGGCTCCTTTTGGGAAAGAAACAAAGAGAACTCAAGCCGGTTCATCAGATTTCTTTCCTGACACAACGCATATTGCTCCAGGGATTATATGAAGGGTACGACCATGATACCGTCTCTAAATTGGCGGAGCATCTTGATGTATCCAAAATGGCGATAAGCAAGAGCTTTGATGAGATGGAATATATGGATATAGGAACCATAGAGATTCGGAATCGACGCCGTACCATTACGATCCGCAAAGGTGATAAAGAAGCATGGGAACGGTTCCGCCCGCTAATGAGAAACCCGGTCATAAAAGTGTTTGAACTGAAAGAGGATGTAAAGCTGCCTGTAAAGGCAGGAATATCTGCCCTTTCAGAGTATTCCATGCTTGCTGATAACAATTATCCAACATATGCGATCGAGAAGAAGGAAATCGCATCATCCGGTATTAGGGATATGAAGCAGGTAGGACGAGACGAAGATACAGGATGCCGTGTTTTCGAACTTGGCTATATTATTGACAAGATAAAAAAAGATGTTCAGGATCCCTTAAGCGTAATGCTTTCTATCAGTGAAGAAATGGACGATGAGAGGGTGGAGGCATCAGTAAATGAAATGCTAAAGGAGTATGTATGGTAACAGGACTTAATGTTTTCAGAGATTATTTTGCGGATGATACTGACAAGTATGTTCTTATTGGTGGAGCTGCTTGTGATATCGTGTTTACAAGCAATGATGCAACATTTAGAGCGACTAAAGATCTGGATATGGTGCTGATAGTTGAAGCACTATCTCCCGAGTTTGGTGAAAAGTTTTGGAAATTTATCGATGAGGGCGGATATGAGAATTGCAATACTACTTCCGGGAAACCTCAGTTTTTCCGATTTACTGAACCTAAGGATCCTTCATACCCAAAGATGATCGAGCTGTTTGCCAGAACTGAGTTTCCGCTTCGTGAGCCGAATGTGCTTACACCGATACATATTGATGACGATATCGCCAGCCTATCAGGAATTCTTCTAAATGAAGATTATTACAGTGTTTTGCTGAAAGGGAGAACCGTGATAGACGGACTATCTGTTTTGAGACCGGAATATCTGATCCTGTTTAAGGCCAAGGCTTACATGGATCTCAAAGCCAAAAGAGACGCAGGAGAAGAGGTTCACTCTTCGGAATTCAAGAAGCATAAAAAAGATGTTTTGAGGATAATCGCTGAAATGGAAGTGGAAAGAACCGAAGGATTACCGGCTGCTGTTTTAAAAGATATTACAGATTTTATTTCAAGGTTGGAGAATGATCCTTTTGATGTTAACACACTGATCAACTATGGAGTAACTACAGAAGAGGTTGCAGGAAGACTTTCTGCTATATTTATTTAATACCCCAAAGAATTATCTTTTAATATAAATGAGTATGGCAAATGATTAAGCGTGTAATAGTGTAATATAATCGGTTCGAAAAATCGGGATTTATAGGAGGGATTACTATGAAACAGTACATTGTAGATGCATTCTCAAGTGAGTTATTCCATGGAAATCAGGCAGCAGTATGCGTCCTTGATGAATGGCTGC
>JAFZUY010000018.1 GCA_017618075.1 Lachnospiraceae bacterium
AGGGGTTGTCGCAAAAGTGAAGTAAATTCACTTAGCGACGCCCCTTTTAAATGTTCAAAACTAAGCGTTTTTCAGCTCCTGAAGATGCTAAAACCAGCTTCAAACGCTCAGATTTGTAGAAAACTCTGATTTTGAGCATGCTAACGCCGGTTCAGAACGTTTTCTGAACTTGTTCTTGTTTTTCTACGCTGATTCCGGGAGCGGAAAAAGAGATAGTCCGATTCGGTTATTTTGAATCCTGTAATGAAGTTTGTTCAGATCGAAGGCTATCGCCAGAATAAGATATTCTGTACGGACGTTTTCTGCGCCTCTCATAAGGAATCGTTTAAATCCGTAATCTTGTTTTGTTATTCCGAACACACCCTCTGCTTGTATGGATCTGTTTATCCTGAGCTGAATACCTTTTTCTGAAACGATATTCTTTCTGCTTTCTTCTCTGAAATAATCGAATCTCTCACTGACTTGGATCTTCTTGGAATAATTGCCTTTGTAACACTTGCCGTAATAAGGACATCCTTCGCAGGATTCACAACGGTAGATCTTTGCAATACTTGTATATCCTGAAAAGCCCTTCTTAGTCTGGGTACTTACAAAACTCAGGTTTCTTCCGCCTTTACACGTGTATTCATCTTTTGTTTCGTCGTATTTCATTGCCAGACGAAACTCCATTTCTTTTTGGAACTTCCTGGTCTTGGAGTATTCGTAATTTGAAGGCTTGATATAAGGAGTTATGTCTTTGCGGTTAAGGTAATCGTAGTTTTCTTCGCTCTCATATCCCGCATCAGCTATAAGGTTATCGAATCTTCTACCATAGTTTGCTTCAAGCTTTTCTAAAAATGGTATGAGTGTTCTTGTATCACTTCGCTCGGCAGATACATCTATTCCTACAATGTATTCACTCTCAACAGCTGCCTGGATGTTATATCCGGGTTTTAACTGCCCATTGCGCATATAATCTTCTTTCATATGCATAAAGGTCGCATCTTTGTCGGTCTTGGAGTAACTGTTTCGGCCTTTGAAGGTGGAACGGGCTTCTTCGTACTTATCCTGTCGGGTTTTAAAATCTTCTATGGTTTCTATCTGTCTCTGTATGTCAGTCTTTCTCTTTCCTGAGCCATAAACAAACGCTGTTCCCTGATGGTCTGCTATAAGTACCAGGTCACTCAATACTTTCTGAAGATATTCAGCTGAGATATATTCGGGAAGTTTGGTGAATCCCAGTTCTTCCCTAAGATATTTAAAGGCTTTTTCTTGGAGTTTAGCTTCGCTTTTCTCTATAAAGCCTCGCCATACAAAGGAATACTTATTGGCATTGGCTTCTATCTTAGTTCCGTCGATGAATAGATTTTCAAAATGGATCTCGTCAGCCTCAGCCAACAGTTTTACCAATTGTGTTAAGAGCCCTTCTACACAAGATGTGAGATGTTCTCTGCGGAATCTGGCAATCGTACTGTGGTCTGGAGCTTTTTCTCCTTTGAGAAGATAGATAAAAGCAAGGTTGAGTTTACAAGCTTTCTCTATCTCGCGTGAAGAATAGATATGCTGGGAATAGGCATATACCATTATCTTGAACAGAGTCTTCGGTGAGACTGCGGGATTTCGTCCTTCGGACGAGTAGGTCAGGTACAATTCTCTGTAATCTATCTCCTCTAAAACCTGATCTATGAGTCTTACCGAA
>JAFZUY010000019.1 GCA_017618075.1 Lachnospiraceae bacterium
TACAACGAACAAAGAATTAAAGAAAGACTGGGATGGATGAGTCCTGTTCAATACAGGATCAGTATCACGGCTGCATAAAAATAGCGTAGCAGCCATCAAACTGCTACGCTTAAAAAGTCTAACTTTTTGGGGTCACCTCATATCTTTTAGGATACCGGTTCTTATTTTTTTTATGATTTTTATAATCCTGCGTTAAGATATGCTTCCTGCTCGGGTGTGAGCTTGTCGATGTATTTGCCGAGGAAGTTAAGCTTTCTGGTAGCCACATCATTATCAACTTCTCTGGGAACGTCAATAAGCATTGAGCCAACCTGACCGTTCTTTTCAACAAGGTATTTAGCGGAAAGGGCCTGAATCGCAAAGCTCATATCCATGATTTCTGCAGGATGTCCGTCGCCTGCTGCCAGGTTGACGAGTCTTCCTTCCGCGAGTACGAATACCCACTGACCTGTAGGAAGCTTGTAGCCCTGAATGTTCTTTCTCATTTCCTTTGTTTCTACGGCATTTGCCTTAAGCCATGCCATATCTATCTCGCAGTCGAAATGACCTGCGTTACACATGATTGCGCCGTCCTTGATAACTGCGAAGTCTTCTTCATCGATTACTTTGTTGCAGCCTGTAACAGTGATAAAGAAATCTCCGACCTTTGCAGCTTCCTTCATGGGCATTACATCGAAACCGTCCATTACGGCTTCGATTGCTTTTACGGGGTCAACTTCGGTAACGATTACTCTGGCGCCTAAGCCCTTTGCTCTCATTGCCGTTCCCTTGCCGCACCAGCCGTAGCCTGCTACAACTACGATTTTACCTGCAACGATAAGGTTTGTGGTTCTGTTGATGCCGTCCCAAACAGACTGGCCTGTGCCGTAACGATTGTCAAAGAAATGCTTGCAGTCTGCATTGTTAACTTTTACCATCGGAAACTTAAGCTCGCCTGCCCTGTTCATTGCCTCGAGTCTTATGATACCTGTGGTTGTCTCTTCGCATCCGCCGATTACGTTCGGAATTAAATCCACAAATTCCGTATGCATCATATGTACCAAATCTCCACCGTCATCGATGATGATGTTAGGTCCGACTTCAAGTACACTTCTTATATGTCTGTTGTATTCTTCCTCGTTGCAGTCATACCATGCATGAACTTCGATTCCCGCCTTAACAAGCGCTGCTGCCACATCATCCTGTGTGGATAAAGGATTGGAACCCGTTACATACATATCTGCTCCGCCGGCTTTTAAAACCTTGCAAAGATATGCGGTTTTTGCTTCAAGATGTACCGAAAGAGCTATTTTCTTTCCTGCAAAAGGTTTTGTCTTTTCAAATTCTCCTTCCAGAGTTCTTAAAAGATCACAGTTTCTTTTTACCCACTCTATTTTCTTTTCTCCGCTTTCATAAAGACTCGCGTCTCTGATTTCACTTGCCATTTTTGTATCCTTTCAGTAATGTATTTTAGATTTGAAATTCTATTCTCTCTCCGGTTCTCGGATGATTGATCTCTAATTTGTAAGCCTGAAGCTTTAATTCTTTTATGCCTCTTTTAGCGGTCTCTTCCCTCGATTCTTCCGTTCCGTATTTTGTATCTCCTAAAAGAGGGTGTCCGGCATGCGCCAGCTGCACTCTTATCTGATGGTGTCTGCCTGTGATAAGTTTTATCTCAAGGCTTCCGGGAGAAACTTCCTTATATTCAAGAACCGCCTTTTTGCTTTCCTTAAAATGCGGGCTCTTTTCATCGGTCACATAAGACACATTCGCCTTAGCATCCTTGTAAAGCATATCTTCAAGAACGCCTTCCCTGTTCTCGAACTCTCCTAAAACCTCAGCCCTGTAATACTTGTCGATACGCCCTTTCACAAGGTCATCCGAAAGCTTCGCTGCCGAAGTCTTATTCAGAGCAAACAAAACGAGCCCATTTACCGGTTGGTCTAGTCTGTTTATAACCGCTAAATAGGGATTTTTAACTCCCTCAGCTACGAGAAGTATTTTTATCTCAGATTCAAGGTCTTTTTGTGTAATATTTTTCGTCTGTACCGGAATTCCCGCGGGTTTATTTACAATTATTATGTCTGAATCTTTGTATATTATATCCATTTAAACCTTATTTTGTCTGTTCCTGGGATTTGAGATGTATTTCTTTGATGGGCATGGCGGAAAATGTTTTCGCGAAGCAACCTTTTGCCGTGAGTTCTTAGCGAGCAAAATCACGAACAGACCGTTTCAAGCACTGTCTGAGCGAAGCGAGTTGCGCAGGAACGGTCGAGTTAGTGAGGGATGCGGCGAGCTTAGAACTCGACGTGCTGTTGCTGCGAAAATATTTTCCGCCATGCCCCCGCCAACTAACTACATTTTAAATCTGTAACCAACACCCCAGAGGGTTTCGATGTAGATGGGGTGGCCGGAGTCTTTCTCGATTTTCTCGCGGATTTTTTTGATGTGAACGGTAACGGTTGCGATGTCGGTACCTGCGGGCTCTGCTTTCCAGATTTCGCGGAAAAGATCTTCTTTGCCGAATACGCGGTTGGGATTTTCAGCAAGGAAAAGAAGCAGGTCGTACTCTTTGCCGGTGAAGGATTTTTCTTCGCCTTCAAGGAATACGCGGCGTGCAAGCTTGTCGATTTTAAGGCCGTTAACTTCGATGGTTTCGCTCTCGCCACGGTGGGCCGAGCCTACGAGACGGCTGTATCTTGCGAGGTGTGCTTTTACACGGGCAACAAGTTCACTGGGTGAGAAAGGCTTGGTCATGTAGTCGTCTGCACCTATGCCGAGGAGCTGAACCTTGTCCCAGTCTTCCTTCTTGGCGGAAACGATGATGATGGGAATATCTTTTTCTTTTCTGATTTCCCTGCAGACTGTCTGTCCGTCGATTTCGGGAATCATAAGATCGAGTATTACCAGATCGTAGTCGCCTTCAAGCGCCATTTTAAGACCGTCTTTGCCGTTTAAGGCTACATCAACGGTATAGTTGTTCATTTCAAGATAATCTTTTTCAAGTTCCGCAATTGCAAGTTCGTCTTCAACTATCAGTAATTTCATAAACCCACCCTGTCTCTTTCGTCTAAATGTTAATGGTTTCCGAAAATTTTAGTTCTCATCTTCAAAGTCACCAAGCATATTGATTACTTCGCTGTATTTTTCGACTTTTTCCTCGGTTAAGTTGTCCGAAGAATCTATGTCTTTTATATCCGGTTCTTCAGGAAGTACTTTCTTTTCTTCATCTTCCGAATATACATTTTCTATATCGATATTAATCTGATCAGGCTCCTTGGTGTAATCCGCCATGATTTCGTCGGTGTATTTTCTTAATGTAAAATGAATGGTAAGTCCGACCGAGCCGTCAACCGTGGCCCAGATTCTGCCGCCGTGGTCTTCAATGATTTTCTTTGCGATGGAAAGTCCGATACCGTTTCCGCCCTTGTCGGAGTTACGCGATACGTCCGAGCGGAAGAATCTGTCGAAAATCTTTTCCGTATCTTCCTTGGGAATGCCCATTCCGTTATCTCTGACATCCACCTGTATGTACTCGCCCATATCTTTTATGCGCATTCTTATTACCGAACGCTCGGGGCTTTTGTATTTGACACTGTTTGATATGATGTTGTGAATTACCTTGCTTAACTGAACGGGGTCGGCCAGAACGGCGGTACTCTTTTTAACTCTGTTGTCGTAAACGAATTTTACGCCCTGTTCCTGCAAATCGAAAATCATCTCCGAAGCGCAGTCTCCGAAATATTCGTCCACGGAAATACGTCCGAAGTTGTAGGTGATTTCACGTGCGTCGATTTTCGAATAACCGGTAAGCTCGTTGATTAGAGCATTTAAAGCATTTGCTTTGTTGTAAATGGTCTTGATGTAACGGTCCATTTTTTCATCGGTGTCCGCTACACCGTCCATGATTCCTTCGACATAACCTCTGATTGAAGTGATAGGTGTTTTAAGGTCGTGCGTGATATTAGCTATCAATTCCTTGTTTTGTTTTTCCGCTAAATTTCTTCGGTCTCTGTTTTCCTTAAGCTTTATTCTCATGGATTCGAAATCCTTGAAAAGACCTTCGAATTCAGCCTGCTTAGGCTTGATTAACGATGTGTCGTAATCACCGTTCTCGATGCTGTGAAGCGCTTTTTTAAGCTGGTTGATAGGTTTGATGAATCCGTACATAAGCCAGTTTACAAGTACGATACCTGTTAAAACAATTACACAGAAAATACCTATTAACGCCGATAGCAGCGATTCCTGGGTTATGGCAAAGCTTGTCTGTCCGTTAACTACGACCTTCTCAACAATTAAGAATCCGAAAACATGACGCAAAATCATATAACTTCCGACTACCAGTGAAGTCGGAACTATGAAAAAGAGAATGAATGTAATTATCAGTCGGGTATTAATCTTCATTGATTTCCCTTTCCGATTTTAGCCTGAGCCTTAAACTCTTAAAAAATTCGGTCAGCATATGAGAACATTCCTCTTCGAGAACGCCCTCGATTTTTTCTACTTTATGATTGAATTTATCCACGTTAAAAAGATCAAGTATCGAGCCTGCACAGCCTGCCTTTTCGTTCTTGCAGCCTATTACCACAAGCGGAATTCTCGCCTGAACGATAGCTCCGGCACACATCTGGCAGGGCTCAAGCGTTACATAAAGTACACAGTCCTCAAGCCTCCAGTCGCCAGTTTTTTTGCAGGCTTTATTTATTGCCGTAAGCTCGGCGTGAGACAGCGTATTCTTGTCTTTTTTACGCTTGTTGTAGCCACGCGCAATGATTTCTCCGTCTTTTACGATGACACATCCAATGGGGACTTCGCCGATAGACGCAGCTTTTTTTGCCTGAAGCATGGCCTTCTTCATGAACTTTTCGTGGTCGTAATCAAATCTCATTAATCGCAAAACGACAAGGACTCCGAAGAGTCCCTGTCTCCTAAGGTACTAAATCTTTTCTGAATACAAGAATAATCTTGCTTCCTTTGGGTTCGGGAAAGATCTTGTGAATCTCATATCCCTTACGCGCATATCTGTTAAGCGTTTCTTCGAGGGATTCGAAATCTTCTTCGCCCAAACGTGTTTTTTTAGGTCTGTCTTTTTCAAGTTTAATTGAATCAACACATTCAACCTTATAATCATAAACATTGTCTGCGATTCTTTTAAGAGTTGAATGAATTTCAGAAGTCGTGTTGACAAGACATACTTCAAGAGCATCTCTTAACTCCGCAACAGATGCTTTTTCGAAGATATCCATCTCGACAACTTTGTTTTTCTTTACGATGAGGGTGTCATAGCCCTCGGATAATTCGAGAATTTTCTTTTTGGTGATATCCACATTTTCGGCTATTCTTCTGTATCCCTTTTCATCAAGATACGCAAGTGCAACCGCATTGAGATTATCCTCGTTTTTTTCAAGCCCCGTGTCAATAAGTTCTTCCGTCTCATCAATGTAAGACGACTGGATATGAGAATTTTTTCTGATCTCATCCAGCATTAGTTTTTTCAAATCTGCCATTTCCCGTTTCCCCTTTTATATAAAATTTTTAGCAAAAAATTTTGAGTACACTTTGATATTATCTTATTTTTCCCAATCAAAGAATACGCATCCGTAACATAAAGTATCTATTCCGTGATATTTCTTTTTTTATGTGGTATAATGATAACCACAATAAATTGTGTAAATTTTATGATTATTTAAACTTTAGCCACTATATAAGGCTTTTCTGGAGGTTTTTATGAAAATTCACGGATTAAGCAAAACCACACTTCTTGATTTCCCGGGCCACCTCGCTTGTACCGTCTTCACCGGACACTGCAATTTCAGATGTCCTTTCTGTCATAACGGAGAGCTGGTGCTTTGCCCCGATTCCGAACCCGGAATTCCCGAAGAAGATTTCTTTGCTTTTCTCGAGAGTCGTAAAAACCGTCTCGAGGGTGTCGCAATTACCGGCGGCGAACCTACCGTAAACGCCGATCTGGTTGATTTCATCAAGAAAATCAAAGAGCGCGACTTACTTGTAAAACTTGATTCAAACGGCACCAGACCCGACATCATAAAAGAATTAATCTCCAATTCCCTTGTTGACTATATCGCCATGGACATCAAGTCTTCAAAGGAAGGCTATCCTGCAGCATGCGGTCTTAAATCAATGGATCTTTCGCCAATCGAGGAATCCGTAAAAATTCTGATGACTTCAAACATCGAATACGAATTCAGAACCACGGTTATGAAAGAATTGCATACCGAAAAAGAATTTCGCGCTATCGCCGAGTGGATAAAGGGCTGTTCAAATTATTACCTTCAGTCCTTCCGTCCTTCCGAAACACTGCTTGCGCATATGATGGATGACGATTTCAAGGCTTCATTCCCTACGGTTTTCTCGCCTTACACAAATGAGGAACTGAAAGGTATTCGCGATATGCTTATTTCTCTCGGAGTAAACACAACTCTTCGCGGTATTGCTTAAATCTTCTGATTTTCCTCTACAAACTTGACGTAATTGACAACCATCAGAGCAATTCTGAAGGTTAATGCATCGTTGAATTCTCTTACATCCAGTCCTGTGGACTGTTTTAATTTTTCAATTCTGTATCCTAAGGTATTTCTGTGGATATACAGCTTTCTTGCGGTCTCGGATACGTTGAAGTTGTTGTCAAGAAATGCATTTACGGTACTGATGACTTCTTCGTCAACCTCTTCGGGCAGCTCGTCCCCAAATACTTCATCCACAAAAATCTTGCAAAGATTAACCGGAAGCTGATAAATAAGTCTGCCTATGCCGAGCGAATTGTAGGCCATAATGGTCTTTTCCGAATAAAAGATGGCTCCGACATCAAGTGCCATTTTGGCTTCTTTGTATGACTGTGATAAAAGACGTAAATCTTCAACCACTGCGCCGTAAGCCACTCTGGTCTTTATCATAACTTCGGTATTTAAAATCTCTTCCACGCACTTTGCCATATCTTCGATATTGTCGAGGTCTTCGTCCTCGCCGAGTGTGTGAATAAGAATGATGTTTTTATCGTCCACGCTGACCGTAAAATCGCCTTCCTCGGCAAAGGCGCTCTTTAATGCCTGCATTGCTTCGGGTGATTTTTCCCTCGAAACCTCAACCACATACACGATTCTCTTTGCGTTGTGGGAGATGCCGAGTTTCCTTGCGCGGTTATAAATATCTACTGATAAAAGATTGTCCAGTAAAAGATTCTGGAAATAAATTGTAGTATCAAACTGTTCTCTGTAAGCTACTAAAAGATGAGTCAGTTCGTTGGTGCAGATTCTTCCGTAAACATACGTGTCTGCGGGATTTCCCTTTGCTGCAAGTACGAAAACCGGTTCGTCTTCGTCTTTAATCTTAAACAAAGTAACATCTCCGATTATCTGGCTGTCAGCTTTTGATGAGAAAAACTCAACCATGGCCTCGGTGTTCGGGATATCCTTACTTGTTGCTGCCATTAAAAGACCCTGTCCGTCAACTACGAAAAAATCGGTCTTTGAAACTTCTTTTAATTCTTCAATACTGGTTTTGATAACCTGTTTTGTAATCATTCCTACTCCTAAATACTACTTGAAGAACGGGAACCAGCTCTTCTTGTTGTCCTCGGGTTTGCCCAAAACTTCTTCCGCAACTTCCCACGCAGATTTCTTGGGCTTGGTTTCTTCCGGCTCTGCCTTTACGGCTTCTTTAGCCTTTTCTTTTCCGGAATCAGCCTTGACTGCCTTATCCTTGTTGTCGGTATCTGCTTTATCTTTCTTAGCGTCTGTTTCTGCTTTTACAGCGTCCTTAGATGAAGCTTTATCTTTCTTGTCAGAATCCGCTTTGACTTCAGACTTGGTTCCATCTGCTTTGCTCTCGGCTTTTGCTTCGCCTGATTTGCTGTCGGATTTAGCTTCGGACTTAGAAGCATCGGATTTGCCTTCAGCTTTTGCTTCAGCCTTTGCATTGTCTGATTTTGCGCCTTCGGTTTTGTTGTCAGACTTCGCTTCAGCTTTGTTGTCTGTTTTTGTATCAGACTTGGAACTGTCTGACTTGCCTTCGGTTTTCGTATCGGACTTGCCACTTTCGGCTTTGCTGTCTGATTTAGTTTCAGCCTTAGCACTTTCAGCTTTGCCTTCAGTTTTTGCACCATCGGCTTTGCTCTCAGCCTTGTCTGTCTTTGCTTCGCTTTTAGCACCGTCTTTGGCTTCAGTCTTTTCAGCACTCTTCTTATCCTGCTTTTCTTCTTTTATGAGCTCAGCGTTGTCTGCTTTCTTAGCTTTTTCGTCAGCATCTTTCTTTACTTCCTCAGCCTTGCCCCTGCTCTTAACTTCGGTTTCGCTAACCTTTTCGGGATATTGCTTGTCGACCATATTTTCGTCTCCGACAGGAGTTCTCTTTAAGCCGTTCTCCGAAATGATTGCCTTGAATACGCAGGCTGATTCGGCGGGAAGCTTAACCTTTATCTTTCCGTCCTCTGCACGGATTGTAACCGTATTGAACGAAAATCCGTTTTGGTCGGTGAAGGCGATTCTCTGCATCTGTGCGTTTTTAGGAACGCCGATTCGCCAGGTTGAAACTTCTTTTTCGATTTCGTGGTCGTTGTTGTTGACCATTACGACAATCTGCTCTTCTTTGTCGAATCTTCCGTAAGCCACATAGTTGTAATCTTCGCCGAGGTTCATAAGTGAACCTGTTAAAAGAACGCCGTTTAGCTTATGAACTCTGATCATCTGCTTGTGGAATTCGATGAGTTCTCTGTCTTCATGTCCCCAAGGATAGGTTCTTCTGTTGTCGGGATCCGTGAATCCGCAGACTCCGGCTTCGTCTCCGTAGTAAATCGTCGGAGCACCGGGCCATGTCATCTGCATCACAACGGCTTCTCTGAAAACTGCTTTGTTAATACCTTCCTCGGCTGCCTTTGAACCGAGCGTATGAAGTCTTCCGACCTTTTTATTTGTTCTGGTTAAAAATCTTGAGTGATCGTGATTGCTCAACTCGTTCATTGAAACCTGCAAAGACGAGTTCGTAAAATTGGTGCCGTGATGTGTCATTGCACCCCAGAAACTTTCTGCATTGCCGAGCAAATCTTCTCTGTAGTCGTCGGAATGCTTTTGCATACCTGTCAAGAACCAGGTAACAGGCTCCATAAAAGCATCATAATTCATGACGCTGTCCCATTCATCACCCTGAAGCCATTCTCTCGAATATCCGTAATGCTCTGCAATGATAACCGCATTGGGATTGGCAAGTTTAACTGATTTTCTGAATTCTTTCCAGAATCTGTGGTTAAATTCGGGCGAATGTCCGAGGTCTGCTGCCACATCAAGTCTCCAACCGTCAGCATTGTATGGTGCGGAAACCCATTTACGGCCGACCTTCATGATATAATCCGTCAGTTCCCTGCTGCCTTCATAGTTTAATTTGGGCAGAGTATCGTGTCCCCACCATCCGTCATAGCTTGGATTGTAAGGCCAGCAGTCATCCTTGTGGAATCTGAAATAATCCTTGTAAGGACTCTTTTCGGAGATAAAAGCACCTTTCTCGTAGCCTTCCTGCTCTTCGTATATTCTTTCCCTGTCGAGCCATTTGTTGAATGAACCGCAGTGGTTGAATACGCCGTCAAGAATAACTTTCATGCCTCTCTTGTGCGCTTCTTTTACGACTTTTGCAAAAAGCTCGTTGCTCGCCTCAAGGTTCTTTTTGTTTGTCACACGGTTGATATATCTTGTGGCGAAACGGTTTTCTTTCTGACCGTCTTTTAAGAGCTCGCCTTCGTCATCCACGATTTTGCCGATATGGGGATCGATGTAATCGTAGTCCTGAATGTCGTATTTGTGGTTTGAGGGTGATACGAAGAGAGGATTGAAATAAATAACATCGATACCGAGATCCTCGAGGTAATCCATCTTGTCCAATACACCCTGCAAATC
This sequence comes from Lachnospiraceae bacterium, assembly GCA_017618075.1. GTDB lineage: Bacteria > Bacillota > Clostridia > Lachnospirales > Lachnospiraceae > UBA3766. The sequence goes on from JAFZUY010000019.1 coordinate 9,885, forward strand.
TCCGCCGTAAAACTCTCTGACGCCCATCTGTGCGGGATATTTTCCCCAATCGGTAACCTGCTCGCTGTATCCGTCAAGATATGTGTACTCGTTGGTAAGTACGTCGTTTGATTTATCGCCGTTATAAAATCTGTCCACGAAAATCTGGTACATAACGGCGCCCTTAGCCCATGTGGGCGTCCTGAATCCTGCGATAAGTCGGAAATTGTAGTATTCCTGAATGTCTTTGGAAATTCCGCGCGAATTAAAATAACACATAACCTTACCGGCTATGATCTGAAAGCAGTATCCGAATATCTTTTCATCCATGGTGATGACGCATGAATAGTAATCAAACAGTGCGTCAACTTCGGTTTTTACCATCTCAACCGACTTGCTGCCGGAGATAAGAAATACGGCATCCACATTATTTTTCGCAGTCCTGAATCTGACTGTAACTTTTTCTTTAAAGCGGGGCTCCGCAGGAGTGACATAGTCCTGCGTAGTATCCGAGAACAGAGCCTGTTTATTAAGCACAGGTCTCATATTGAGAATGTATTGAAATCTATCCTGAATCTTGTTTCTGTCTTCTATGTTCATACTGCACCCCATAGCAAATACATACATAGATTATTTTATCTCTTTTGGGGCTTTTTTTCAATAAAAAAAGGAGCCCGCACCCTCCAAAAAATGAAATAAAAAAGGCAGCCGAAACTGCCTTTTTATCCTTAACTTTTTGTAAGTAGAATTTGCTATAAATTACAGACGTTCTTTCTTCTCGATATCGAGGAAATACTTGTATGTATCAACTGTAAGTTCGCCGCATGCTTCTTCGTCGCAGGCAATGATTGCGCCGTTGTGCATCTGAAGAGCCGAGCAGGTCCATTTCTGGCTTACGCCGCCCTCAACAGTTGCAGCAAGAGCTCTGGCTTTGTTGTGTCCTGAGATGAGTACGAGTACTTCTTTGGAATCTGTAACGGTTCCGATACCTACGGAAAGTGCCTGTGCGGGAACCTTTTCGGGATCGTTTCCGAAGAATCTGGAGTTTACGATACGTGTGTCTGTTGTTAAGTCTCTGACACCGGTACGTGAAGTAAGCGATGTGTAAGGCTCGTTGAATGCGAGATGTCCGTCCACGCCGATACCACCCATAAATAAATCGATTCCGCCGTAGGATGCAATCTTCTTTTCATAATTTGCACACTCTTCTTCGGGATTGTCTGTCATACCGTTAAGAATGTTGATGTTTTCAGGCTTCATGTCTACAAGATGATTGAAAAGATTGTCATGCATGAAATACCAGTAGCTCTGATCATGCTCTCTGGGAAGTCCGAGATACTCGTCCATGTTGAATGTAACAACGTTGGCGAAAGACACCTCTCCTGCCTTGTTCATTCTTACAAGTTCTTTGTAAACACCGATGGGTGAAGAACCTGTGGGAAGGCCTAAAACAAAAGGTCTGTTTTCCTTGTGTGCATTGATTTTGGCTTTGATGTACTCTGCTGCCCATTTGCACATCTTTTCATAATTGTCCTGAATAACTACTCTCATATAAAAATCTCCTTATCTGCTGTAATAAAATGCAAAAAACGTCCCGGCTAAAATGCCGGACATAATTTCCCTGTTATTAATTTATATCTGGGATAATACAGTGATAAGAGAACCTCTGTTACGGTGTTGATTCCGCTTTTTCATTTCTCTCTGACGACTCACACTGCTCATTAAAATCCATTAAGAGGATAAATGAACACGCCGTGGCAGCATCCGCCGAATCTTTCGATAACTGCCAAACCTCGTCACCCTCTAAGTGGCCCGGCGCTAACAACCTTTCTGGTCCTTCTGCCCAGTTCTAAGGAAGTTTTACTGTATAAAAAACACTGGTTTTTTATCTGATCAAATCTCATATAATCCTATTCGATTTTTTCATAAAAGAGTTCAAAAATCAAGTCTTTTAAGGAATCTTCATCCACGTAGAATTCTTCAAATCCTTCTTCGCCTTCCACGGTTTCGCCGGAAAGTGTATATATGTTTTCCGTATCAAACTCGTAGTTCACGCAGGTTGTGGCAAGGTATGATATTTTCGAAGCATTAAGATTAGTTACCGTATATTCCTCGAGAACGTCTAAAAGTTTTACCGGGAAAGTAGGATCCTCTTTGGTCTTATCCAGCATCTTGGCAAACAGTGCGCTTATATACTGCTTCTGTCTGGCCATTCTCGATTCAACCGAATTAAAGCTCTTTACATCCCTGTACTGGACATATCTCATTGCATCTTCGCCCATCAGGGTAATTGTCTTTCCCTTGCCGTTTTTAAGTTCATCAGAGCCTTTGGGAATGTTCTCCAAGACCTCGACTTCCACGCCGCCCACATAATCATTCAGTTCGGCTACGCCGTTAAGTTCAAGCGAATAATATCCGTTTATCTGCAGGAAATTGAAAAGCTCGGAAACCGCTTCAACCTGTCTCTCGCAGCTGTCCTCGTGACCGGTTCCGTATCCGTGAGCAAGGCAGATCTGTTTAACCTCGGTATCTATCAGTTCTCCGTCTTTGTTGTAAACATCCATTTCGGCCATTGCATTTCTGTTTACGTTTATGAGGTTAACCTTTTTTGTTTTATGATTGACTACCATTAAAATCAGAGCATCCGCCTGTCCGCCCTTTAAATAATCGGTCACCTCATCGGCATCCGCAAGGTCTCCCCTGTGATCGATTCCCATAAAAAGAAATGTCATTACTTCAGGATTGAAAACGTATTTCTCGCCCTTGTAATTTATTGATCCGTCATCCTCAATGTCTTCCTCAGGAACAATCTCTTCAATCCTTATTTCTCTGTAGTTTGTTCCCTGCAGTTCTTTTTTACCGTGAGCCCGGAAAACGAAAAAAGAAATAATTAAGCCGCCCGCTATTACGGCTAATAACAGCAGGACGGCAATTACGATTCTTTTAATATTCGGTTTTCTTTTCTTTTTTTTATCTGCACTCATCCAGTAAAACTCCCTGAACCAGATATCTGTTGGAAGGAACGTTTTTTATGCAAGTCGATAAAGTAAGCATTTTTGTTTCCGGGGTAAATTCACATTCCCTGGTATTGTCTCTGGGTCCGTCAAAGCTTGTAACACCGTAAAGGTAATCTACCCAGCTCTCGTCGTCCCAGGCATGGGTGGCGAGAATATGAAGATTGCTGCCTTCGTAAGCCGCAACGATTTTATAAACCAGAATGTCGTCGGGCATATAGATAAATACATACTGAACTTCGTCAAAAACAGCCTTATCTTCAAGTCTGTGAAGTGACGAAAATCTCTTGTCATCCCTCATATTGTGGCCGTATATAACGGTCATTCTGTCCATAAAATCAGTATTGTTATAAGTCGGTTCGGTATATATTCCGCCGGGATATCCGGCCGTTCCGTCAAGGTTGTGGTTAAGATAATATGCATCGTCATCAGGGTGCTGTACTACCGGATCGTCCACATCAAGATTGGGAATATAAATCCACGCATAAATATCTTTGTTGACGGTTTCTTTTAATTCGTCAAAATCAAGAGTCTTGTCAGGCACTATGATTCCGTAGGTTTCAAGGTATCTCTCCTTCTTTTCCTCCATAGTGCATTCAGACCAGTCTTTTACGGGCTCTTCTTCCTCAACAGTTTCCTCGTCTTCCTCTTTCGGAATAATGACGCTTATCTGCGAAGTATCTACAATAATCGGAGTTGAAGTATCCGCTCCTTCATTAACCAGTTCCCGAAGCTCCTGATTTCTTTTATTGGCCGATATTCTGCTTACAACTCTCAGTACCAGAAAACTGCCGCATATAATTGCTACAAGAATCAGAAATATCCCGAATCCGAGCCATACTTTATTTTGCTTGTCTTTTTTCCCTTTTTCCATAATTATATCCTCGTGGCGAAAACTCGCGAAAATTATAAATTCGGTGAGAAAAGTCGCATTTAATTATAATACTCGCCTTCCTGTATGTAAAGAATAACGCCATAAAAGAGTATTAAAAGCAATTCAATCAAAAAGGATACCCATAATTTGGGTATCCTTCTTTTATGCTCCCTTAATTCCTTTAATCCGTAAACGGGCCGGCAATCACTTTAAGTTCACGTCTGTTTCCGAAGAAGTCCACATCAAAGAATATGTCGCTGCCGTCAGGATTTTCATATTTCTGCTCGGGCTCGAATGCCATTCCGAGAGTTTTGGTTGAAATCAGATCGCAGGTTTTGGGAAGATAGTCGAATAAGTCGCTTTCAATCTCCCATCTGTCACCGTCAATATGAAGATTGATTTTTACATCATGTTCGGTATCTACAAAGGCGTCCTTTTCCTTATCGCAGGGCTTTGCACCGTTAAAATAAGCATTTCCGCCGGTCCATACGGGCAGAGGCAGATAATATCTGTCGCTTAATTCCGATCCCATTCCGCAATAGCCGTCAAACATTGCTTTCCATTCCTCTTCGGTCTGATAATCGTTGTAAGGAATGGTTCCGACTACCATGTTTCCGTCGTCCCACTCATCATTTTCAAAGCCTTTGCAGATTTCTAACATCTGCTCGCGTATCTTTCTCTGAACGAAAACATTGTTATAGAAACGCATATCTCCGTGGAGAATTGTCATAAAGCCCGCAATCTCGGTTCTGTGAGACACATGATAAGGTGTATATCTCGGAGATTTCATGGTCTTGGCTCCGTTATCCACACCTCTTCCGACCGCCGTTAAGGAGCCTGCAATCAGGTTGTGCACGAATGCAACACCCTGTGTCGGAAGTTTTAATGCTCTGTCTGATAAAAGAATGTTGTTATCAATCAAAGTCGGTCCGTGACTGACTTCGATGAAAATATCTTCACCGAGTCCGAGGTTTGCAAGATTTTCTTTTCGTAAAAGATAATCATACGGCAGTGCATTGTCATGGAAAAGATTCTGAGTAACTCTTGTTCCCTGAGCCTGCCAGTCAAGCCAGAGGCCTCTGGTGCAGTGATGGAAATGGTTTTTGCGGATAATAACATCGATTGCAGCATGCATCTTGATTCCGCCGATTTCTGCGCCCGCAAGATTCTGCTTGTTGTTTATATGGTGAATGTGGTTGTTCTCAATGATTGAAAATACTCCGCCGAGATGTCCGACGATACCGGTCTGTCCGCAGTCATGGATATTGTTGTTTCTGATAATGTGGGAACCGATTCTGTCTTTATTCCAACCCTCAGTCTGTGCCTGGCAGATGCAGTCACGCTCGGTCTGGGTGCCGTCTTTGAATTTCCAGTTAAGCCACTTGTTATCGTTGTTGCGCTGGAGGTATTTTCCAAGCGAAATACCCGAGCACTTCGACTCAAATATATCGCAGTTCTCTATTATCCATCCTTTAGACCAGTGAGGACCGATCATTCCGTCCTGATACGCCGTAGGAGGAGCCCATTGCGTAGCGGCCTTACATACCGTGAAACCATCGAGAGTTATATATCCGATGCCTTCTTTTAGGGGGTAAAAACAGTTCTGTCTGACGGTAATTTCTGTGACTGCATATCTCGGATCAATCTCCTGGAAGTTGGCAAAAATAACCGTCTTGTCGTCTTCCTGCCTGGTGAACCATGTGTAAACGGTAAAATCCTTGTCCCATGAAGACAGGTTTTCCTTGGGATTTACAACATCCTCGTACTTTGTGACTTCGTACATTGATTTGCCGTTTAAAAAAACATCGCCTGTATGAGCCGTGAAATTGGCGTCAAACCAGTCGCCGGAAACAAGCGTCGTGAAAGGATTGTACTTTCCGAAATAAGAATTGTCGAAAACCGTTTTCCATACATGGGGCTCAACTTCTTCCCAGTCGTTGACACGGTTTGCGCCGGTAATTATCGCCTTTAACTTATTCTGTGCACGATACGTAATTCTTGCGTAATCTCTTCCGGCATTTTTCGGATTGACATGCTCGCGGTAAATTCCGTCGGCAACAATTACCTCATCCCCGGGCATAGCAATTTCAGCAGCTTCAGAAATTGTCATAAAAGGCGCACTCTGCGATCCGTCCCCAGATACATCAACGTTACAATTCACATAGTACCTCATAAAATCCCTCCTCGTTTAGTATTTATATTAAATACATTTCTTCCATTATCACTATAACATAAGCCTTGCCGGAATACTTACCATTTTCTAAGGACAATTTTTCATTTTTTGTTTTATGCAAAGATAATTGGATCCGGATATGATTGCGGCCTATCCCTGCTTATTATCTTTTAAAGATTCATCCGTTTTGGATTCGTTAAGATAACAATTCATAAAAGGAATAATAAACAGCGCTGTTACTTCAATCGGCCAGGAATAGCGGTAATCGGACCATCCGGAAGCAGCATATAAGCCCAATACATTAAATACAATGGGGAAGTATATCAAAACAGATAACGGTTTCTTTTTGCAGAAAGCATACAGATATACCGCAATTAAAACTATCGTATATATTCCCGTTCGCCATGCCAGTAAATATACAAGAGAATTGTCTGTTAAATAATCCGTTATTTTTGAAAACAATTCTGTCAGATTATTAGGCACCCGCTTTGGATATGAATATGTATATTCGTCAGAGTGATGGTCTCTTTTATAATTGGTACATACCGCAAATTCTTCCTCAGGTTTTATAATGCTCCATAAAACCGAATTTCTTCTCATAAACTGAAGGGTCAGTTCTTTGGGGTGTCTGAAAAACGTTTTTACATAGACAGACAAAAAACCGGGAACCGAATACTCTCCGAGAGCATTTCTGTTGTATGTTGTGTAATATGAATTATATCCAAAATTTTCGGGATCGTTTTCGGTTATTTCATTTACCATTTCTACCACATCATCCGACGGGTCATCTACGAGGTAATATGTTCCGACAATATCATTTGCAAGCGCAAAATATTTTAATCCCGATCTGCTTTCGACTTTATAAAATTTATACACGGGACCCTCTATTATAATGATAATCGCCAGGAATGCTGCAACCGAAACTAATGCAAAATATTTCTTCTTAATAATTCCCAAAACGCATATGAAAACTGCAACGGCAACAGCCGGAAGGATGCCGTTTTGTCTGAACAGGGCCGTTAATGCCATTGCAATGACGAAACGAATGTACCACGATTTGGAAACATTACATTTTTCTTTGATAAAACGTGCAAGCAAAAACGTAAGCCAGGTAAGTGAAATCATATAAGGGATGTCTTTCCACAATGTTATCATCTGGATTACGTTATTGAAAGAAAAGCCCCATAAAAGATAAAGCATTATTCCGATAAAACGGTTACATCCCGAACGCAACAAATAATCCGTCATTCTGACAATAAGTACAGAAAAAGCAATACACTGCAGTATTACCAAAAAAGTTGCCGAGTCACATATTTTAAGTAGGAAAGACAAAACGATTGCGTAAAAAGGAGGATGCCAGTTTATCATAGGAACTGTCATCATCTGATGCGCCTGATTATAAAGGACGCCGGAATCTACAGAAGAAATACACGGATTAAAAGCATAAAGCCATATTCCGTAATTGAGCATAAGAAGTAAAAAAGCGATTATTTGAACTTTTATCGAAAGTCCGGTGCCGTTTTTTTTAGGTGCGGACATAAGTTTTGAAACAACATACAGCAATCCGAAGAAAAGAGGTGTTACCCAAACAAGTGACACCAAAGGATAAACTGCTTTCGGGAGCTTAAATCCGTCCAGCCCGTTGCTTTCAAGATATACCATACCGTATATGCTGATATTAAAATATATAAAAAAGACAACTGTAAGTATTTTTTTCCAGACCGTATCAATAAAAGTCAGAGAATGCTTATATGTTTTTACGATTAGCCGGGCTGAGACATAACTTAATATATACAGTAGAACACATACCGTTAATCCCGCATCCGAACGCATGGGTGTCATTGACAAAAAACAACAGAATGTCGCAAAAATCGAAAATATGGTAGGGATTTTTATTTCTTCATAAAAATGCTTTAATCTTTCAGCCATTTTTTATTTTCCTCTAAATTCGATTTTAAGTATTCCCATTAAGAAACTTGCAAACATTGTTTCTATGCCGACTTCAAGCATTGTGGCGGCAGGTAAAACCAACCGCATCAGTTTTTCCGGTTCCATTTGACTAAACCCGGATTTTTCCCATATGACTAAAGAGGCAACGGAAGCAGCCAGACCGATAAATGCCAGTATAAATCCTGCCAAAACCCCTTTATCCTCGCCGAATCCAACAAGTTTGCTTATTCCTTTGTCATGAGGAATGAAATTACTGGTTTCGGCATAAAGTTTGGTGAAAGTATAGAAATATACGATATTTACCCCCAGAATAATGGCAATCATACAGTATAAAAGTGTATGAATACTAAATACAACAGATCCGATGGCAAATTGTCCTATCGTAAGAATGATGCCACCGATTAATCCGACTATTATAAGAATAATACCCGGGTATAAAAACAGCCACTTGGGGCTATACATCAAAAGAAACTTCAAATGTCTCCATCCGTCGTGAAAACTTCTTAAATGTGGCGGACGTGATCTTCCGTCCTTCTTTAAAGTGGTCGGAACTTCAGCTATTTTATATCCAGCCAGTTCGGACATTACAACCATTTCGCTTGCATATTCCATACCGGTGGTACGCAAACCCAAATCCAACATTCTTTTTCGGTTGTATCCGCGAAGCCCGCAATGAAAATCTTTAATCCTACTTTTAAAAAACAGACGACCTATAGAAGACAGGACGGGATTGCCGATATATTTATGAGACCAGGGCATTGCACCCTTTTCGATACCTCCTTTAAAACGGTTGCCCATTACAAGATCATATCCTTCGCGAAGTTTCTCCAGAAAAGGCATAAGATTCTCGAAATCGTAACTGTCATCCGCATCGCCCATTATCACATACTCACCCAAAGCTTTCTGACATCCGGTAATTAATGCCCCTCCATAACCTCTCGTTGGTGCATTTACTACTCTGGCACCCATGGATTCGGCAATTTTTACCGAATCATCAGAACTTCCGTTATCAGAAATCAGAACTTCACCGTCTATATTGTTTTTTTCCAAAAAACCTTTTGCTTTTTTTATGCATATTCCCAATGTCTCTGCTTCATTAAGGCACGGCATCAGTATAGTCAATTCCAACTCAGAATCCTCCGTTAGAGTATATTAATTTAAATCTCACTTTTTCATTATGCTAGCCTATAAACAGTATGTCAACCTTCGAAGAAAAGACTAATATTGTTAATATATCACATCTAAAAGAAGGACGGCATTTTCATGCCATCCTTCTCTCTTTGAGCTGTCAGTAATTGATATAATAATCATTACGGGAACTTTCGAAATAATACATCTTTCCGTTAATTTCATGAATTCCCATAAGAGCCTTGCCATCCTTGTCAAAGTAATAAAGCTTACCGTCAACAGTTCTGAATCCGGGGGTTGTATCAATAATGCCTTGCGAATTTACGTAATAGCGATCACCGTTTTTAGTTTCTATTAAACAATTCTTCAACATACGACCATCGTAATCGAAAGCATAAGTAGCTTTTCCGATTGTTTTAATATCGGTAACAGCAAAACCGTTCTCGAAATAGTACCAGTCGCTTCCGGCCTGAAGCCATCCGTTATATTTGGTTACATTATTTTTTAAAGCACCTGTTTTGGTATCAAGCTGATAAATCTTTCCATTTATGACGGTATATTCACTTCTTCCGGAATCCGAATATCCATAGTAAAGATTACCGTTTACCTGAACCCATCCATAAGATGTCCTATGATCGGCTCCGTAGTAATATCCGTCTACCCATCCTGAACGGTTCTTTACTTCTTTGCCGTCACTTCCGAAATAAGCCACTCTTGAATTCTGATTGTATCCAAAATAATTAGATTCTTTAACAGATGCATCTGCCATGTAATTGGTCATCATCACACCATTACTGAAATAGTAATTCGCACCGCCAATCTCAGCTATTCCGTCTAAAATTACCTGACCGTCTCTGACATATGCCCACTTATTTCCAAACTGATACCACTTATTGTTCTGTACGTTGGTTGCAATAGTCTTTACGTACTCTCCAACTGAATATCCGTCAACATACGTAATCTTAAACTGATAAAGATTCTTTCCGATTACATATGCTTCATAAGGGCAGGCATAACCATCCACATTCGCATAATACTTCTTACCGCCAATGGTCACGAATTCATTACATGCAATCTTTCCGTTTGACTTAACAACCATGCCTTTTATAACGGTATTTGTAACATACCTTCCGTCTTTTCCGACAAAGTAGTTATCAGACGTTCTCTGATTCGTCATCATAAATCCGGCGGAACCGATATAATAATTTCCCACCCAGGTACAGCGTACTACAGAACCGTTTTTTAAATAGTAATATCTTCCTCCGTAAAGCTGCCATCCGTCGTTGGTGCTCTTCTTTACGGCAATACCGTCGGCATTATAATAAACGTCATTATACCAGCCGTTGGTAACCAGGAATCCATCATAATCAAAAGCATACTCAGTATTGTTAATTTTATTAATACCACTATAAAGTAGCGAACCGTTCCGGATATAAATCCAATTAGTATCCAGTTTGTACCAGCCGTCCTTGGTAACCTTTTTGCCGTCAGCACCAAAATACATATGATTTCTAATATAATTCTTTACCATTGCGCCGTTGTTGTCAAAATAGTATGTTCCGTCGGCTAATTCAAGTTCTTGTCCGTAAATAAGTGTGCCATTTTTTACATAATACCAGGTTCCCTGAACACTGTTCCAGCCTTCTTTTGCCGTTGCTGCCCATGAACCGTCGGGATTGAGGAAATAAATTTTGTTATTATAGTAGATGACTCCTCTTCTCATTTCTCCGTCATCATAAAAATAATAATATTTATCACCAATCTGCTGTTCACCCGTAGCAAGATAGCCTTTATCATTTTTTACATAGTATGTCTGATCGTCTATTTTAAACCAGCCTTTAGTTGCCATGGTTCCGTCAGCGTTAAAAGCAAAGTACGCATCCTTAATAAATCTAACCTCTCCTTGAATAGGACTTCCGCTGGCTTCAAAATAGAACCACTTTCCGTTTATTTCTTTCCATGTACTCTTTACAGGCGTTCCGTTCTGATAATATACGGCAAAATTCTCGTACACATCATAAAACAGACCGTTTGGATTGGTTATCTTTTTTGCAACGCCGTCAGAACCCAAGCGATAGATATCATTTCCATCCAAGACATAGCAGGATCTCATCATTCTTGCATCAAAAACTACGGGGTTAAAGTAATACTTTGTGCCGGCAATTGTCTGCCAGCCCAAAACACGTGCTCCATCCGCACCAAAGTAACGCCATTCGCCATTATCCAGTTTCCATTTGTTGATATAAAGATGTCCTTCCGCATCCGCATAAAAATATCCGTTGCCTAGGTATTTGCCGCTTTCGTCATAACGGCTACTGCTGAAAGTTGTATTCGCATACATATTACCGCTATAATCAAAACCAAAGTAAAAACTTCCTATTTTTTTAATCTTACCGGTAATTGCTTTTCCGTTCTCATAATAATGCCAATACTTACCGGCTTGAACCCATCCGTCTTTTGTGACTTTGGTCGCAATACCGTTTTCATCAGATATATAATTTTCTCCATCAACAGTAAGCGAACCGCCTATATAAAGTCGGCCATAACCCTCGAAAAGATACTGTTTTCCGCCAATCGTCTGAACACAAGCCCTAGTAGATGCTTTTCCGTTCTCTCCATAATAATACTTATCTGCGATCTCATTGGTGTACCATTCATTTACATAAAGGGAACAATCACCCTTGGCACGATAAACATAACCATTATACGTAGTATAGTCATCGCATAGCACTCTTCCGTAATTCGTCCAGTAATAATACTTTCCGCCATCCCGGAAGACGGTATTAGTCCTATAGCTGCCATCTTCGTATAAATAATACCAGATTGTTCCGACCTTGGTCCAGCCGCCTTTTTTCAGTTCATATGCTTTTCCTTCTTTATCTGAAGCATATAAAACGTCATTTATTGTTCCCCTTCCATTTCTATTAAGGAGTCCTCCGGAATAGAATAAATAATTAACCCCGTCTATCGTTAAAACCGCCAGCCCTACGTTTGCACGTCCGCCTGCTCCGTAATAATACTTGTCTCCACTGGGAGTTTCATACCAGGAATTAACATAAAGGTATCCGCCCTTTTTTGCGCGATAGTTTACAGGATAGAAGCCACCCTCGTTAATAACAAATACCTCATCGTCAAACATTATTCCGTTACTATCAAATCCGAAATAATCGTTTCCGATTTTTTTAACCTGACTTGTTACTGCAACACCGTTTTCGTAATACTTATAGGTTCCGTCGCTTTGCTTTTCCCAGCCATTGGTAACACCGCCAAGTTCATTAGCTATCGATACTTCTTCTTCAGTATCAATTTCTTCTGCTTCAACTTCGTCAATTTCTGCTTCTAATGTATCATCTTCTTCATTTTCTGCAACTTCTGTGTCAACTTCGTCAGCTTCTTCTACAACATCAACTTCTTCAGTTTCCGCATCCTCTGCATCTTCTGCTTCGACATCGTCTGCTTCTGCATCCTCTGCATCTTCTGCTTCTGCTTCTTCTGCATCAACCTCATCAGTTTCAGCATCTTCAGTTTCAGCATCTTCTGCTTCCACATCTTCAGCCTCAACTTCTTCTGCTTCAGCATCCTCTGCATCAACTTCTTCTGCAGTTTCCGCTTCAGTCTCTGTTGATGATTCAATTTCTGCATCATCAACTTCAGCAGCTGCAACTTCCTCAATTTCATCCAATGCAATATCTTCCGTCA
>JAFZUY010000020.1 GCA_017618075.1 Lachnospiraceae bacterium
GTCAGACTGAAGACAAAGGGCGGATGAGTTCCGCTCTTTTCTTTCAATCTTTTGATGTATTTTTGTGTAAATGCTGGCATAATTTCCTTGTATGTGGTATAATAAAGATAAGTTAAATCCCATTAGAAACGAGGTTTTTCAATGCTTACCAAGAAAGAAAAGAAGCTTGACCAAATGCAGGTTGTGTCACTTGAGCAGTTAGTGCCGGAAGATCATTTACTTCGGAAAATCGATGCTGCCATCGACTTTAGTTTTATCTATGACCTTGTGGAAGACAAGTACTGCAAGGATACGGGCAGGCCGAGTCTAGATCCTGTGATGCTCATTAAAATCCCGGTAATTCAATATATGTTCGGCATTAAAAGTATGCGCCAAACCATCAAAGAAATCGAAGTTAACGTTGCATACAGATGGTTTTTAGGCTTGGATTTTTATGACCCGGTTCCTCACTTCACTACGTTTGGAAAGAACTACAAGCGCAGGTTTGAAGGCACAGATCTCTTCGAGCAGATTTTTCAGCAGATTTTGTTTCAATGTATGAAGCATAACTTAGTGGATACTTCTGCTATCTTCGTAGATGGGACTCATGTAAAAGCTGCGGCAAACAACAAGAAATCTAAAAAGATTCTCGTTGCCAAAAGAGCTGCAAGATTTTACGACGAACAACTTAAACAAGAAATTAATGAGGATAGAGAGAAGCACGGCAAAAAGCCGTTTAAAGATGACGATGACGACGATGGCAACAACAATAATCCTCCGGATTCCGGAAGAGGCGGAGATATTGAAAATACACAACTAAAAGAGAAAAAGATAAGCACAACCGATCCGGAAAGCGGATGGTTCCATAAGGGAGAGCATAAAGAAGTTTTCGCTTACAGTGTAGAATCTGCTTGTGACAAGCATGGTTGGATGCTTGGTTACACAATACATCCCGGAAACGAACATGACTCTTCTACATTTCCTGCAGTATATGAAAAGTTAAAGAACTTAAATCCAGAACACATAATTGCAGATGCAGGTTACAAAACACCGGCAATTGCAAAGCTCCTGCTTGATGATGGAATAACTCCCGTATTCCCATACACGAGTCCTAAAACAAAGAAAGGCTTCTTCAGAAAGAGAGAGTATTTATATGATGAGGCTCTTGACCATTATCTTTGTCCAAATGGATGTTATTTAGAATACAGCACCACTAACAGGGAGGGTTACAAAGAGTACAAAAGCAACCCGTCAGACTGTATATCTTGTCCTTTCCTCGAAAGCTGCACTCGTAGCAAAGCTCATCAGAAAGTGGTAACGCGGCATATTTGGCAAGAGTATCTGGAAGTCTGCGAAGAAATCCGCCACAGCACGGGAATGAAAGAGCTATACGATCAGCGTAAGCAAACAATTGAACGCAACTTCGGAACAGCAAAAGAGCATCACGGGATGCGTTACACCCAGGAACGCGGGAAAGAAAAGATGGCCATGAAAGTTGGCCTTACTTTTGCGTGTATGAACATGAAAAAATTGGCTAAAATTCTGTGGAGGAAAGGGCTATTTACGCGGAATATGCGACAATTTTTTGCTTATTTTAGAAAAACCACTCCAATTTTTGCATAGAAGGAGAAAAACCCCGAAGAAGCTTAGCTTCTTTAGGGTTTTTGTCTTCAGTCTGACGAGCGGCGTAGCCGCTCGTTTTCGTTTGCGGTGCCGCCTGCGGGCCCACCCACAAAGGTAGCTTTCTGCTGCGCAGAAACCTATGATTTGCCCAACCCTACTCGCAGGCGGAAAAGGGGTAGCTTCGAAAACAGTGATTGACAAAATGAAATTGTCTATATATAATTATGTCAAAATGAAAATGGCAAATTTGAAACCTATTGATACAGCGAAGGAGGTATGGTAGAATGGGAAGAAAGAAATACGACGAATTAACTTTTGTAGATGATTTTATGTTTTGTCATATATTAACGATGAATCTAAATCTCTGCAAAGAGCTTCTGGAATTGCTTCTTGATATGAAAATTGAGAGAATTGAGGTTCCGGAAGTTCAAAAGACTATCGAACCCAAATATGATAGTCGTGGTATACGATTAGACTTATATGTGCAGGATGAAATCGTTACGGTGTACGATCTTGAAATGCAAACGACTTTACCGGA
>JAFZUY010000021.1 GCA_017618075.1 Lachnospiraceae bacterium
ACCCCGAATGTTTTTGTCTAACATTCGGGGTGCAGTTCAGATATTCCAAGGTTTTTTATAGCAGCTCGTAGCGGAATCGAACCGCTGATTCTGCCGTGAGAGGGCAGCGTCTTAACCGCTTGACCAACGAGCCATTTTTAAACTAGCAATGACTATTCTATTATAACAGGGTAAAAAAAGCAAGTGTTTTTTATATTTGCTGATTTTACCTTGTTTTTTACATTAAGAAATTCTTGAAGCACTTCTTCTGTCGTGATTCTTGTAATAGTTTTCCTTGTCTATATACATAAGTGCATCAATATTGTTAAGGAAATCCGAAACATCTCCCTTTGAGAAATCATAAAGAGAAGTACCGATAGCAGCGGAAAGTTTATAAGGCTTTCCTGAAGTTTTATTAAATTCGTCAAAGGATTTTAAAATATTATCTTTGTATGATAATAATTCGGCCTCTGATGAAGTTTTTACGATAATAACAAATTCATCGCCTGCGAAACGGATGATTGAACCGTTGGAGGAGATTACTTCTTTTAGGATGTTTGCGACACTTATTAAAGCATTGTCGCCTTCTTCGTGAGAATAAAGGTCGTTGATGCTCTTAAAGCCGTTCATATCAAGCATCATTGAACCGATTGTACCCTTGCTTTTTTTTCTGAAGTCTTTCTTAATTTCGTCAAGGAAATAGCGGTTGTAAACGCCGGTCAGTTTGTCAATGAAAATGTTTTCGTTCTGCAGACATAAAACTATACTGCATACCGCTATGCCGATGCTCGGCCAGATAACCGATACGCCGTAGGTAAATCCCTGTATTAAAGTTCCTAAAAGAATCGGAACCAGGAACTGCCATGCAGGGAAAAATCTTAATATTCTGCCTCTGAATTTGGCCATAAGGAAAACAAACAGACCATAGGCCATAAGTCCCGCTTCGATAACGATATACATCCAGAAAAGAGATTTTCTTTCGTAAATGTTGTCGTAAGAAATTTCGAATATGATAGGGTTGAAGAAATTAATAACCAGCATAATCATTTCGATTACGATTAAAGTTAATATAACATATATCTGAATTCGGGAAAGTTTCTTGTTGATATGGCTCGTTAATATTGCTGCGTAGCAGGGACCGATGATAACGTCGAGTGAAAAAAGAATGGTGTTTAAGAAGAAAAGACAATAATGAATTCCGTTACCGGGAAGGCCTTCGCAAACAAAAGAAAGCGGTTCGATAAAGCAACCCGCGAGTACAGAAATAATCATTAATAGAACCAGATTTCCTTCGTGTTTTTTAACTCTGACAATCCATCCGCGACTGAAAAGCAGTGCTATCATCAAGATAACGCCGAAGAAATTGGTTATAAAAATAGAAGTTAAATTTAACCCCGTTACAGGGTTCACCCAATGCATATAAGCTCCTTTTTAATTACACCAAGAAAAATTATACATAGGCAAAGTGACATAGTCAATTTACAATTTGTAAATAAGGCGTTTTTGACTTATAATCTTTGAGTAGACAATACAAAAAACATATCTTTTAAGAGTTAACAGTGAAAAAGAATCAGAAACATATCGTCTCAGCGGTTGAACCGGGCTCCATTGCCGAGGAAATCGGACTTGAAAAAGGAGACGAACTTTTAAAAATAAATAATATTGAGATTAAAGATATTCTGGACTATATGTTTCTCGTACAGGATGACGAGCTTGTTTTAAACATACGTACCAGACAGGGCGAGATTTGCGACGTCGAAATAGAAAAGGATGCGTATGAGGATCTGGGAATCATATTTGAAAACGATTTTATGGATGATTACAGATCCTGCAGAAACAAATGTATTTTCTGTTTTATAGACCAGCTTCCGCCCGGAATGAGAGAGACGCTTTATTTTAAGGATGACGACGACCGCCTTTCCTTCCTGCAGGGAAACTATGTCACGCTGACCAATATGGATGACGACGAGTTAGACCGAATCATAAGATACCGTCTCGAACCCATAAACATATCTTTTCAGACGATGAATCCCGAACTTCGCTGCAAGATGTTAAACAACCGTTTTGCGGGCGAAGCGCTTATAAAAGCAAGGAAACTGTATGAAGCGGGAATTATAATGAACGGTCAGATAGTCCTTTGCAAGGGATATAACGACGGCGAAGAACTCGAATACTCTCTGTCGGAATTATACAAGTATCTTCCCGTGCTTGAAAGTGTTTCCGTTGTGCCGGTAGGCTTGTCGAAACACAGGGAAGGTCTTACGAAACTCGAACCTTTTACGAAGGAAGATGCGAAAAACCTTATTAAAACCGTCAAGAAATGGCAGGATAAGGCGTATGAGGAGTTTGGCATTCATTTCGTACATGCATCGGATGAATGGTATCTTTTGGCAGGGGAGGAAATGCCTGAGCCAGAGACTTACGACGGATATCTGCAGCTTGAAAACGGGGTAGGAATGATAACGAGCGAACGCGAAGACTTTTATCCCGTATACAATGAATTCCGAGAAAACTATAAGAGCAATCCAAATCATAAAAGAGTCAAAATAACCTGCGCCACAGGAAAGTTTGCCTACGGACTTGTACAGGAACTCGCCAGAAGAATGGAAGAGGTTTTAGACAATCTTGAAATAGATGTGGTTGCAATAAGAAATGACTTTTTCGGAGAAATGATTACGGTTACGGGGCTTATTACGGCTACCGATTTAATGGCGCAGCTAAAGGGTAAAGACCTCGGAGATTCTCTGCTTATACACGAATGTATGATGCGTTCGGGAGAAGAAGTCTTTCTGGACGATTATACCCTAAAGGATGTGTCGTCGACTTTACAAGTAAATATCGATATTGTAAAATCAAACGTAGGCTTTTTTGATACAGTCTTAAATATTTACAATAGATATTAAACTGATTATTTAGGTGAAAAATGAGTAAAAATAAAAGAAGACCGATAGTTGCGGTTGTAGGACGACCGAATGTCGGCAAATCGACTTTGTTTAACTGCCTCGCAGGCGAGCGTATTTCCATCGTAAAAGATACGCCCGGCGTTACCAGAGACAGAATATATGCGGATGTAACATGGCTTGATACAAGCTTTACTTTAATCGACACAGGCGGAATCGAACCCGATTCGAAGGATGTTATCCTTTCGCAGATGAGGGAACAGGCGCAGATAGCGATTGATACCGCAGATGTTATAATTTTTTTAGTGGATGTAAAGCAGGGACTTCAGGATGCGGATCTTAATGTGGCCAATATGCTTCGTAAGAGCAAAAAGCCTGTTGTTCTTGTAGTCAATAAAGTAGATTCTTTTGAAAAATTCGGTAATGACGTATACGAATTTTACAATCTCGGAATCGGAGAGCCTTTTCCTATCAGCAGTGTAAATAAACTGGGACTCGGGGAAATGCTTGACGAGGTTATTTCCCATTTTGACGACAGCCTTTATACGGAAGAAGAGGACGACAGACCCAAGGTTGCAATTGTTGGCAAACCCAATGTAGGCAAGTCCTCGATTATTAATAAGCTTATCGGCGAGAAGAGAGTTATTGTGTCCGATATCGCGGGTACGACACGTGATGCGGTTGACACTCAGGTTAAGTATAACGGTAAAGAATATGTTTTAATCGATACCGCAGGCCTTCGTAAAAAAAGCAAAATAAACGATGAGCTCGAACATTTTATGATTGTTCGTACCGTTGCCGCTGTGGAACGTTGTGATGTCTGCGTACTCGTAATCGATGCTACCGAAGGAATTACTTCGCAGGACGCAAAGATTGCAGGTATAGCTCACGAACGCGGCAAAGCAATGATTATAGCAGTAAACAAATGGGACGCTATCGAAAAAGACAACAAGACCACAAATGAGTTTACCAAAGAAATAAGAACCGTGCTTTCATATATGCCTTATGCAGAGATTCTTTTCGTATCAGCAGAAACAGGTCAGAGACTTCCAAAGCTCTTTGAAACTATCGATGCGGTTATGGAAAATCATGCAATGAGAGTTCAGACCGGCGTTCTTAATGAAATTATGGTTGAAGCCGTTGCAATGCAGCAGCCGCCCACAGATAAGGGAAAGAGACTTAAACTTTTCTATATCACTCAGGTTGCGGTTAAGCCTCCGACATTCGTTATCTTTGTAAACGACAAGGAACTGATGCATTTTTCCTATACGAGATATATTGAAAATAAAATCAGAGATACGTTCGGATTCAGAGGTACGCCTCTTAAATTCATCATAAGAGAACGTCAGGAAGATAAATAAATCTTTAAGGTTTTTTTAAGAATAAACAAATATAATAAGCATCAATAAATTTTTTATGTGATGAAAGGGAAAACCGACAATGAGTAAAATAGCAGTATTAGGTGCGGGCAGTTGGGGAATCGCACTTGCAAAACTTTTATACAATAACGGAAACGAAGTGACCGTATGGTCCGCTCTCGAAGACGAAATAAAAATGCTTTCTGAAAAGAGAGAGCATGTAGACAAACTTCCCGGAGTTAAACTTCCGGACGAAATGATTTTTACATCATCACTTAAGGATGCGGTTGAAGGAAGAGAAGTTCTCATAATGGCAGTACCTTCTCCTTTCGTAAAATCTACATCGGCTTCCTTAAAAGAGTTTTACAAAGAAGATCAGGTAATTGTAAATGTTGCAAAGGGTATTGAAGGCGATACTTTAATGACTCTTTCCGAAGTTATCGAAAGAGAAATACCCGGTTCAACGGTTGCTGTTCTTTCAGGACCTTCTCATGCAGAGGAAGTAGGCAGGGGAATTCCCACAACAATCGTTGTTGCCACAAAGAAAAAAGAAACGGCAATGTTTTTACAGAATCTTTTTATGAGCGAAGTATTCAGAGTTTATACTTCACCCGATGTTAAGGGCGTTGAAATAGGCGCTGCTCTTAAAAATGTCATCGCGCTTGCAGCAGGTATCGCCGACGGCTTGGGATACGGCGATAATACAAAGGCAGCTCTTATTACAAGAGGTATGGCTGAGATTTCAAGACTCGGCAAAGCAATGGGCGGAAGACCCGAAACATTTTACGGATTATCCGGTATAGGCGATTTAATTGTTACATGTGCAAGTATGCATTCAAGAAACCGTCGTGCAGGTATGCTTCTTGCTCAGGGTAAGACTTTGGCCGAAGCTCAGGCAGAAATTAAGATGGTAATAGAAGGTGCGAACTGTGCAAAGGCCGCAAAGGTACTCGCTGAAAAATACGGCGTATCAATGCCCATCGTAGAAGAAGTAAACAAAATTCTTTTTGAGAACAAATCTGCAAAAGATGTCTGCAA
The DNA here is from genome assembly GCA_017618075.1 of Lachnospiraceae bacterium. Lineage (GTDB taxonomy): Bacteria > Bacillota > Clostridia > Lachnospirales > Lachnospiraceae > UBA3766. Next base: position 5,276 of record JAFZUY010000021.1, read on the forward strand.
CGAACTTATGCTTCGTGACGCAAGAATCGAAATTAAAGCCGCAGAGTGGAAATGATTTTTTCGGAGGGTTATAAAATGGGAAAGGTATACGATAAATTAAACAATTGTCTTGAATGCGTAAGAAAGCAGACCGATTTTGTTCCGAAGGTTGCAATTGTGCTCGGCTCCGGTCTTGGAAATTACGCAGATAATATAAAAGTTGAATGCGAGATTGAATATTCTTCAATCGAAGGCTTCCCTGTATCGACTGTACCCGGACATGCGGGCAAATTTATCTTTGGTTACGTGGATGATGTTCCCGTTGTCTGCATGAAGGGAAGAGTACATTACTATGAAGGCTACGATTTATCGGATGTAGTACTTCCCATAAGACTCATGGGTCTTTTAGGAGCAAAGATTTTATTCCTTACCAACGCATCGGGCGGAATCAACAAGGCTTTCAAGGCCGGCGATTTTATGATGATTACCGATCATATCGCCACACTTTTTCCCAATCCTTTAATCGGACCGAATGTAGACGAACTCGGAACCAGATTTCCCGATATGAGCCATGTTTACAATCCAGAATTACAGGATATTATCAGAGAGAGTGCAAAAGAACTTGATATAGATTTAAAAGAAGGCGTATATGTTCAGCTCACCGGTCCTTCTTTCGAATCTCCTGCAGATATAAGAATGCTTGGTATTCTCGGAGCGGATGCTGTAGGTATGAGTACCGTTTGCGAAGCTATCGTAGCTAACCATATGGGACTTAAGATTTGCGGTATTTCATGCGTATGCAATCTCGCTGCAGGCATTTCTCCCACACCTTTAACTCACGAGGAAGTACAGCAGGCAGGAAAAGATGCGGCACCTAAGTTTGAAAAACTGGTTACTCTTGCGGTTAAGAAAATGGCTTTGATCTAATGGATGCTTTTATTTTAATTTCTTTTATCACAGGCGGTATAATTATCGCCCTTGTGGTAAACATTATTACCCAACATAATAAAATCAAAAGATTTGCCGAAAGATTAAGAAGAAATTTCGGTCAAATCGAAAGAAAAGAATACGATCCCGAAAAAGCTGCTTCATACAGAGGGTATTATTTAAACCATCTGGATGATGACGGTTTTTATATTGATGATATTACATGGAACGATGCAGAAGGTGAGACGCTTTATAATTCGATTAACAAGTGCTATTCATCCTGCGGCGACGAGTATCTTTATTACACTTTAAGATGTATCGATACCAATCCTTCAAAAGAGAAGATTGACAAATATGCTTCACAGACCGATGCAATTATCGAAGATACCGAATTAAGAGTCAAACTTCAGCTTTTATTTGCGAAGCTCGGTAAAACGGGCAAGCATTCGGTATTTGAATATATTTCTCTTTTATCAGATGTCAAAAGAGTTCCCCTTATACTTTTTTATATTGTCTGGCTCGTTTATATTCTTATAATCGGCTCGTTTTTCATCAATGTCACGCTTGGCATATGCCTTCTTATTGCGTGGATGATAGTGTGTGTATTTATTTATATTTCACACAACAAGCTGGTTCAAAACTATATCACGTCTTTTGAGTACATAGTAAGAACTCTTATCATCAGCGAAAAAGCAGTTGCCATGAATATTCCTTTTTACGAGGAAGAGTACGAAAGACTCACAGAACTTCGTAAAAAACTTAAGGGCGTAAAAACCTCTTATCTTTCTTTTATCAAGCAGAGTAACAGAACCGGAATTGCGGATTTGGCAAGCGGTATGACGGCGCTTCTTAACTGCTTTTTCTTAATCGACATCTTTTTCTTTTATAAGATGCTTAAATATGTAATTGACAATGAAGATGCTTACGGCGAAATATTTGCAATCTTGGGAAAGATGGAAAGCCAGATAAGCGTTGCGAATTTAAAAGCGTCATTTGAGGATACCTGCGTACCGACATTTACGGATGAAAAGATCATAAAAGGTGTGGATATGATTCACCCTCTGGTAAATAACTGTGTTCCCAATTCGTTTGACAATTCAAAGGGAATGCTTATTACAGGCTCGAATGCTTCGGGTAAATCCACATTTTTAAGAAGCGTTCTTGTTAATACAATTCTTTCCGAGAGCGTATATGTTGCGTGCGCAAAGGAGTTTTCTTTTAGGAGCTCCAAGCTTTTCTCCTCGATGTCATTAAGCGATTCGCTTGGAACCGGAGAGAGTTATTACATGGCTGAGATAAATTCCATAAACAGAATTATCAAGGCAAAGGAATCGGGTGCAAATGTTATCTGCTTCCTCGATGAAGTTTTAAGAGGAACGAATACGGTAGAACGTGTGGCTGCGGCAACAGAAATCCTAAAATATCTGACAGGTGAGAATATCATCACTCTGGCGGCTACGCACGATATAGAACTTACTTATCTTCTCGAAAATGATTATGACAATCATTTCTTCAGAGAGGAGATTAGAAAAGACGATGACGGCAAAGAGGATATTTATTTCTCGTATAAAATAAACGACGGCAGGTCCGATACGAGAAATGCACTTCTTTTGCTTAAGATTAAGGAATACCCTTCAAAGATAATCGAGAATGCACAGATGCTGTCCAAGGGTTTTGTGGATACGGGGAAATGGCAATATGATGAAGGTTAAAATTTATTCCGACGGTGCCTGCAAGGGCAATCCCGACGGTCCGGGCGGTTACGGAACACTTTTACAATACGTCGATAAGGAAAACAAACTTCACGAAAAGGAATTCTGCGCAGGTTACAAGGCTACGACCAACAACAGAATGGAACTCATGGGTGTCATTACGGGGTTTGAGGCTTTAAAGCAGAAATGTGATGTAGAGGTTGTTTCTGACTCAAAATATGTCTGCGATGCATTTAACCAGCACTGGATATATGCATGGATGAAAAACGGCTGGAAAAAGTCCAACAAAGAGCCTGTTAAAAACAAGGAACTCTGGGAAAGACTTCTTAAGGCGATGGATGGGCATAATGTGACTTTTACATGGATAAAAGGTCATGCGGGGCACAGAGAAAACGAGCGCTGTGATTTTCTTGCTTCAAGTTCGGCTAAAGGCAGTGAACTTCTTGACGATGACGGCCTTTCGATGTATCATAGTTAGTTGGAAATACCTTTTTATTTCCGTATATTTTAAACATTTTCTAGAGAGACTTTGGAGGACTCGATGTTTAGCGCATTTATTTCAAGTTTATTAAGCTATCTGCTTGTTTTCGCCGTATTTGTGACGGTTATTGTATTAGCTGTTGTAATAGGCATTCTTTTAAGAAAACTGGCGGACAAAACAAAAAGAGTTCACAGAGAAGAATAAGGAGGAGTTCTTATGTCAAAGAGATTTGGGGTTACAGTTGCATTTATCAGTGCTTTCGCATTTTTCTGCGGATGGTACAGCTTTTCATGGATTCTTATCGGAACCATTTTAGTATTACTTTTAGCCGGTGATGAAGAAGTGCTTAAAAAGAATGTTCTTAATGCATTCTTCTTGTCATTCATTCTTCTTATTGCCAATATGGTTCTTGGATGGATTTCCAGAAAGTATCTCGGAATATTGTTTGACCTTTCAACTTCTAAGTTTGACTGGGTTAGAACCGTAATGAATACTGATATTGGAAAGACTGATATTTATACAATATTTACCAAGCTTGATATTGCAGGTTTCATTGTAAACATTTTAGGCTTTGTAAAATTTGTTCTTATGGTAATCTTTGTTATCCTTTCACTTTCAGGAAAGGGCGTAAAGGTACCTGTTGCCAACGGCCTTGCACTTAAGGTTATGGGTCTTGCTCCCGTAAAGGAAAAGAAAGAAAAAGCTGCTAAAGAAGAAAAGGCAGAAGAAGCCGAAGAGAATCCTATCACAAGCGATAAGGCTACACTTACAGACATTCCTGAGAATGAGAAATAGGATTTGTAAAATTTGAATTTAAAAAAGTGGGGGAATTTATTTCTCCCACTATTTTATATGTAAAAGGTAGTTACCAAAAAAGGAGATGTTGTTTTATGATCAAAGTTCAGGGACTTTCTAAAATCTACGGCGAACATATCGCTGTCGACGATATTTCTTTTGAAGTAAAAGAAGGTCATATCTACGGATTTTTGGGACCCAACGGTGCCGGCAAATCCACGACGATGAATATCATTACAGGTTATATTTCCCCTTCCGCAGGCACTGTGGAAGTAAACGGTTTTGTAATGGGCAAAGATACTTTAAAAGCAAAGAAGAGTATTGGATATCTTCCCGAAATTCCGCCTTTATACCCTGATATGAACGTAAAGGAATATCTTACTTTTGTTGCAAAGATAAAAGGTGTCGAAAAGGATAAAAGAGCCGAAGAGATAGAGCGTGTAATGAAAGCAACGGATATTGTTGATATGTCCGCACGCCTCATCAAGCACCTTTCAAAAGGTTACAAGCAGAGAGTCGGTATTGCTCAGGCAATCCTGGGAAGCCCCAAGGTAATCATCCTCGACGAGCCTACTGTAGGCCTTGATCCCGAGCAGATTATCGAAGTAAGAAACCTTATCAAATCACTTAAGGGTGAGCATACAGTTATTCTTTCTTCGCATATCTTATCAGAGATAAGTGCTACCTGCGATGAAGTGCTTGTGATTGCAAACGGTCGTATGGTTGCATGCGATACCACGGAAAATCTTTTGAAAAATCATAAAAATGTCAAGACTATTAAACTCAATGTTAAGGGCGCTAAGGACAAGATTGAAGAAGTTCTTAAAGGTATTGATTCTCTTGATGAAGTTAAATTTATCGAGGATAAGGGCGAAAGTTCATTATTTGAAGTTACCTGCGATTCTTCAAAGGACGTAAGGGAAGATATATCTTTCGCACTTTCCGATGCAAGACTTCTTATCCTTGAAATGAGTGAAGAGACTTCCTCACTTGAAGATATTTACTTAACCCTCGTAAAAGAAGCTGACGAAGCTTACGAGGCCGAACTTAAGGCAATCAGAGAAGGCGCTGATTTAGACGAAGTTTTCGCCGAAAATGATGAAGCGGAAGCTGAGGAAGAAGCAAAAGAAGATCTAACAGAAGAATCGGACAGCGATTCCAAGGAGGAATAGAAAAATGACAGCAATTTTATTAAAAGAATTAAGATCATATTTCAAATCGCTCTTTGGATGGATTTTCCTTGCGGTATTTACATTTTTCGAAGGCGCGTTCTTTGTAGCGAACAATATTAAATACGGATCACCTTATATCAGCGATACGTTAAACTCTATGGTAATTGTTCTGATTTTCATATTGCCTCTTCTTACAATGAGAATTCTTGCAGAAGAGAAGAGACAGAAAACAGATCAGTTCCTTATTACTGCACCTATTTCGCTTGTATCCGTTATTATCGGCAAATTCCTTGCACTTTGCCTTATTATGCTTATGGCTACAGCCATTTGTTCTGTCGGTGTTGGAATAATGGCTATTTACGGAAGCATTCCCGTAGCAGAAACACTCAGTTCACTCGGAGGATTCTTCCTCTTTGGCTGTGAATGTATCGCCATAGGTATGTTCTTATCAAGTATTACCGAGCATCAGTTCCTTGCAGCCATATTTACTTATACCGTGTATATTTTCACCATGGTAGTGCCGGGCTTCTGCAATTATATATTCGGTGCCGAAAAAGTTATTACAAAAATTGTATCGATTACAGATATATTTGCTCCTTTTGACGGTCTTTTATCAGGCGTGCTTGATTTAAAAGACATTCTTTACATGATTTCCGTAATCGCAATATTCCTTATTCTTTCATATAAGGTATTTGCAAAGAATTCCGTACAGCTTTCTGCAATGGGCAAGAACAGATTTTTCTTATCAAATCTGCTTCCCTTTGTAATAATTGCAGCAATTATCGGAGTAAATGTCGGATGTAACTACATTCCCGAAAAATATACCGAATTTGATATCACACAGAACGGCTGGTACAAGATTACCGATGAAAGTAAAGCGGTTCTTGATACATTAAATGAAGATGTAACCATTTATGTAATTTCTTCGGAAGAAGAAGTTGATAATACGGTTAAGCATTATATCAATTCATATGATTCTTATTCGAAACATGTCAGAGTAGTTTACAAACCTACCACGGAATATCCTGAATTTGCCGCTAACTTTACCGATACGGCTCTTTATTACAGTTCTCTTATTATCACAATGGGAGATCAGTTCAGGGTAATTGATTATTACGATATGTTTGAATATACATATGATTATTATTCTTACACATCGAATATTACAGGTATTGATGTTGAAGGTCAGATTACCGCAGCAATCAGTTCCATGATTAACGGCGACAATCAGGTCAAGATTTACTGCCTGTCGGGACATGACGAACTTGCTCTTCCCGATTATATTGCAAGTGCACTTTCAAAGGTCGGATATTCGTTTACCGAGCTTTATCTGTACGGAAAAACTGTTCCCGATGACTGTGACATCCTTGTGATTAACGGTCCCCGTTCAGATTTGGACAATCTTGATATCGAAGCAATCAAGGCTTATATCAATAGGGGCGGAAAGGTATTTATGACCACAGCAACCGAAGATTCGGAATGTAAGAATTACGATGATTTCATCAAATGGTGTGGCGTTGAAGTTACTGAAGGCACTGTTCTTGAAGGCGATTACAGATATATGATTACCTCGGACGATCCCACGTGGATTCTTGCGGTACCCGAAAATTCTTCACCTTATACTATCAGCAATAATAAGATGAACATTCTGGTTTATGCGAGAGGTCTGAAATATGAATATGAGAATATTCCGGCAGATACAAGCATCGGTGATATTTTCGTTTCCAGTTCTTCGGCATATGTGAAGAGTTTAATGTCTGATGAAGTAGCTTCTGAAGGCATAAGCAAAAAAGACGGAGACGAGGAAGGACCTTTATCTCTCGGTGTATATATTACCAAGACAAACAGTGAAACGGGTGAGACAGCCGATATCGTAATCATCGGTTCAGGAGCATTCTTATACGATCAGATTGACAGTGTGGTTTCACACGGTAACTCGGATCTCTTTATCGATGCATCCAAGAAACTTGTAGACAATTCGCTTGTTACAACCATTCCCGTTAAACAGCTTACATACGATCAGATAGTTGTAAGTATAAGCATGGTGCTTTTCTATATTGCAGTTTTCTGTATAGTTGCACCGTTGGCATTAATCATAACAGGATTTGTAATTCTAATAATCAGAAGAAAAAAATAGTATGGGAAACATTAAACTTTGGGACGCCGAACTGAAAAAAGAATATACGGTTGAGAATATCTTTCTTGAAAATCCTATTTCGAGAAGGCTTGAAGCGCTCGGCATCAATGAAGGTACTCCCGTTACGGTGCTTACCAGAAAAAGGTCGGGTGCAATGATTGTGAAAATCCGTGGCACGAGACTGGCTTTGGGCAAGCATATTACCTCCAATATCGAGATAAAGGAGGCCGTAAAATGAGAGAACATCCAAATGGTTTTCATGTAGCATTCGTTGGCAACCCAAACTGTGGAAAAACAACGCTTTTTAATGCAATCACCGGTGCGAGATTAAAAGTTGCCAACTGGCCCGGAGTTACAGTCGAGAAAAAAGAAGGCACCGTCGAATTTGAAGACGAAAAACTGATTCTTATCGACACTCCCGGTATTTATTCGCTTTCAACATATACGATAGAAGAGAAGGTTACGAGAAACTGTATTCTCGACGACGACATCGAAGTAATCGTTAATGTGGTTGATGCATCGAGCCTTGAGAGAAATCTGTATTTAACACTCCAGTTACTCGAACTCGGCAAACCCATTGTCATGGCTTTAAACATGATGGATGTGGTGGAAGAGCGTGGCATGGAAATAGATATGCACCGTCTTCCCGAAATGCTTTGCGATATTCCCATAGTTCCCGTTTCAGCTATTAAAAAACGCGGACTTGATATTCTTTTACACGCAATCATTCATCATAAGGAAGCGGTCACCTTAGGCGAAGTATTTTCGTACAGCGAGCCTTTGGAAGACAAAATCAAAAAACTGGAAGTTATTATGGCAGCCAAGTATCCGAACCATTCTTCGGCCAGATGGCATGCAATCAAACTTCTGGAAGACGATGAGGAAGTATCCGAAGAACATCCTGTGGATGTTTCGAGAATCGTAGACAAAAGCTATTCAAGACAGATTATTCAGGCCAAGTATTCATATATAGACGATATCATAAAAGAATGTCTTTTCAACAAATCGGCCAAGGAGGCCGGTACGGACAGAATTGATGCAATTCTTACCCATCCGGTATTCGGCGTACCATGTTTCATTATAATCATGGCGCTGGTATTTCTTTTGACATTTACTCTGGGTGACTGGATAAAAGGTTTCCTTGAGATGTTTTTGGAATGGCTTCAGCAGAATGTTTCGATTCTTTTTGACAATATGCATGTGGCATTCTGGTTAAAAGGACTTGTTGTAGACGGAATTATAGCCGGTGTCGGCGGAATTCTTACATTCTTACCCAATATCATCATATTGTTTATTGCGCTTGCCGTACTTGAAGACTCAGGTTATATGGCCAGAGTTGCATATGTAATGGACGGAATCATGGGTAAACTCGGACTCTCGGGTAAAGCCTTTCTTCCTATGATTTTAGGCTTCGGATGTACTGTCCCCGCGATTATGGCTACAAGAGCACTTGAAACTGGGAAGGACAGAAGAAGAACGATGCTTATCACTCCTTTTATGTCATGTTCGGCGAGACTCCCGATATACGTTCTGTTCTCGGGACTGTTCTTTGGAAAATGGGCAGCCGTGGTAAGCTTCTCGATGTATGTGCTCGGAATACTTGTTGCGCTTGCAACGGCATTTATTGCAAATCTTTTTGACAAGAAGAAAAACAAAAACAATCTTTTGATAGAACTTCCGGAATATAAAAGACCGAATCTTCGTTCTATCAGAATATATGTATGGAACAAGGTAAAAGACTATCTTACTAAAGCCGGAACTACCATTTTTATAGCATCAATCATCGTATGGTTTGCGCTTAATATCGGTCCTACAGGGTTTGTCGGTGAACCTGCAGATTCTTTCGCCGCAATAGTAGCAAAAGTGATAGCTCCTGCTTTAAAGCCCTGCGGACTTAATATGTGGGAAGTTGTGGTGGCACTCTTTGCAGGAATTTCAGCAAAGGAAGTCGTAGTTACAAGCTTTACGGTTCTTTTCTCAAACGCAGTTAACGGTGCAAGTCTTTATGACAGTATTAAGAGCGTTTATCCTTCATTTACAGCAGCCAATGCGCTTGCTTTGATGGTATTCTGTCTTCTTTATACACCGTGCCTTGCCACGATAGCTACAATAAGAAAGGAGAGTGAGTCAATTAAATTCACTTTGCTTTCAATGCTTTTCCAGATTGGCGTTGCTTTTGCGATGAGTACACTGATTTTCAATATAGCCAGACTTTTTGTAGGTTAATTTATTGTGCTATTTGCTGTTATTTAGGCAAATAAATAATAATTTATGTGCATATTGGATATTTGTTTTCGGCTTACAAAAAATTTCTTGAAAAAGATATTTTTTTCAAGTAAAATATTAGTGCTTGATAAAATTTGACAATTATTTATCAATTGTCAATTGAATAATAAATTAATCTAGGAGGATTAAAAAATGGCAGTAAAAGTTGCAATTAATGGTTTTGGCCGTATCGGTCGTCTTGCATTCAGACAGATGTTTGGTGCAGAAGGATATGAAATTGTTGCTATCAACGATTTAACAAAGCCTTCAATGCTTGCTCATCTTCTTAAGTATGACACAGCTCAGGGTGGATACGCAGGAGTATTCGGTGAGAACAAGCACACAGTAGAGTCAGATGACGAAGCTAACACAATCACAGTAGACGGAAAGACACTTAAGATTTACAAAGAGCCCGATGCTAACAATTGTCCTTGGGGCGAACTTGGTGTAGACGTTGTTCTTGAGTGCTCAGGTTTCTATACATCTAAGGAAAAATCACAGGCACACATCAATGCAGGTGCAAAGAAAGTTGTTATTTCAGCTCCCGCTGGTAACGATCTTCCTACAATCGTTTACAATGTAAACCACACAACACTTACAAAAGAAGACACAATCATTTCAGCAGCTTCTTGTACAACAAACTGCTTAGCACCTATGACAAAGGCTCTTAATGATTACGCTCCCATCCAGTCCGGTATCATGACAACAGTTCATGCTTACACAGGCGATCAGATGATCCTTGACGGACCTCAGAGAAAGGGTGACCTTCAGAGAGCAAGAGCAGGCGCTGCAAACATCGTTCCTAACTCAACAGGCGCTGCAAAGGCTATCGGTCTTGTTATTCCTGAACTTAACGGCAAGCTCATCGGTGCTGCTCAGAGAGTTCCTACCTTCACAGGTTCTACAACAATTCTTCACGCAGTAGTTAAGAAAGATGATGTTACTGTTGACGGTATCAACGCTGCTATGAAGGCTGCAACAAACGAATCCTTCGGTTACACAACAGAGAAGCTTGTTTCTTCTGATATCGTTGGTATGAAGTTTGGTTCACTCTTCGATGCTAACCAGACAATGGTTTCAAAGATGGATGACGGCAACTTCCTTGTACAGGTTGTTTCATGGTATGACAACGAGAACTCATACACATCACAGATGGTTAGAACAATCAAGTACTTCGCTGAATTATAATTCTTCTAATTATACTTATAAAAGCCCGGCTTTCGAGTCGGGCTTTTTTTCTTTTAAAATCTTTGATTTTATGATATAATTCTTTTTGCAATTCAGAATAAAAAACTATACTGGATGAGGGTATTTTTTTATGAGCAAAAGAATTAATGTAGCTCTGATTGTGGGGGACATCAGAGACGTTTACAGCAACAGCGTAACCAAGGGGGCTATGCGCGCTGCACACGAATCAGACTGTAATCTTTTAATAGTTCCGGGTCGCTATTTTCAGGCGAGAAAGGAACTTCTATACGAAGAGTACGAATATCAGTATCAGACTCTGTTTACCTATTTCAAAGAAAAGAATATCGATATCATTATCGCCTGCACGAGTGTGGTAGGTATTGTTTCCGGTTCTATGTCGAGAAATTCTTTAAACGAATTTCTTAAGAATCTTAAAGACATACCTGTCATTACCGTATCCGGCGATTCGAACAAGCTTCCCAATATCTGCTATGACAACAAGGCGGGTATAAAAGAAGGCATGGAAATCATGATCACAAAGCAGAAATGCTCAAAGATTGCCATGGTTGCCGGACCTAAAGAAAACCTTGACTCAATCGAAAGAGTGGAGGCTTACAAGGAAGCATTAATAGAGCATGGACGACCTGTAGAGGACCGTCTAATCATTCACTGCGACTTCACCGAAAAATGTATGTTTGACGTCATCAATCTGTTTAAGAGTGTGCGCGGAATAGACGGTGTTGTTTTTGCGAATGACAGAATGGCTATCGGCGGTTACGAAGCTATGAAGGAGCTGGGACTCAGAGTTGGCAGAGACGTATCTTTTATGGGGTTTGACAATATCGAAAAAGATATTAACCTTGACCCGCCGCTTGCGTCTGTAGTAGCCGATGCCGAGAATATCGGATATGAAGCCGTAAATATGGCTCTCGATTATCTTACATTCGAAGATGACGAAGACAGAGTTATTCCGACTCACTTCGTAATGAGAGATTCAATTTATTTAGGAAGCGGAGATGTCGTAAATCTTCAGCCCCATCAGTTTAAGATAACTCCGACCACGGATTTTGATACTTTTGCGAAGCAGACGTTCCTTTTTATCTACAATCCGACTATAAATAATGCGAACAGGGATAATATTTACAGAGCTTATCTTTACTTCATTCTTGAAATTGAGAAGCTCTATAAAGGCGAGAGAATTACCAAAGATCTGCTGACTTCTCTGGCCACGTATTTCAACAAACTGTTCGACACCGATGAAAGATGCGAGATTGATATCGGTAAATTCACCATTCTTATGGAAATGGTAAAAGAATGCATCATGGATGATACAACATCCAAGATTAAGAGAAATATTATCGTAAATATTTCCGCATACGTTTACAGAAGACTCGCATCAATCCTTTCTTTAAGAGAGAGCAACGAAAATTACAAATTAAAAAAGATTCAGCATGAAATCTACAGAATTTCTGCCGATATGATTGGTTTTGAAGCGGTTTCCGAGAAAAATTATGCGTCGATTATTTCCAATTTCCAGAAAATCGGTATCAATCACAGTTTCCTTTATCTTTTCAAAGAACCGATTAAGCACGGAATAGACGATAAATTCTCACCAGATGAATTTGTTTACTTAAAAGCAATGCAGATTAACGACAGAGTATTCTCACTTTCGGACAGAGAGCAGATGATACCTGTTTCGGAAATGTTTGATTTTGCTTTTTCGAAGATGGAACTAAGCGGACACCTTGTAATGCTTAACCTCTATGTAAGAGATGTTATTTACGGAGTGCTTGTATGTGATATTCCTTATAACATTTTCTCGTATTATGAGAGCCTTATTTATCAGGTATCCTGCGCTATCAGAATCCTTCATCTTTTGATGTTTACGGAGGAAACCAGTAATCAGCTAAAGGAATCCCTGGAAATCATTACAAAGAACAATTTAAGGCTCGACGAACTAGCAAAACAGGACGAACTGACCGGTATTTACAACAGAAGAGGATTCTATATCGAGTCCGACAACCTCCTAAAAGAAGCATCCTCGAGGAAGAAATACATTATGGTTGGTTTTGCGGATACGGATAATCTTAAAACCATCAACGATACATACGGTCATGACGAAGGTGATGTGGCTATTATTTCAAGCTCAAATATTCTTTCCTCTACTTTGGGCGAGAGAGGAATAATAGCACGTATGGGCGGCGATGAATTTGCCTTTGTATTTACAACGAATGACAGGGAAGAAGAGAAGCAGTTCTTTGATGATTTTGAGGATAATGTCAGAAAATACAACGAGGAATCGGACAAAGAATACAGACTGTCGATTTCGCTCGGAATGTACGTATATGAGTACAATGACAGCATAAACTTAAAAGAACTTCTCGAATCGGCCGACAAGGAAATGTATCATATCAAGAAAAAACGCCGAATGAAAGAGGAAAATTCGTAATTTCTTTTATGAAAAATAAGAAAGGAATGAGCGAATAAAATATTGATATAAACCGTCTGATTTGGTATAATAATACCGCTTGTGAAAAAAATCGCAAGCGGTATTGTTTAGTTTATATTCTCCGTAATGATGCGCAGATTACGGAAAATTATTTTAAAGGAGGACATAGCTATGTCATTAAACAAAAAGAGCGTTGATGATTTTAACGCAAAGGGCAGAAGAGTTCTCGTTCGTTGTGACTTTAACGTACCTTTAAAGGACGGCGTTATTACTGACGAAACAAGAATCGTTGCTGCACTTCCTACAATCACAAAATTAATTAACGATGGTGCAAAGGTAATCCTTTGTTCACACCTCGGCAAAGTTAAAGAAGGACCTAACGAGAAAGAATCACTTGCACCCGTTGCAAAGAGACTTTCCGAAAAGCTTGGAAAAGAAGTTGTATTCGTAGCTGATTACAACGTAACAGGCGAAGCTGCAACAGCTGCAGTTAACGCTATGAACGAAGGTGATGTTGTACTTCTTCAGAATACACGTTTCCGTGGCAAAGAAGAGACAAAGCCTCAGGACGCTGGCGAAGCTTTTGCAAAAGAGCTTGCTGATCTTGCAGATGACTATGTATGCGATGCTTTCGGTTCAGCTCACAGAGCACATGCTTCCGTAGCAGTTGTTACAAAATACATCACAGAAAAGGGCGGCGTAAACGCAGTTGGATACTTAATGCAGAAGGAAATCGACTTCCTTGGAAATGCAGTTGAGAATCCTGTAAGACCTTTCGTAGCTATCCTTGGCGGGGCTAAGGTTGCTGACAAGCTTAATGTTATCAATAACCTTCTTGAGAAGTGCGATACACTTATCATCGGTGGTGGTATGGCATTCACATTCTTAAAGGCTAAAGGTTATGAAATCGGTAACTCACTTGTTGATGACGAAAAGCTTGATTACTGCAAGGAAATGATGGATAAGGCTGACAAGTTAGGAAAACAGCTTCTTCTTCCTATCGATACAACAATCGCAGCAGGCTTCCCTGATCCTATCGATGCTGAAATCGAAGTATCTGTAGTTGATGCTGACAAGATTCCCGCTGACAAGGAAGGCCTTGATATCGGACCTAAGACTGCAGAGCTTTACGCTAACGCAGTTAAGAACGCTAAGACTGTTGTTTGGAACGGACCTATGGGCGTATTCGAGAACCCTATTCTTGCAAAGGGTACTATCGCTGTAGCTAAAGCACTTGCTGAAACAGACGCTACCACAATTATCGGTGGCGGTGATTCCGCAGCAGCTTGCAACCAGCTTGGTTTTGCTGACAAGATGAGCCACATCTCCACAGGTGGCGGTGCATCCCTCGAATTCCTTGAAGGCAAGGAACTTCCCGGCGTATACGCAGCTGACGACAAATAAGGATTGATTATGAGTAACGCTAAACTCAAAAAAGTAAGTAATGTTATATCAGTAGTAAGCATAGTCTTGCTACTGATAGCATTATTATTCGGATTTTCAATTTTAAAAATCGGAGTTCAGAATTTAGTCGCTGAAGACAATGTTCACATTGATATCGAAGCTTCTGAGAACACAAGAGAAATCACAGAAGGCACCATTACTTCGATAACGGCGACAATGACTGAAGTTTCATACGTGGCAGAGGGCAATGAACTTACTGCAGAACTGCAGATTTATGCCGATGACTTTAGTGTCGGCGATAAAGTGGATGTTTATTATGCCATCAATGAGCCCAGAAACGTAAATAATATAAGAGTCCCTGAATTATTTATTGCGTATTATCATAAAATGGGAACACAGATGTTAAAAATCGGTCTTTTGATCATCGGAATCTGTGGCGGTATCGGTCTTGTGCTGTTTATAATTGCTATGAAATTAAGAAAGAAATTGGGTCCCGAATAAGTAATAAATGAGCAAAAACTCAAAAAATAAGGAGATATAAAAATGGCAAGAAGAAGAATTATTGCCGGCAACTGGAAGATGAACAAGACTCCCAGCGAAGCTGTTGCACTCTGTGCAGAATTAAAAGATCTTGTAAAGAATGATGCAGTTGACGTAGTTTACTGCGTACCTGCAATTGATATTGTTCCCGTAGCAGAAGCTGTTAAGGGTACAAACGTTAAAGTTGGTGCTGAGAACTTCTACATTGAAGACAAGGGTGCCTACACAGGCGAAATTTCTGCTCCCATGCTTAAGGATGCAGGTGTTGAATTCGTTATTATCGGACATTCAGAGAGAAGAGAATACTTCAAGGAAGATGATGCTTTCTTAAATAAGAAAGTATTAAAGGCTTTCGAAGCAGGTATTACTCCCATTCTTTGCTGTGGCGAATCGCTTGAGCAGAGAGAAATGAACGTAACCATGGACTGGATCAGACTTCAGATTAAGTCAGATCTTGCAGGTGTTACTGCTGACCAGGTTAAGACAATGGTTATCGCATATGAACCCATCTGGGCTATCGGAACAGGCAAGACAGCTACATCAGATCAGGCAGAAGAAGTTTGCAAGGGCATCAGAGAGCTTATTGCAGAGATGTATGACGAAGCTACTGCTGAAGCAGTTCGTATTCAGTACGGCGGATCTATGAATGCATCAAACGCAGCAGAACTTCTTTCCAAGCCCAACATCGACGGCGGCCTCATCGGCGGTGCGTCTCTTAAGGCTGACTTCGGACAGATTGTCAACGCTTAATAATGAGTTTAAAAGCATCGGATCGCCTTCGGACGGTTCGATGCTTTTTTGCTAAATAAACAAAATAAAATGCTTTATTGTTTCACAATGAAGATTTTAATGCAACATTGATTATTTTATGATGAAAAGGAGAATTTTCCATGGGTAAAAGAGGAAATGGGGATAAGGAAGGCTTATGGTCTTTGGTTATCGGAGTTATTTTCAACATTGTTAACTGTGTAATGGTATTTATGCCTGTTTATTTATTCGGAGGAATTTTCATTATCTTCCCCGCTGTAGGATTTGTAAAAGGCATAGCAGGTATTAAGCTTGGCGGAGTTCAGACAATCTTAGGAATCATCGGTATGGTTCTTAACGCGATTGCATTCCTTGGTGCGCTCGGATTTTTAATCCTCGGTATACTTTCAAAAGTAGGCATTATTAAATAATTCTTTTCAAACGGAGTAAAAAATGGTCTTAAGATGTGCTAATTGCGGCGGTGTGCTTGAGTATTCGGCAGAGCTCAACAAAATGGTTTGTTCATTCTGCGGTAATTCATACACTATAGATGAATTAAATGAGGCAGAAAAAGCAAAAGAAGCCGAAAAAGAAAATGTTACTGAAAAGCCCGCAGAATCCGCTCCATCAAACGAAGAAAAAAGGATCGTAACAGGTCCTACGATTTTTACGCTTAAAAATTCTTCCGGTTTTGCTTCTGACGAGGTCGGAGATTATAATACCGTTCTTAAAAGAAAAAATGAAGAAAAGGCAAAAGAAGAAAGCAGAATGCATGCATCGGTTAAGATGCAGATTATGCGTTGTACAGCCTGCGGTGCAGAACTTGCCGTAAACGGTGTTGAAACTTCCACATTCTGTGCTTATTGCGGACAGGCAACCGTTGTTTCCGACAGAGTGGATGATTATCTTAAGCCTGATTATATAATTCCCTTTAAAGTTACAAGGGATACAGCGGAAAAGACAATCCGCATGAACTTAAACAAAGGATTTTTTGTACCCAAGGGTATCAAGAATTTTGAAGTTGAAAAGATCAGAGGTATTTATGTTCCTTTCTGGCTGTTTGATATGAATTACAGCGACAGACAGTTTTATAAATATTCCAAGAAACAGGGTAAAACTACTGTAACAAGATATGAGTATTTTGAAGCAAAAACCGACTTCAAGCAGATTACTCTGGATGCGTCACTTAATTTAAACGATGATTCATCCGCCAGACTTGAGCCTTATGATATGAGACAGCTCGTGGAGTTTGATATGGCATATCTTTCCGGTTATTATTCTGACAGATTTGACGTCGGAGTGGCTGATATTACAGGCAATGCTGTTTTAAGGGCCGGAGAACTCTATAACGAACAGGTTCAGAAAGAAATGAAACATAAAGGAGCAAAACTTGTTAAAAGCGATCCGGATTTTCTTGTTCGTAAAACTGACTATGCTTTGCTACCTGCGTGGTTTTTATCATTTACATACGAAGATAAGCCTTATACAATCCTGGTTAACGGCCAGACCGGAAAGATGGTCGGCGCAGTTCCTTACGTAAAATTCAAGGCGTATGCTATCTTTGCGGTTGTTGCTTTGCTTTTATGTGCACTCGGTATTGTTACCTGCACGGCACTTTCATATTTCTTCTTCGTCGATGTGGGATTTGACGAAAAGACTACATGGGCTTATACGGTCGGACTTCCGATAGGTATTTTCCTTATTGCCAACGGTGCGAAAAAAAAGATTCAGGCATTGAAAAAGAGTCTGAGTCTCACAACGGCAAATAAGATTAATAAATTTGCAAAAGAAAGGCAGGACAGATAATATGATTGGATTAGTATATATTTACGGCGTTACAGCCGGCCTGGCTTTCGGAATATCGGTTGCTTTGCTTTTCACAATCTGGCTCGTAAAAAAATCAAACGATATCGGAGATTCAAAAGGTCAGTTCAATGATTTCTCCGAATATCTTGACGTAATCTGTGACGATGATGATTTAAGACAGGTTTATTAAAAAATAAAAGGACGGATTTTTTTCCGTCCTTTTTTGATGTATCTTTTATGATTAATTATTTAAGACATACGTAGTAAAGAACCATTGCAAAGTGCGGCAGGCTTCCAAGGAATACGAACAGATGCCAGATAAAGTGTGCGAATTTCAAATCCTTTTTCCTGTAGAAGTAAGTTCCTATTGTATAAATGATTCCGCCCAGCACTACGAGCACGAGTCCGAAAAGCGGAATGGTCTTAATCATGGAATAAAGGAAGATGATTGCCGACCAGCCCATGATGATATATAAAATCTGTGATATCCTGTCAAACTTTCTGACCGATATTGCATTAAGTGTAACGCCGAGTACGCAGCATGCAACGTTTATTCCCCATACGGTCCAGCCTGCCCAGCCTCTGATGATGGAGAGGCAGATAGGAGTGTAGGTACCTGTTATCAGGATGAATATCATGCAGTGATCGAGTTTTCTGAAAACTCTTTTGACATTGTAATTTGTAAGTGAATGATAAAGGCATGAGGTAAGATATAAAAGAATCAGACTCGCACCGAATATCGAAACACCTGTTATTGCCATTGCTCCTTTGTGTCTAATCGAAGCTTCGACTATCATTATTACAGTCCCGAATATAAAAAGGGCAGCGGCTATTCCGTGAGATATTGCATTGCTTATTTCTTCTTTTACGCTTTGTGATTTAAAAACTTCTAAATCGCTCATAATCGCCACCTCCTAAATCTTAAATTCACAAGATGTAGTTTACAATACTACATTAACACGACATAAGAACTCTGTCAAGAGGTTTAAGCACTGTTTTCGCTTTGCATCTGACCAAAATTCGAAAATGTTGTATAATGTTTTTGTTATAATAATTATACGTAACTAAAGGTTTTCTTTATATGTGTATGTATGAAGATTAATGCCTGTTAATGCATAGGATTGGGTGAAATAACCGGAGCAAATAATGAGTAAAAGCATTGATATACAAAGAATCGAATTTGATAAGCCTGCAGACAACTGGAATGAAGCACTTCCTGTAGGAAACGGAAGACTGGGCGGAATGGTTTTCGGAAATGTTCATACCGAAAGAATTCAATTAAATGAGGATTCAGTCTGGTATGGTGGTTTTAAAGACCGAAACAATCCTTCGGCCTATGAAAAGCTTGGTGAAATAAGAAAGCTTATTTTTGAAGGAAGGATAAAAGAAGCAGAGGATTTATGTGCTTTGTCTTTATCCGGACTTCCTGAAGAGCAGAGTCATTATGAACCTTTGGGTAATCTGTTTATAGAATTTGATCAGGATACTTATGAATATTCGGATTATAAAAGAGAACTGGATATTCAGAATGCATTAGTTACTGTTTCATATAAAATCCGAGATATTAATTATAAAAGAGAAGTCTTTTCTTCTTATCCTGCAGGCTGTATGGTTATAAGGCTTTCTGCGGATAAGAAGGGCGCGCTTTCTTTTAGGGTCAATATTGGAAGAGGATATGCACCCTGGGAAAATGTGCCTTACAAAGAACAGGTTGTAAGAAAGCAGAATTACAATAAATTTGTTGATGATATTAACTTTGCGGATACTCATCTTCAGGTTATGAATGCAACTGTAGGAGGCAAAGATCCGATACTTGTTTCATGTGCGGTTAAAACGATTGTTACTGGCGGAACTGCAGAAGATATCGGAAACACTGTGGTTGTTAAAAATGCTGATGAGGCGGTTATTATACTTGGAGCGGAAACATCTTTCAGAGTATGCAAAGATTATGGCGCATCGGATGTATTTAAAGCAGGGCTGGTTAAGAAGGCTGCAGTTTCGGATATAGAGAAGAACGCTAATAAGACCTGGGATGAACTGCTTAATGAGCATGTTGAAGATTACAGAAACTTATATAACAGAGTAAAGCTTGAAATTGAAGGAGACGAAGAGAGCGTTAGATTTTTTAATTTCGGCAGATATCTGTTAATAGCGTCTTCAAGGCCAGGTTCGCTTCCTGCCAACTTACAGGGAATATGGAATGAAGATTATTTCCCGATGTGGGGAAGCAGATTTACGATTAATATCAATACGGAAATGAATTACTGGCCGGCGAACATATGTAATCTGTCCGAGTGTGAAGAACCGCTTTTTGATTTACTTGAAAGAGTAAGAGAAAACGGTAAGGTAACTGCGCAAAAGATGTACGGATGCGACGGATTTGTTGCACATCACAATACAGATATATGGGGAGATACTGCGCCACAGGATGTCTGCATTTCTTCAAGCTACTGGGTGCTTGGCGGAGCATGGCTGTCCTTACATATCTGGGAGCATTATCTGTTTAATGAAGATAGGGAATTCCTTGAAAAGTATTATCCTATAATGCGTGATGCAGCTGTATTTATCATGGATTTCCTATGCGAGGATAATGAAAACCTTGTTTTGTGTCCGACGCTGTCGCCTGAAAATACCTACATTCTTCCTAATGGTGAAAAGGGCGTCATCTGTAAGGGCGCAACCATGGATAATGAAATTATAAGGGAACTGCTTAATGCATGTATTGAGGCAGAGAAAGTTCTTGGCATAGAATCAGTCACTTCGAAGGCTGTAAATACGCTTGAAAGAATCCCCGGTCTTAAGATTAGTAAGAACGGTACCATTATGGAGTGGAATGAGGATTACGAAGAAGCGGAGCCCGGACACAGACATATATCACAGCTCTTTGCTCTTTACCCTGCTTGGCAGATAAATGATAAAAATCCGGAACTGTTTGAAGCAGCAAGGAAGACGATTGAGAGAAGACTTTCTTTCGGCGGCGGTCATTCAGGCTGGAGCAGGGCATGGATTATCAATATGTATGCCAGACTCGGTATGGGAAACGAAGCGCTTGATAATCTCCATACACTGATTGGAAAGCAGACACTTCCTAATCTTTTTGACAATCATCCGCCTTTCCAGATAGACGGTAATTTCGGAGCTGTTGCAGGTATTGCTGAAATGCTCATGCAGAGCATAAACGGAGAGGTTAAACTCCTTCCCGCGTTACCGGATAAATGGAAGAAGGGAAGAGTTGAAGGCCTTAAATTAAGAGGCGGTAAAACGCTTAAACTGCTTGAGTGGGAGAATGGTAATATAGTAAAATCGATTATTGAATAATGTGTGAATATTATTGGGGAGGATTAATCTTTTATGAATAATGATGTTTCACCGGCTATTCCGGAAATAGTAAAAAAATTACAGATTTTTGTGCTGATTGAAGGTATATTGTGGGTAATAATCGGATTGCTTACGTTCGTAATTTTAATATTAGACGGCATGACTATGATAGGACAATTAATCGCAAAAGATTTTGTAGAGGATGAAATAGATATTTTATCCAAAGCAGTAATCATGTTTCTTTTCGTTGGTTTTGTCAGTGTTGTTTTGGGAATAAGTATTATTGTAAAAGCGTTTAAGCTGAAAAATGATTATATTGGCATACTGGATAAATATTCATTTTCGCCAAAAGATGTATTCAGATTTATTTTGTGCGGATGTATTATTTTAGGAACATTCGGGTTTATTATTACCAGATTTTTTAATATCCCTTCGGTTGCCGTTATTGTTCTCATACCGATAACTTTTATAATAAATATCCTTAAGACTGTATATGTGAACAAAAACGCAGACGAATATCTGGCTTTAGAAAGAATGTGCAAAGAAACAGAAACTAAAGCTGAATCGGAGGTTGAACCGGATTTTGAAATTAAACCGGAAATAAAAGAAGAAAAACAGATGCCTTCTTTTACTGAAGAAAAGAAAGCAGATTTTTCCGAAACTCCTTCAAGGAATAAAATAATCTGTCCGGTATGCGGAAAAGAACAGATAAAGAACGCATTCGGATGCATATATTGTCATAATAAGTGGGAATAAAATGAACGATATCGTAAAAATAATAAACGAACAGACAAATGTACTTTTCATAAATATGTATGAGCAGATAAACAGAGCGGATTTATCATGCATGATCGATAATGTGAATAACTCGAGATTTTTGTTTCATATGATTCATTCCATGGATAAGTATTTTATCAATCCTTTTGATTATGATTACTCGGAAGTTTTCAATCTCATAAGCATAGATGAAAAATACAGTATAATTTCGGAATCGCGTGAAGGATATATTGCTGCGGAAGGCTATGTAATACCCAGAGAAAAACTTGTTCAGTATATGGATTACGTAAAAGATAAAATCAATATGTATCTTTTAGGATTAAGCGATGAAGATTTATCAAAGAAGCCTGAAAATTGCGAGTATACACGCCTCCAGATGATTCTTGCACAATACAGGCATTCAATGTTCCACTGCGGAATGTCAGAAATTGCAACTTACGACAGTACGGATGAATGGCTTAATTATACGGGACTTAAATATATTCCTTAATGAAAGAGGCAGTTTTATGGATTCTTATAAATGTACAATAGCGGACCTTGCTTATTATGAAAATGAGAAACAAATCGATGTTAATGTTGAAATTAATGACGATGACATTGAGATGAGTTGTGAAGTGGACGGTATTCGGTTCTCTGAGAAGGGTGAGTATTATTTTGAAACATTCCAATTATTCAGGGACAGCCTTTTGGAATTTGGATACGGTATTAAATGTAACGGTTCAAAGTTGAATGCGTTACAGTCAGGAATGCAGGGATATAGTGATAAAATATATCTCGTTGAAATCGGCAGACAGGCAATAAATAAAGATGTTTCCAACATATGGGATTATGCGGATATAAAAGAGTTTCCTACAACAAACGAGCAAAGAGCATTTGCGAATAAATGGTATAAGAGTCTGGAAGAGAAAAATGGCTAAAAGAATTAAATTTTTTGCAACTAAAAACGATATGATATCTGTTCTTTCGAAATTGGAGGAACAGATTTCGTTTGATATTGATTATATTCAGTGCGGTAAAACAGATCATAAAAGATATAAAACCATAAAGGATATTCCCGGCCTCGGTACTCTGAAAGAAAAGCATGGTGAAATAAGTTTCTTAATTATGCGAAAAGATGATGAGCTGATAACAAACCGGCAGGGACAGGTTTACCAGGGAAAAAATGTTTTTTCTCTTGAATTTGATCCGTCAGGAATCAGTGAAGATGAAACAGGCTTGATTCATGGTATGTTTGCGATAATGGAAGAAAACGAAATATCTTCAGAATTGTTTAAAATCGTAAAAAAGATTATGAATGCGGAGTGCAAACGCATACAAGGCTGGTATATCGGAAAAGAGGCTGAGGAACTTTACGGAAAACTCAGATTCATATGCATAGGTTTGAATGAACCTGAAATATATGATTTTAAAATGATTTAAGATTAAAGCAGAAAAAAATATTAAGGAAGATCGAAGAGTGACATGAAAGAAAAAGGTGACGGAAAAAAGAAAGGCACCGCAGGAAAGGTATTACTGATAATCCTTGCGGTCATTGTGGTTTGCATTGCTTCAAAAATATGTATAACAGAAGTTTACGCACATAAAATCCCGCATCGTTTTGCATCGGCAAAAGAAGGCAGAGAACTGATGCTCTCAAATGAAGAATACTATGCAAATATTACTCAGAAAGATATCGAAATAAGGCTGGGTAAAAGCGGTGCAACATTAGATGATTTGCTTGAAGCTTCTACAGCCGAGGTTAAGAGCTTCACTGTTTTTGATAAATACATAATTGACCGCCGCCTTGCAAAAATGGCTAAGAAATTAAAACGTAGCGGTTATGAACTTCCTGAGTTGGAGAAAATTGTATTTATTAAAACAAATATGACTACGGAACCCATCGCTGCAAGCGGATATACTCACGGGACACAGATTTATCTAAGTTCAATAAATATATTATTCAGCGTAATTCCGAGTTCGGAAAAATATTTTGATATGCTGTTATGGCATGAACTTTTCCACTGCCTAACAAGGAACAATCCTGAATTCAGATCCGAAATGTATTCACTTGTAAATTTCACTGCGACCGGAAAAGATTTTGAAATGCCGTCCTGCGTAAAAGACATTTATTTAAGCAATCCCGATGTAGAACACCACGATTCTTATGCAACCTTCACGATTGACGGTCAGGATATCGATTGCTTTGTTATCTGGATTTATTCGGACGAACTCGGAGATGATACGCCGGCGCTTATTCCCATAGACGGAACGGATATTTATTATCTACCTGATAAGGCCTCAAATTTCTATGATGTGTTCGGAAGGAATACCGATTATTTAATCGATCCGGAGGAGTGCATGGCTGATAACTTTAAGTACGCCATGTATTACGGAATCGAAGGAGAAAACGGACAGGGTTATCCGAACCCTGAAATAATTCAGGGAATTATAGATGCTGTAAAAAAGAAATAACTGTAAAATATAAAAAAACTTCAGCCTGAGTTGAAGTGAACCCCAAATGTTGGACACTTTAATTAATTGTTAAGCAACTTCTATGGACTTAGTTCTGTATTGCACAGGACTAAGTCCTTTTAGTTTTTCTTTTATCCTTTTATTGTTGTAATAATCTATATATTCTTTTAT
>JAFZUY010000022.1 GCA_017618075.1 Lachnospiraceae bacterium
AAAATTTGATAGCTACCAGACTACGGAAAAAGTGGATGAGAGAGATTACAACAATTGGTGCGAACAAATGATGCGTACCGGTTATCTGGATCTCAGCAGGACTCAATATGTATTTACGTCCGCTATAGCGACATAACTTTTCCGTCTTTATGGAAGGTATAAAAAACAGCGAAGCAAAAATATTGAATACCTGTTATAAGGTGTTTATTGACCGTGCCATGGAGTGGTATGGCTTTGCTGTCCATCACGTCAAACTCGTTAAGCGCAAAGACAGCCATATGGGCGTAGAGACCGGGTACAAGAAATATAAAGATGTGCCTGTTCTTGAAGTGAACTTCCGTGAAGAAACATATAAAAAGCTTGTTGATGAGAGAGACTGCTTAACAGAAGAAGTATCAGATAACTTAAGAGATATGTGGTGGGATATCCTGCATCCCTATGAAGAACATATAGACCGCGATCAATGTTTTGATGACCGGATGCTCATTGAACCATATTCTTATGAACAGCACTGTTTTATGGACTTTATTTCGAACCGCCAAAACGAAGTATCCTCTCTTCTGGAAGAGAAGCTGGGAAAGCGTCCCCAAAGAATTTATCCTTCGGATAAGGGATTTAATATCGTGTATGAGACGGTGGATTATATGTTCCTCGGCATCAGAAGAAAATCCAAGAGCCTTGAGAAAGCCATTTATGAGAAGGCACAGGATTATGTCATGGAAAAGTACCGCGAGAGCATGGATTATCCGGATTTCTTCGTCAAATTCTGGAATCCGAACATGCGCGGATATAACGGCTATTGGTTGTGGTTAGGGTAATGAAGGGAAAACACGTAAAGTGGATCGTTATAATAGCTGTCATTCTGCTGATAGCATTACTATGCCCATACAGAGTTGTATGGAATACTGAGCAAACGGCTTATGCAGACCTTCCAGACCACCATATAAAGGCCTTATTCTGGGAGTACTCACATTTTGTTTCAGCTTCATATAATGATGGCCGGGGTTATGGACATGACGGATCTTATATGATTTCTGAGGAATTGAGCATATTATTTGGCAAGGTCAATGTTTTCGAAAAGGACGAAAAAATGATGTCAGGACCGGATAGAACTTTGATTCCGGCTGACGATACTTATAATGTTGTTGTGGATCAAATTCCCACAACGTAGATAAATGAACAGAAAAAATCAGCAGTTAGAAATGCATTTGCGGAGTATATATGTCCAAATTAAACTTGCTTGTAATTCAAGATGTTCCTCCGAAGAAAAAAGACTTCTTCATATCCTGTAAGGATTCAATTGATAAGCAGAAACTGTATGGATTTTTCCAGATTCTGCTTCAGTATGTAACGCCGAGAAAGATAGGTGCTTCCCAATACGGATCCGGACACTCTGTCAGGTATTATCCCAAAAGGTTACCTGAAGCTTTTGAAGCCGAAATGGATGAATCAAATGAAAGGATCAGATTTCATGTTTATGGAGAAGGGTTCATGTTTGTTGTCAGAAAGGAACGTCTGAACAAGTTCTTTAGTGTCAGTCTTTCTTTTGATTACGATACTGCAGATAAGGCATTTCCGGAGATCGAAAGATTTATTGTTGAAGAAGCTGTTATGGCTTCCGAATCTGATTCATATGATGAGATGGTCCAGAACGAGCCCTATATCTCCCAGCTTGAACTTCTGAATGAAGATCCGTCCGGTTACCCAAAATGTAAAGGCGAATTGGAGAAGATAGAGATAGATGTCGAGAAG
>JAFZUY010000023.1 GCA_017618075.1 Lachnospiraceae bacterium
CAACTTCTTCTGCTTCAGCATCCTCTGCATCAACTTCTTCTGCAGTTTCCGCTTCAGTCTCTGTTGATGATTCAATTTCTGCATCATCAACTTCAGCAGCTGCAACTTCCTCAATTTCATCCAATGCAATATCTTCCGTCAGATCCGATTCCACCACTTTGGAATATACGGAGTCAACTGTTTCAGTATCGTCCGGAGCTTCCTTTGCAAACGAAATCGTACTGAATGAAGTTGAAAGCATAGCAGTCGCCGAAACAAATGCTATTGTTTTCAGTATTGCATTCTTTACATTCCTTTTTCGCATAATTTCCTCCTTTTACACATTGTTTTATTTATGCTATTAATGTTTGTTATTTCGTCTTTTACGGGTTCAAACAGGCACCGGACGAATTAAAATTATACGTCTTGTTTCCTATTTTCCGACTTCCCGTAACCATAACTCCATCCGATGTGAAATAGTACCAGACTCCGCCTTCCTTTAACCAGCCTGTCTTCATTGCTCCGGACGGGGTCAGATAATACCAGTTTCCTCCATACTTTAACCAACCGGTTTTCATAGCTCCGGAAGCCATGAAATAATACCAGCCGCCATCCACTTTTTTCCAACCCGTACACATTTCACCCGTACTGTTAAGAAAATACCATGTGTTTCCTGATTTCAGCCATCCGATACGCATATCGCCTGAGGAATTCAAATAATACCATTTATTCGCATATTGAATCCAACCGGTCTGCATTACACCCGAAGCATTCAGATAGTACCATTTTTCTTTAACCAATACCCATCCTGTGCATTTCACTCCGACCGAGTCAAAGTAATACCATTTTCCGTCTATGGCTTTCCACCCTGTAATTTTCTTTCCGTTCTCGTAATAGTACTGTTTATTCTCTATTGTTCTCCATCCCGATAACATCGGTATCACGTTCTGCTCTTTAAAAACGGTGTTGCACTCCGAGCAGTGGCTTCCTTCCGTCAATCCCGTTTTTTCATAAGTGGGATCTACCTGGGGATCAGTCACTATGGTGTGGCCTTTGGGAGGAATAACAGTCTGCTCTTCCAAAACCATTCCACAGACCGAGCAATGACTTCCGTCAGTTAATCCGGGCTGGGTACAGGTTGCCGGATATCCGTAGTCAGTCTCGGGAACATGACTGGAATGATTCTCGTAATAAATTGATAATAAACAATTAGAAGGAGCTTTACCTAAATCGATATAGCTTTCCTCAGACAAACCTCCTTCATCATCCATCACGTACATCTCGCAGGGAAGCGGTATTTTTACTCCTTCAGGAACAAACTCCGGTGTCTGAATATACTTCAGGTTCGTACATCCTCCAAACGGTAATACTGCAGTCTGAAGATTCTCAAATCTGCATCCGCTAAAGTCAACAGATTCCAGAGAAGAACAACCATAGAACATACTGTTTACAGTTGTCACCTTTGAGACATCACAATCGGATAAATCAACGGTCTTAAGGTTAGTACACAATCGAAAACATGCTGATGCATTATCACCAAAACAGATTCCTTCCTCCGTGGAAAAGCTTTCCAAATTTTTCTCTGTAAATAACCCTTTATACAATCGGTTAATCTGATCGCTGGTCTGGTAAGTAATATACTTCCCTCTTGCACATACTATATAGGATTCTCCGTTCACATATCCTATTCGGGGAAGCACAATATTTTCTTCATCACTAAGGTATTTATCAAGATATAAATAAACCGATTTGCCCTGAAAATCCTCTTCGTTTGCGAATTGATAATTCTGTTGCCAAACCGTATCAATATTTACAATACAGATATCCTTAAATGCCCCGACAGATGCGGTAATTACCGTTCTTCCGTATCCAACCGCCTGTACCAATCCCGAATTATCGACCGTTGCAACTTCCGGATTGGAACTTTGCCATATAACAGTTTTCCCTTCAGGGGTCACATTTGCCGTTAACTGAACACTGTCCGTTGTATCCGTAAAAAGAATATAGTTATTATCCAATTTTACGTCCGCATAATTCCCGTCCAGATAAGCCGAAACATCTACATAATCACTTCCGTTATACTCGGTAATTCTCGGCCCGCTTCCCATATCATAGCGCAGTCTGCTTCCTACTCTTTCTATTCCGTATATTTCACCGTATAGTGATGTTTGATCGTCACTCAGTTCATATACAAGTTCTGTACTTTCATTGGCAGGATTTACCAGATAAATCTGGTTCTCGTTACCGGCAAAGATCAAATCTCCGACGGATACAACCGAACCGTAATAGTGATATGTATATATATTTGCCGGAATCTGCACTATCATAGTTCCGGAAATATTATCCGGCGAACAAAGATATAATTTTCCTTCCAGCAAAACATAAAGCAGTCCGTCACTTGAGACTGAAACAGAAACGGAATCATGCCAGCAGGCATTGTCATATTCTGTATCATTGTAAAGCCCATATACCTGCTCTCCGTCAATCAGCCAGTCCGTCTCTCCATGTGCAAACGCATCCTGGCTTTTCAAGAAAAATTTATGCTGGCTGTACATTTTATATGCATAATTCTGAGTTACCTGATCCATCTCAAGGAAAACCGGATCGTCCCATGTACAGTCCACATAGAAGTAATCTCCATCAATACAAACAATGTTCCAGGCATGGCGGAGTGTGCCGCTTGTTACATACTTTGTTTCAATACCCGCCCTGTTGGCAACATCCATAAAAGCAAGAGCATAACCTGTACATACTGCATTTTTCCCCACCAGACAATCGTAAGCGGTTCTTTTCTCCAGGTTTAAGTCATAACTGCAGTTTGTTGTAATGTAATCATGGATATACATGAGTTTCGCAATCTCACTCCATGACGGATTAACGCCCTGTAATATCGCTGCGACCGCCTGTTCATACTCTCGTTCTTTGTCCTGAGCATTATTCTCATATGAAAAATATACTTTGGTAATATAATCCTCATCAATTTCTACGCTTACTCCGCTCAAATAGAAATACTGTGGATTTCGATTTATAAACTCTGCAGTCAGCTCCGTAATCTCTTCCACGGAAAGATCATATTCTTCTATATCTATTTCTTCCGCAAAATCATCTGCTGCCTGATCCAGCAAATCGCAGATTTCTTCTTCGGTCTTAGAGTCCACGGCATATTCTCCCGATATGCCTTCCATGGAGCCCATCTGGTACACACTGTCAGCCAAATCCAGTTCTTCTATCTTTTCCGATACTTCATTTTCTTCCGCATCAGGATTCGAGGGTTCGGCATGACAAACACTGAAGAACAGCAAAAAAGACAGGAAAAACACGCATACAAAAGAAACTGTTCTGTAAAACATTTTCATATATTTGTGTTCCATAATATCCCTCCCTATTTTTTGTATGCCCTATAAAAATGATGCCCGATTCTGTCCTTCTCCGGCGGAAGAATCATATAATCCCCGTATTCATGACGAAGAACTTCATCATAATGTTTGGGAACCCTGAAACTGTAATTTTCAAACGGCATCATAATCGTTTCATCAAACCATTCGCGTTTAAAAATATCCTTTTCTCCCCACGAAAGCCAGATTACACAACCGACAAATTCCGAATCATCATATTCTTTCATCCCTGCCAGTTTATCCAGTTTATTCTGAAAGAAATTCTTACCGATTATTTTTGAAATCAAAAATACGGGAAATTTTAACACTTTTCTTATCGGAGATACTGTTGTCTCCATCGCAAAATGCTTTCTTGTTGCCTGATAGCAAAGAGAAGAAAGTCTGTCTCCCTTTAATCCGTATTTTACTGCCTCATCTTTCGTTTTTCCGAGCCCGTCGTAAGGATAAATATCAATAAAAATGCCCATTCCGACGCTTTTTTCATTATCCATCTCCAAAATATAACGATCGTCACTTATACGCGTAATCATATAAGGATACTCGGGATGTGTATTACGGTTAAAAACCGTCAGATTCGGCAGCTTATGATCTGAAAGATAATCTAACAGCTGATTATAATCAGGACGCGGCATCATAATATCCACGTCATCATCCCACGGAATATAACCATGGTGACGAACAGCACCAATCAAAGTTCCGTATATAAGTGCATATCGTAAATTGAGTTTTTCACAAACATCCGTTATATTTTTTAAAATCTCCAGTGATACTTCCTGTATTTCCCTGGTGGATAATTCTTCTTTCACCGGGCGCCTCCGTTGTCTAATTAAGTTTATTTTTTTGCTTTAATGTCTATAAAGAATTTTATGAGTTTCTTCCTGTATATAATGCATAAAATCAATCCGATCAGAATTATTCCATAGCGAATATACCAGAACGGGAAAAGGAAATTGCAGGTAATTCCGATTCCTATAATCATAATCGACAAAAGGAAAAGTACTTTTGTATCAAACATGACACCTGCATTTTCCCCTATTTTTTCTTTTAGGATACTCTTACTGATAATAAAGTGACCGAAACTGTAAAATACATAGCAAACCAATGTTGTATAACCTGCGGCAACATAACCGAATTTATCTATAAAAATAAAATTTAATACGATATTTACCAAAGCCGCCGCAATGGATGCAAAAAGCATGTAATTGGTCTTCTCATAGTAAAACTGTGGCACTGCCAGAAGATTATACAAAAAGATAAAGAAAACACTTGCAGCTACCGGGGGCACAACATAGACCGCCGATGCATATCCGCTGTCTCCGAAAATCCAGATTGCTTCCGGCGCAAGCAACATTACACCAAAGGCAATTGCTGATACAAATAGCAGGAGAATATTCACGGTTTTCCCTATTTTTGCGTAATCCTTTCCTTTGATTTTTTGATACATCCAGGGAATAAACGCATTTCCGATTGCATTCGTAAAAAGTTGAACCAGAAATCCGATATTATATGCAACTCCGTAATATGCAACCTTGGATCGTCCCACCAGATGCTCTATGACAACGGTGTCGCCACGATTCAGTATCATTCCGGAAAGATAATGCGGAAGTAAGGGAAATCCGAGTTTCAGGGCGTACTTCCAGTATTCTTTTACAAAAAATACTTTTCCGCGAACAAACTGGTAAACCATAATTATTCCGCAGATTACGACTTCTACCGCCACAATGGATATAATTCTTGCCAAATCTTTTTCTACGGAATAATAAACTGCAATCAGTCCTACTACAGGATTTAACACAGATTTAATAACGGTAACGATAACCAGTTTTACATATTTATATTCAAAGCGCTGTTTCCCTGACCAGTAACTCAAAGCGGGTGCAAAAAGCATCTCGATAAACATGATGATCATGTAAACAGGCGCAAGATTAATAACTCGATACCATACACCCTGGGTGACGACATAAATGACAAACACAACTGTCGTCATCAAGATGGTCAGACCCTGCATGGATGCAATATATCGATCCCTGTCATCCTCATACTTCACCATGGCATTATTTAATACACCGTTAAATAAATACAGGGAAGTTACAATTGTCAGCAGGTTTGACCATGTATTGTAAAGGGTAAATGTACCATACTGCTCATCCGTCATCAATCTGGTAAAAATCGGGACGGTAATGGTCGATATTCCCTTCTGCAATACACTGCATGCCGCAAACCAGGCAGAAGCTTTTACCTGCGGACTTAATTTATGATATTTGTCTATTGCTTTTCTGATCATGCCTGTTCCTTTAATATCTGATGATACAATTCATCAATGATTTCCGAATCCAGTGAAACAGGATGATTTCTAAGTCTCTCAACATTCACGTTTTCCTTCAGAATCATAAACTGTTCTTTTGTTGCAGCCGGTACATCAAGCCCAAGAGAATCAAAAATTGATACAAACCTGTTCGCACCACTGACTGCATCTTCGCATCCCATGGCAATTCCGATTTCATTTAATGTATCCTTCAGATAGCCGGCGCCTCTTATATCCGTGCATCTGTCAACATTCTTTATCATCCACGGAAACATAACACGGTTGCAAAGCGCAGCCGCATGTCCGTGTGCACATCCGAACATACTCGTAATCTTATAGCACATTGCATGTCCGGCAGTTGTTTGTGTAATATTAATTGCCTTTCCGGCAGTATATGCCGCCAACAGCATTCCTGCATTTCCGGCTTCCGTATTGGCAAGATATCCATCCATATTCATCATGATTCCGGCAATTGCATCTTTGCTGTACTTCTTGCTCTCTTCATTGGAATTTACCGACCAGAAGGATTCGATTGCATGCGATAGCGCATCCATCATTGTTGCCTTCTTCTGATAAACCGGCAATGTTCTTAATACATCCGGATCATGTAAAACAGTCTCGGGAATAATACTTTCACTCGTAATACTCTGTTTTTTATCATTGTAGTAAATAACCGCATATCGCGTTGCTTCGGAACCCGTT
Organism: Lachnospiraceae bacterium; assembly: GCA_017618075.1. Classification (GTDB taxonomy): domain Bacteria; phylum Bacillota; class Clostridia; order Lachnospirales; family Lachnospiraceae; genus UBA3766. The sequence goes on from JAFZUY010000023.1 coordinate 6,382, forward strand.
CCTGCAGTTGTCGGCATGGCAAGAAACGGAATATTGTTCGGCAAAATTTCTTCCTTCAGCCAATCGCCGTTTTCCCCGTTTCCTTTACAACCGGAATAAAGTTTAATGCATTTAGCCACATCAATAGCGGAACCCCCGCCTACAGCCATAATAGCTTCACATCCTGATTCTCTGAATAACTGAACGCCTTCAACCACGCTTTCGTAATCAGGATTCGGTTTAAAGTTCGAAAAACGAACTAACGGAATATTAATCTCTTTTATTTTTTCATTGAATTTATCCAGAAATCTGACTGCTTCATCGCATACAAACAACACTTTCTTTCTTTCAGAAAGCCACGCATCCAATTCTTTATAATTGTCTTTCGATGTAATAATCATCCTAAACCTCGTCCGGAATCATTCGAATAATATCCTTAAAGGGCATCAGCATCTCATCACATTCCTGAGCCCTGTGATTTTCCAAAATAATTTCTGCAGCCTTCTGCATTGCCGGAACTTCCGCTCTCATAAGCTGATTTGCATATATGACTATATTTGCTCCACGTTCTTTCCATTCCTCTTCGGTAACGGAATTAAAACTGGTCGGAACCAGAACAATCGGTGTTGTCTGATCTTTTTCGCGGAACTTTTCAATAAATTCCTGAATCTCGGAAGGGTCTTTTCTGCGGCTGTGAATCATTATGGCATCGGCACCTGCACCTGTGAAAGCAAATGCACGTTCCAAAGCATCTTCCATTCCTCTCTCCAGAATCAGGGATTCGATACGTGCGCAAATCATGAATTCCTTGGTTCTCTGAGCTTCCTTTCCTGCTTTTATTTTTTCGCAGAAATTTTCAATGCTGTCCTGTGTCTGTTCAACCTCCGTACCAAATAGAGAGTTTTTCTTCAATCCGGTCTTATCTTCAATAATCACCATTGATACTCCGAGTCTCTCAAGGCTTCGTACCGTGTATACGAAATGCTCGGTCTTTCCGCCTGTATCTCCGTCAAAGATAATAGGTTTGGTAGTTACTTCGGTAATATCCTCAATTGTTCTGAAACGTGAAGTCATATCTACCAGTTCAATATCCGGCTTTCCTTTCGCCGTACTGTCGCAAAGAGAAGAAATCCACATTGCATCAAACTGATGTGCACCTCCGTTCTGGTGAACAATTGTGTTTTCAACAATTAAACCAGTCAAACCGTCATGTGCTTCCATGGCGGTAATCAGGCCCTTCATCTCCAATACCCTGCGAAGACGTCTGCGTCGAATATCCGGCATAGCCAGATCCCTTCTGGTATTAAGCTCTATATCTTTGTATTTATCATTTACACTATAAGGAAATTCAACCAGTTTACCGCCATAAGAGGCAATACACTCGATTACTTCATCACGAATCGGCTTTTGAAATCCGCTGCACCAGTCATCTCCGTGAACTACATATGTCGGCTTATATTTTTCAAGATTTTCCTTATAGGAAAGCGTATTCTGATCAACTACTTTATAAACGCCCGCTATATTCTCAAACATCACTTTTCTTTCCGATGCGGGAACAAGAGGGAATCGCTTATAGGATGCAACAACCTCATCCGAAAGAACGCCGATTATAAGTCGCCCAAGCCTCTGTGCTTTTTTAATGATTGCAATATGACCTCCATGAATAATGTCGGTTGAAAAGCACATGTAAACCGTTCTGTTTTCAATCTCTTTTAACTCCTTGGATACCGCTTCCAAGTCTTCCTGATTGTCAATTTCCGCGCATAAAAGATCCTTAACATCCAGTGCGGATATATTAGCTTCACCATTCAGTTCATTTAACGCATTTTCGGCATATACTTTTGTATTGTCGTTTTCGCAAAACTCTGCAATTTTAGAAAGCCATTTGTTCCAGTCTTCCCGGAAAATCTTATAAAAAGCCTGCGCTTCCAAAACATTTTCCCAGATATCAACTCCGACCTTTAAAACCTTTCCGTCCACCACTTGTGCTTTGAAATCCTTTTGGGGTAACGGAAGAGTTGAAGAAACGCACATACAGGATACTTTGCTTTCGCAAATCATATCCATAACTTCATTTTCAAAAACAAGATCTCCGTGCATCAGAATAATATCATCATCCAGATATTCTCTGGCGCAATAAATGCTGTAAATATAATTGGTCTTATCGTAAATCGGATTTTTAACAAATGTAATATTTAACGGCAATTCAAGACTGTTACAGTATTCAATTAAAACCTTATCAAAATAACCGGTCGTAATTACCACTTCGTTGATTCCGGCTTCCGCAAGAAGTTTTAACTGGCGGGATAAAATTGTCTCCTTTGTGGATATCTCCGTCATACACTTCGGATGTTCACTGGTCAGCACTCCCATTCGTGTGCCCATTCCGGAATTTAAAATAAGCGCTTTCATACTATACTGTTTCCTTTCTTAAAACACTTCCTATAATCTGTTCGGAAGCATTACCCTGTTCATATTCCATAAATTTATTCTTTACTTTTCTGCGTAACTCTTCGCCTGTTTTAGAATCTGTCAGGCAGCTCTCCAAAGCATTAAGCAGTTCGTCATAATTTCTTGCGGCTGATCCTGCCTGAAACTCGTTTAATTCATAATATAATCCCGAATCCACATCCCTGTAGAATTCATAATCATATATGTAATGAATAATCGGTCTGTCCAAAATGGAATAATCCAGAAATGCACCCGAATAATCACTGATCATACAATCCGTAAAGAGAAGCATTTCCTGTATGTTAACTTTTTTGGGGCAGGAAAGAATATTATCATAACTCTTTCCTTCTTTAGATTCAAATTCACCTGCGTAATGCGCTTTTTCAATCAGTACGCAGTTGTGTTTATGCAACAGCTCGGATAATCTTTCCTTTTCTTTGGAATCCCGATACACCAGGGATTCGTTCGCAATTCCGCTTCGTCTGAACGTCGGAACGTACAAAACAACTTTCTGATTCACATCAAAGCCAAGCATTTCGGCATATTTTTGCTTATATTTCAGAATATGCTCTTCGTCATTTTCGAGTAAAAGCATATCATTTCTGGGAGTACCTGTTCGAAGGTTGTTTTTTTCATTACATCCCCATGATTTCATAGAGGATAAATTTGTTCGAAAATGTGTTTCAGAACTGCAGACAAAGTAATCAAGCAGTCTTCGCTTTCCGACAATTCGATCCTGCCATGACGGATTTATGCTTTGTCCTGTCCCCGCATCATCTCCCCATCTTTTTACGGGGCATCCGTGATGGAGATACGTAATTATCGCTCCTTCAAAAACATTATAGTTTGACAAGTCCTCATAATGCATCTGGGAACAAAACATATATTTGCACTTTAATAGCGCCGATAAAGACCTAAGCGAGTTCTTCTCATAACAGCAAATCCTGCTGTCGTGCGGCAATTGCGCTGCAACCTCTTTATTCCCAATCCAGACAAAACGATAATCTTCACCAAGCATTTTTAATGCTGTTTCAAGCAAATATCTCGAATTGTCTATATAAAGTTCGCCCTTCCAGGCACCGAAAGCAATCCGGTTTTCTTTTCTTTTCTGCAGCTTGGAAGCAATTATCAGAAAAAGAGAAATAAATACTCTCCAGTATTTTTTTATCCTTCTCATTAAGCATCCCCGCTTTCTCTGTTATTTTCCGATTCTTTTTTTCGAATCTCATTCTGTTTTATGTGAAGCGCCGACACAATTAACATGAGTGTGATTATGACATTGGTTCTGGAAAAGCACTGTGTATACAATGTAAGTATTAATAATACTCCTGTCAGCACTATGATAAACACGATTGAAATACTTTGCTTAGAATCCCCTTTTATGATGGAAATACTAAAATACAGATAACTTATTAAAATTGCGATAAAAAACCAAATCCCGATTAACAATACAAAACTGCCAAGATCGCTTTGTCCGAAATGTCTGAAATTATGATATCCTGACTGGTTTAAATAAGCGGTTGCAATTCCCTGTCCGAATTTCCATGTTTCAGCTTTTTTAAGTGCATATCCTATAATGGCTATTCTCTCGTTACTTCCAACCGCCTTTGCCCCGGCATTAAAATTCGACAAAAAATCACTCAGCGTTTTTATCAGCGTGTTGTTAACATATTTATGAATTGACGGAAACAAAAAATAAGTTCCTAAAACAATGACTCCAAGCGTTCCCAGTCCGCCCAGAATATATTGGGAAACTTTCTGAGTAATCTTATTGTCCGTCAATACAATATACAAAAACAGGAAAAGCGGAAGAAGGAAAAAGAATGCTTTATTATCATTGTTTAATGAAATAAAACAATTCATCAGGGCTATAACAACCGTATAGCACCAGTTCAACACTTTATGACTCTTGTTTAAATGCTTTCCGTATGACAGATTGTAAAGAATTACAAATATGCAATACAATCCCACTACATGTGTTGAGCCATAGGAAAACAGTCCACAGATTGTATCCTCATAGTAATCAATCTGAGCCCCCGTAATCCGCGCCTGAATCGAATACGGGAAATAAATTTGAATCAGCATTACCGCTATATTTAGTATCATCACTGCATTCACAATGAAATAACTTTTGTTTAGAACCCGTTTGATAAATGACGGATTATACAAAAACAAGTAAACCCAATACAGCATGTATACAAAGGGATAAAAAATCAGTAAAAAATTACTGCTCCAAACTGCACGCTCTCCTCCCTCGGATACAACCGAAAGAACAAACAGCAAAAGAACCGTCAGGGATGAAATTATACTGAATTTGGGGAAAAGATGCGGATGAAGGATAATTCGGATAAGAATCAATACCGTAACAACTTTGTTCATTACGGAATTCAAGCCAAAAAAGCCCAATATAACCAATTGGGAAAAAATCAAAATAACTATAATTAAATCAAGCAGATCGGCTTTTTTAACCTTGATATCCATCCACGCTCCTAAAATCAATATTTTTTCACAAAATGATTGTAAGAAAACTCAATTACGTATGTCCATGGGTTTCGGAAGGTCCTGTATTCTTGGGTTATCGTCTTTTCTTCCGTCTTGTATTCTTTAAATAATTCATATATCTCTTCATTGTCCGCCAGAGACATCGGTCCGCAGATATCGGACTCTTTGTAGTCTTGCACTTCTTTTCTGAGAAGAACAAAGTTGTTAAATAACTCGATTAAGTCATTTTCATCCTTTAAAACAAGGCCGGCATGATTCTTTTCTACAAATTGACGAATATTTCCGCTAATCTCATTGGTAATCAGAAATGCATTGGAAGAAAAGGCTTCCATGCATGTATATGAATATGTTTCCGGAACCTTGGACCAGAATACGGCAATATCAATTTTGGCTTTTCTCACTGCATCTACCATTGCATTTTGATTTTGCGGCGAGAAGACAACGGGTACCTGATGCATATCGGATTCCTCTGCACTGTTTTTATTAAAAACATAGAATTCGTATGCCTTCGTTTCTTTGGTTTGTGAAATCAGTTTTTTCCAGACGTCCCATCCCTTTAAATCATTGGCAGCACCGAGATATCCAACTTTAAGCGGTGAATTTTCTGACAGAACTTCTTTGTTTTCACGGTATTCGCCAACAAACGACTGATGCGGGATGACTCTGATTTTATCCGCAATTTCTTTCCAAAAGCTGCAATAAATATCTTTTGTAGCTTCGGATGGTGAAATAAATTCGGCACGGGAAAGGTAGCCCGATACAAAGTCATGCAGCTCTTTTATGAATGAAACACTGTTTTCGTAGTAAGGGCAGTTTCCGCAGTTTTCCTTATTCAGGCAATGTGAACCGCAGAATACTCCGTTTGGATTCGTAAGATTGTAACTCTGGCAGCACAGGTAAAAATCATGCAGAAAAAAATAAATTGGAATATCCGAAAACTCATTCAAAAGACTTCCAATTTTATTTCTGTCAGTAAAAAGTAAATGATGAATATGAAAATTCAATAGATTGTAACCCATACGGTTCCAACCGGAAAGAATTTTGATAATCTGCTTTATTGAAAAAACTCCGATATATTTTCCGTCTACAACCATCCCAAAATAACAAAAGAGCATTTTGGTATCGTTTTGGATGGATTTTTTTACGGAATACAAATATACATAACTCGTGTTGTGTCTGTTAATCAAAGTCTGATGTGACAGAATTACTTTGGGCATTCCGGATTTCGCCTTCAGATAATTCTTAAATGAAAACGAAACAATATAATTTGTATATTGGGGCTGAACCTTCACTTCAATTCCTCACAAAACATGTCAATCATTAAAATACTCAAGATAAACAGACAGAGACTGTATCATATTGCGAAAAACAAATTCCCTGCGTTCGCGGTTGGAAATCCGAATGGAATTTGTTGCAGAATCCTCTTTATGCCTGACACAAATATCGGGAGCAAAAATCATCTTATATCCCGTATTGTCGCAATAGTGCTTTAAAATTGCCTCTTCCACATATAAAAATGTTCCCTCGCGAAAGGCAATCTGCTCTTTTTTTATAAAAGAGGGAGAAAAAATCACAAATGATCCGTGCAGCATAATGCCTTCCGTAATCACATCGGGAATATCCGTTCTTGCCGACCCGGTTCTGACTTTTCCGCCGGATTTCAAGATATCATATATTCCCATTCTGCTGATGGTAAGAAGCATTTTGTATCGTTTGATTTCTTTACGGACTTCTCCTGCGCTGTGAAAAGATTCTTCCATAGGATTCTGGTGTCCGCCGTCTACCATAGAGATAATATCCGGTCCGAGTACATCAAATCCCGTCTTTTCGTAAATTTCCTCTACTCTCTTTGAAAAATCCTGTGTAACTACAGTGATATCATTGTTGGAAATGGCAATAAAGTCTGCATTAAGAGTATTTCTGGCATATTTATATCCGACATTATTTCCGGCAGCAAATCCGATATTCTCTTTGTTTTTAATAATATGAATATTGGAAAAACCTTGGAACTCTTCTTCCACTTTCTCTATACTGCCGTTTTCCGATGCGTTATCCACAACGACGATTAAAGGGTCTTTTTCCACCTTGCAGATGGAACGGATACACTCTGTCGTATCCTCATCGGTTTTGTAATGAAGAAGAACATAACAAAATTTCATCTTTTATCCAATTCATCGAGCATTTTTGCAACAATTACATCCCAGCTGTAGTTTTCACGGATTAATTTTTGGGCATTCGCGCTTATCTTTGCCGAATACTCCTCATCATCCAGATATCTGCAGATTGCATCCGCCCATTTTAACGCGTCAAATTCTTTGACAACCTGACCGCATGATTCATCTGTAAGTAATGTGGAGGATCCTCCGTTCCAGCTCGTAATGACCGGTGTGCCGAAATACATGGCTTCCAAAAGCACCATACCAAAAATCTCAAGAAGAGACGGCAGAATAAATGCTTTTGCCATAGGATAAACAAACTGAAGCTGCGGGTTATCCACTCTTAACACATGATAAATGGATGCTTTTACTTTATCCGGAACCTTCGTTAACAGTTCCTCATAATAAGACTCATTGCTCTTGCCGAGCAGTTTGTTGATAAGCGTCTGTTCGCTTTTTCCTATAAGAACAAGCTTAACATCGGGCTTACGTTCCAGAACCTTTTCAAACATCTCAAGAATAAGTGAAATATTCTTTCTTTCACTTAGTGTTCCCACGTAAAGAATACACTCATTCTCTTTCATGTAATTGACCAGTTCCGCCGTGCTTTCCTGAATCTCGACATTCTCAAATCTCGAAGTATCAAGACCGACTCCGACATCCACCAAATCCGTATAACCCTTTTTCTCAAGATATTCCTTGGCCAACTGGGATTTAACAAATTTTCCTTTCAGTTCCCGGTCCAGTTTCTTTGTATATAAAACATCATAAATTCCCGAAAAGAAAGGAATCATAAACATATTGTAATAAGGTCCCGAATACATGGATGTATTTGGATGACGCTTTGCAATATAATGTGTCATCAGCTGGTTGTATTCACGGCAAATAACAATATCATATTGCGATAAAAACTCTTCCTTCAAAACCTCTCTGTTGATTCCGGTTCTGAAAATACGGGTTCTGTGTTTAAATATAACTCTTGCCTTGTGATTGTCTTTTTCAAAGACATCTATTGTTTCGTCCTTCGTCTTGTGAAAATTTAAATAATCACAGTCATAACCAAGCCTGCAAAAGGCTTTGGCAATTCCCACCCCCTGAACATTATATCCGTTCAAATCCTCGTCATACGGTGTAGACCTTACAAATAAAATTCTTGCCATCTTTTATGCCTTCCTACTGTAGTAATACGAATCCAAGATTTTTTACTTTACTCTGTTTTGCAAGATCCGTCTCTTTTAAGATATTGTCAAAGGAAGAATCTCCTGCTTTTTCAATAAATACAACTGCTTCGGAATCCGAAAGATTCTTTAAAGATAAAGGATTATATACAATGCATTCTCCCTTTTCAACTTCAAAGCCGTTTTTAAGGTCTGCTTCCAATTTATCCGTTACTCCCATATTGTCTGACGCAGAACCAGTCAAATACACTTTCGAAATGTTTTCCTTTTCCATGGCAATTCTTATTCCCATGGCAATCATTTCTACTGATTTGTCAAATGTAAAATACATATCTCTTTTATAGAATGCTTTCGTAATCCACTTGTCCACGAAGCCCAAAAATCTTTTGCGGGAATTCTCCGGCCATATCGTTCCGAAAACATTCTGATTTAAGTCCACAATCAAATTCTCTTTTACCCGAACTACAGGTGTAAAGATATACTTTATTGCAAGCAACAATACTGCCACAAAAATACCTCCTGCAAGTCCCGCAGCGATGTATTTTTTATGAACAAAAGAGATCTTGGAAGTCTTTTTCTGAGTCTGCGGTTCAATGAGATCTTCGGGGTTCTGTTCATACTTATCCCGCAGATTATAGTAATTCATTATCGCCGTATACAATGACTTCTGGTCTTCCGTCATGCCGCTCAAAATATTTCCGCGACTGGTTCTGATTGTGTTTAATTCGGTCACTCTTTTATATTGTCTGTCATAAACGGTGTCATTTACCTGATAACAAAATGAATCAATCACAAGGAAAATGTCATAAGAAGGAAAGTCTTTTTTCACAACCTTATCAAGCTTATTCATTTTGTCTTTTATGAAATCCTTGGCAATATTACATTTTTCTTCATCCGGTCCGATAATCTCGATATAAAGATAATTATTGATAATGTAATAATAAAAGAGCTCTCTTACATATACCTCATCAATGCCGTACACTTCAGAAATGTAATCCGTAACCTCCTGGTCAACCAGATACTCCATATATGCTCTGCCGATATCCACACTATAGTCATATTCCATAATCATGGGGTATTCCGTCTTGGGATGTGCGTCGATATAATAACGCAGTTTCGCTGTCGGAACATGTTCAAAATCGACTTGCATATAAAGAGAATTCTCTCTGTAATTCTGTATCTGGCGGAATTGTTCTTCCAGAGAACGCGTTGTTTCAGCCGCATCATAAGCATAAAGAACATCTTTATCGGAAAGGTTTGACTCCAGAGATTTCACTTTTCTCTCAGCAGACGCCAAAACATCCTCGGGCTCGACTATTGACGGTTTTTCGGACTTTATCTTCTCATAGTCCTTATAAACGCCATAGAAGTTTCCAAGCAAAGCAAAAACTACTGCACAAACCAGAATGCCTCTCCATCCCAGCAGAATGCGGTAAATCATATTTTTAAAGCTAATTGTGATGTCTTTATCCTTCATAATTCAGAAATCCCTTCCTGAAAACAAAATTATCTATTATTATACTATAAAATCAGCGAAAAATAAATAAATCCCATAAAAGATTCAGAGAACCGCCAATCATATTCCGATTAGCAGTTCTCTGATAAACTTTACCTTTAATTATCCGTAATACACCGGTTGTTTAAAGGAATAATCTTTATTGGTCAGTCACAGGAACCCCTGCTTCTTCAATCACTTCGACTGTTTCAGTCTTTTCTTCCTGTACGGTTTCTACTTCTGATTCCGTTATAACCTTTCCGGTTTTCAGTTCCTCCAAATAATTTTTCGCATCCTTAAAGAAACTCCATATCATAATAATCATAATGATACCGATAGGAAATGCCGAAATTATGCTGACACTCTGGATATTGCTCATTGAACTCTCTGAGAATAAGAGTGCAATGGGAAGAACAATAAGTAAAATACACCATAATAATTCAATCAGTTTATGAGGATCTTCATTTTCACCAAGTTTCTTGTAGCTGTAGCATGCTGCGGTATAAGCTATGGAATCAAAACTTGTTGAATAGAACAGAATCATTGTAACCATTACCAGAATCATAATAAAGGTTGATGCCGGCATTGTTTTAATAATCTCGATAATCAGTGCATATAAGTCTCCGGTCTGCTCATAAAGTGCTATGAAATCTGCCGCACCCGAATTCTGTAATCCGAGAGAATAGTTACCGAGTACAATAAAGCTTACGATGGTTGAACCTACACCGAATACATATCCTCCTAAAATTGTCTGACGAATTGTACGTCCTCTGGAAATATTACCGATAAAGAACGGAGCTGCGATACACCATACCATCCAGTATGCCCAATAGTAAATTGTCCAGTCCTGAGGGAAGTTGTTGGCACGCTGAGGATCTGCATATGTGGAAAGTTCGATAAAGTGCTGGAACATTTTTCCAAGGCACTGGAAACCGTATTCAAGGATGAATCTTCCCTGTCCGCCGATAACAAATACGATTGCCAGGAGTCCGAAGAATAAAAAGATACATGCTTTTGAAAAGAAGTTAATACCCTTAAATCCGTGAAGTACCGAAAACGTATATACCGCACAGGTAAGAATAAGAATAATAATTGAAATAACCGTATGGTTAATCTGAATTCCAAATAATGTAGCAATGATTTCTGCAAGAAGCGGAGTAGCTACACTGAAGGTGGTTGCAGTTCCTGCAAGAAGTGCAAAGAGTGCAAACATATCAATTACACGGCCTAAAAATTTATCGGATAACTTGCCGAGAACAGGACGACATGCTTCTGAGTATCTCTGTCGTGTTCTCTTTCTAACGTGAAGCATAAAACCGAAAGCAACTGCCAGTACAAGATAAAATGCCCAGGGAATAAAACTCCAGTGGAAAAGCGGAAATACTCCGGCCCAGTCCTCTACGGGACCCAGTTCGGCAATATGATTGTTAGTTGCATACATTACCCATTCTGCAAAACTGTAAAAAAGAATATCTGCTGCCAAACCACAGCAAAACATCATGGCTCCCCATGAAAAAAATGAGTATTTGGGCTTTTCGTTCGGTGAGCCAAGCACAATATCTCCATACTTCGAAAATGCCATAACAAGCGAAACCGCAAGTATCAGAATACCGATCACCAGATAGAAAATTCCAATCGTATCTCCGAAGAAAAACCTAATTTGTCCAATTACCGCATTAGATTGCTCCGGGAAAACAAACAATAATCCTGCCACAGACATAATCAACAAAAATGGAATTAATGTTACCATCCAGTCTATTTGTCCTTTTTTCATTTTTTCATTCCTCCTTTGGGTATAACTTATAAGTATTTATTATATGTGTTATCTATAGCCGCCAGTTCTTTTAAATCGTCAATCTCAACAACATCTTCCGCATTCATTTCACGAATGCCCAGTCTGAATTCTTCGGGATAACAAAACATTGCCACATCATCCCAGTAAATCTGCCTGTTTTTCTTTTCCAGAAACTCTGTTTCCAGATATTTTCTTAGTTTTTTTCCATCTTCTGCCGACCATCTGCTTACGGAATATAATTGCCATCCGTGCTCTCCGCCGTTTCTTGAGCACCCTGTCACAATTCCGTTCTCAACCTGCATCAGCCATTCCTCAGTTTTTCCTTCGCACCAGATTGCATTATATCCGGAAAGTTCAAACTCAGGAGAGAGAATCGAAGTATTATATATTATCTGATCCCCATCCAAAATGATGCAGTCTTCCAGGTATTCTCTGGCAGAATAGAGGGAACTTATATTATTGCATTCTTTATAAAAAGGATTCTCAATCAAACTGACTTCAGGATATTTAGTTTTAAGGAAATCAAATTTTTCCTTCATATATCCGACTACGATGTGGATTTCCCGAATGTTATTGACCAGTAATCCCTCTATTACGGTTTCAATCATTCTTACTCCGTTTACGGGAATCAGCGGTTTCGGTATTTCGTAGGTAAGCGGATGCATTCTTTCTCCCAATCCCGCAGCCATAATAATTGCTCTTTTAACTGTGTTCAAATTACTTCCTCTTTCCCTTTATATTCCTTTTTATTGTTATTCGAAATTTATTCAAAAATCCTTTTTCATCAGTTCCTTCGCATATTTGTAAAAATCTTTTGCGAAGCGATACTGTCTTAATGAATATTCACCAAATTCCACTCCGAATTTCCGCTTAAATTCGCACCAGTTTGACCAAAGCAATCCCGAAGAAGCAATATAGCAATATATCTTTGTTCTGGTTTCCTTATCACATTTCCCTTCAAAGTAAATATCAATCAAATGATCAACCTGTTCTTTACTGTAAAGACTGTAGATACAGAACATTGCTATGTCTACATGCGGATCCTGCATTCCCGAATACTCCAAATCGGTCAGTTGAAGCTTTTCGGCATCTCCGTCTTTATAAAAAAGGAAATTGTCACAAACAGCATCAATATGAGTTAACGACTTTTCTATGCTTAAAGAATCAATGTACTCTTTTAACTCCAGAATATGTTCTTTTGTTGTTGAGTAATCCCTGTATACGGAGGGTGTTCCGCCCCAAAGGGTCTCATAAAATTCAATTTGCCCGAAAATATCGAATTCGTGATTCACCTTTATTTTCAGATTATGAAAATCACGAAGTTTCTTCATGCACTTTTGTAAATCTTCTTCATCAAAAGCATCACAGTTTCTGACTTCATTCAAAAATCTCGTAATTTTATATCCGTTTTCCGGATTGAAATAAACCGGATCATCGCAAATACCATATCCCTGAATTGCTTTATAAACGGCCGCCTCGTTCTGTCGGTTAATCAGTTTTTCGGTTCCTTCCCCGGGAATTCTCATAATGAATTTTCCTTCGTTTACCGTAAAAAGGAAGGATCTGTTGGTCATGCCTTTTTTGAGGATTTCAATATTTTTAATTTCATCGTTTTTGCACTTAAAAACGTGCATAATAATATCTATCGCATCTGATTTCAGATGGTTGGAAGATGAATCAAATTCTCGTAACTGTTCATATGTGTTTATTTCTACTGCCTTATCGTCTTCAACTTCTTTGGACAACACAATCATTCTGTTTCCTTCAAGAAGAGCATCCTCCCAAAATGAATCATCATACTCTTCCATCATGCTGTATCTTGAAAGATTTTCCTTTAAAACATTTGCTTCTTCGCCGCTTAAATAACTTAACCCTATCATTCGGTTTCCGCTTTCCTGCGCAGGAATAGAGACTAATTCTCCTTTACGGTTTATACGAATTGTACTTTCTTCGCACATTTTGTCGGAAACCATGTACCAGCTGTATAATTCATTCTTGCGGAAAGGGTTCTCGGAAAACCAGACATCGGAGGGTATGATATATGTGTTATCTATTCTGTCTCTGACAAGATTCAGGGATGAAAGATTATTCTTTATATTGTATTCGTTATTGACCACCAGCTTAACATCATAATCATCAATCAGATACTCAAAAGCCTCTTTCATAAAGCCAACAACTACCGTAATATCTTTTATATCAGCCTCATGAAGCTGACGAATTGTTCGTTCAATCAGGCACTCTCCTTTTATCTCAAGAAGTGCTTTGGGCGAAGAAAGATTAATCGGAACCATGCGCATTCCGAATCCGGCAGCTAAAATAATGGCATTCTTCGGTTTATATTCCTTAAGGATCTTCTCGGCTGAATTCGTCAATTTCATATCAGCATCAAGCAAGTCCTCATCAGAAAGCTTTTTAATAGCCTTATTCACGGTACCTACGGAATAACCTGATATCTCTGCCAGACTTCTCTGATTTACATACGACTGCTCCGACAGGCACAGCAAAATATCTTCTTCAAATTTACCAAATGACATTTTGTCTTTGTTCACGAATTTATCCTTTCTGTATGTTCACGAACCAGCACAATTTAGATTTTAAATATTTTTTTAGGTATTGTCAAGAAAAACATTATTTTGTCTAGGGTTCGAATCCCTCCGTCCAGCGCGCACAAAAAAAGGAATGCCGTTGCATTCCTTTTTTGCGCGCAGACGGAGGGATTCGAACCCTCGTGACCCGGAGGTCAAACGCATTTCGAGTGCGCCCCGTTATGACCGCTTCGATACGTCTGCATGTATTGGTGCCCGCCGTTTGACGCGCACCTTTTTTATGATGTCTTTAAACGCGACTTAACTATTTTACCAAACTTGCTGTCTGTCTTGCAATAGCCAATTCTTCGTTGGTAGGAACTACCATAACGGTTACTTTGTCGCCGTCATTTGAAATGATTGCTTCGTCACCGTGAACGTTGTTCTTGGACTCGTCAATGCTTGCTCCGAGGTATCCGAGGTACTTGCCTGTCATGGAACGAACTCTTCCGTCGTTCTCGCCGATACCTGCTGTGAATGCGATAACATCAACGCCGTTCATAGCTGCTGCGTAAGCACCGATGTACTTAGCAACTCTGTATGTGTATGTCTCGAGAGCCATCTTTGCGAGAGCATTTCCCTGATCCATGGCTGCGGATAAGTCTCTGAAGTCTGAAGATACCTTTGACATTCCTTCAACACCTGACTTCTTGTTCATGATGGTGTTGATCTCGGAGATTGAAAGGTTTTCTTTCTTTGCGATGAACTCGATGATAGCAGGATCGATATCGCCGCATCTTGTACCCATGATAAGACCTTCAAGAGGTGTAAGGCCCATGGATGTATCTACGCACTTGCCGTGGTCAACTGCAGAAATACTTGCACCGTTTCCTAAGTGGCAAACGATAATCTTTAAATCTTCTCTCTTCTTGCCGAGGATTTCTGCTGCTCTTGCAGATACGAAATCATGGCTGGTTCCGTGGAATCCGTAACGACGAACTTTGTATTTCTCATAATATTCATAAGGAAGTCCGTACATATATGCTTTCTCGGGCATTGTCTGATGGAAAGCTGTATCAAATACAGCTACCATGGGAACGCCGGGCATAATCTTTTTGCAAGCGTTGATACCGATAAGGTTTGCAGGATTGTGAAGAGGAGCAAGATCGTTGCATTCTGCGATTGCATCCATAACTTCGTCTGTGATAACAACAGACTTCGCAAACTTCTCACCGCCGTGCACAATACGATGACCTACTGCATCGATTTCACTAAGTGACTTAACAACGCCGTGTTCTGCATCTGTCAAAGCATCGATAACTGCCTGAATAGCATAAGTATGGTCGGGCATCGGAGTTTCTTTTGTTACTTTATCCTTTCCCGAAGGAGTATGCTTGATACAGGAGCCGTCCATTCCGATTCTTTCGCAAAGTCCTTTTGCAAGCACTGCTTCACTCTCAGAATTAATAAGCTGATACTTGAGTGATGAACTTCCGCAGTTAATTACCAAAATATTCATAAAATACCTCCTAAAATATTGAAACGCCGCCGTCTTTAACGCAGGCGAAATCTTTCACGAACATATAGAATTGTAGGCTTTTTTTATGCTTTTGTCAATTCAAAGAGAGTGGCAAAAAAACAAAAACCGACTTTTAGTCGAAAAAGTACTTGACAAACAAAATTTCGTGTTGTTATAATAAAACCGACCGATAGTCGAAAAGGAGAAAAACAATGAAAAAGGGCGAAAAAAGAAAACTTGAACTCGTACAGATAGCATACCGTATGTTTCTGACAAAAGGATATGAGAACACGAGCGTGGATGAAATCATCGAAGAGGCAGGAATTGCCAAAGGCACTTTCTACTACTATTTCGAAAGCAAAGAGCTTCTTCTGGAAGAAGTAATCTGCATGATGATTAACAAGGAAGCCGAGGCTGCAACGGCAGTTTTAAAGTCCGACCTTCCCATCCCCGTTAAAATCACCGGAATAATCATGTCCCTTCAGCCTGAAAAAGAAGAGTTCACCATCGAAGAGGCACTCCTCAACCCGGAAAACGCCCTTATGCATAAAAAAATAAAACAGAAACTGTATGATGTTGCGACACCCATCCTTTCAGAGGTTGTTGAAGAAGGCATAAAAGAAGGAATATTCGACTGCACAAATATTCCCGAGAGAGTAAAAATGATGCTGCTTGTCAGTAGCGAAACATTTGACGAAGGACAGTTTACCGAAAGAGACATCGAAGTATTCATCGATCTCACGGAAAAACTTTTGGGCGCCAAGAAAGGAACCATGGAATTTGTTCGCGACATGATTGCACGCGGAGAAAGATAATGAAACAAAAAAGCAATTTCAATAAATTCCTTCTTCTCTGGTTCGGAGAACTGGTCTCCTCCATAGGAAGCGGCCTGACGGCTTTCGGACTCGGAGTTTACATTTTCAAAGTGACGGGAAGTGCGGCAAGCATGGCGCTTGTAACTCTTTTAGGATTTCTTCCCTCACTCCTTTTAAGCGTACCTGCAGGCATCTTGGCCGACAGGTACGATCGTAGACTTTTAATGATGATCGGAGACGGCTTCTCTGCTCTCGGAGTACTTTTCATCCTAATCTGCATGATTCGCGGTGAAGCCACTCTTTTCCAAATATGTATAGGTGTCTCGGTCAGTGCGATTTTTTCGGCACTCCTTGAACCGTCCTATCGCGCAACCATTACTGATCTTCTGACAGCGGAAGAATTCTCCAGAGCAAACGGTCTCGTTTCGCTCGCAGGAAGCTCGAGATACCTGTTTTCACCCCTGATTGCCGGATTTCTTCTTACAATAAGCGACGTAAAACTATTGCTAATCATTGATATTGCAACCTTCCTTTTAACCGTGACCGGCGCCGCTGTTGTAAGAAAAGGAATCGGCGTAAAAGAAACTGAAGTAAAAGAAGCATTCTTTGACAGTATAAAATCCGGCTGGAAAATTTTACGCGAAACCGAAGGACTCCTCGCCCTTGTCTCTTTGTCTTCCGTAATCACACTTTTCATGGGAATGTTTCAGACACTTGTAAAACCGCTCATCCTTTCATTCCAGGATGAGAAAACGCTTGGAATCGCGGAAACAGTCTGTGCCTGCGGAATGCTTGTAAGCGGAGTAATACTCGGAATCAAAGGAATTAAGAAAAACTATGTGACATACCTCGCCCTTTCACTGTCACTGTCCGGATTGTGCATGTTCGGCTTCGGTCTTTTTGAAAATATAATTCCCGTATGCACATTCGGTTTTCTCTTCTTTTTGGTACTTCCGGTTGCAAACAACTGCATGGACTATCTGGCAAGAACCAACATACCTGCCGACATGCAGGGAAGAGTCTGGGGCTTAATCGGATTTATATCCCAGCTCGGATACGTGGTGGCTTACGCCGTATCGGGAGTACTGGCTGATGCTCTCGGCAAAATCGGAAACCGCGGAGTCGGAAGAGGTTCGGCACTTTTAATCATAATCTCCGGACTTTGCCTCACGGTTTTTTCTTTAGGCATTTTCTTCCGCAAAAATATCAAATCACTTGAACACAAGGAGGTAATATATGAAATCGGATAATAAAGATTATAAATACAGACCCGTTCTCTTTTTCGCACTTGCATACCTTTTCACATGGATTTTCTGGATCCCCGCAATCTTCGTCAGTGAAAATTTCGGCGCAGTGTTAATGTTAATCGGACTTCTTGCTCCCGCAGTAGTATCCACGGTATTTGTGCTCGCATCGGGATCGCCCGCTCTTAAAAGAGATTTAAAGCTTAAGTTAATCGGCTTTTATAAAGTTAAATGGTTGAATGTCCTGCTGGCAATTTTTGTTTTCGCGGGAATCGTCGCTGCATCAATCTTACTTTCACTTTTATTCGGACAGTCCTTAAATCAGTTTTCTTTTACGAGCGACTTCTCTTTTACGGGCGTCGGAATCGCCGGAGCGTTCGTTTCGGTAACTGTTGCAGCCATCATCGAGGAAGTCGGCTGGAAAGGATACTGCGAAGATTCAATCGGACAGTATATGAACTGGTTCTGGGAGTCGATGATTTTCGGATTACTCTGGGGAATGTGGCACCTTCCGCTTATTTTCATCAAAGGAACTTACCAGGCAACACTCATGGTTAATCCTTTGTTCGTAATAAACTTCTTTGTCAGCGCAATCCCGATGGGCTTTATCATCACATGGGTTTATCTGACAAGCGGCCGTTCAATCCTCGCCTGCATGATTTATCACCTGGTAATTAATTTCCTGCAGGAAAAAATAGCAATGACACCCGAGACCAAATGCGTTGAAACCATCGTGGTAATCATTGTTTCAATAATCATTGTAATTGCAAACAGAGATATGTTCTTTGAAAAGAGACATGTCGGAAGATTGTTGGACGACATCGATGAAAGAAATAAAAAATTATCTCCAAAGTTAGAGTGTGCCGAATAATTTATTGATCATAAAAGAGGGGCGCCGGGAAACCGGCCCCCCTTTCATTTTATACTGAAGCATCCTTTTTCTTTTTTCCAAAATTCTTTGAAAAATTATATATTCCGCTCGAGCAGAGAAGAATAAATATCGGAACAAAATTGTAAAGATATCTCGCTCTCGCCTCAAAAAGCATAATAAACAGAGTTATTCCAACTATTGATAAAAGAGATGTAAAACTCATAAAATCAACTGTCTTCTCTTTAAAAAGCCTTATCGAAAAAGATACGCTACTAATGAGGAAGCCGAGAAGAATCCATATCCATATGAATTGACTGTAAGTGTTGAAAACCAGTTCTCTCTCGCCGCCGTTCCAGTAAAACGATCGTAATACTTCTCTGAAACTCTCGGACGAAATATCAGGATAGTCTCCATATTTTACACCGCCTTCGCCCCTCCATGTGAATGTTCCGTCGTTATATGTCATAACAAGTTTTTTCAGATAAAACAAAACACTTTTTACGAAGCCACGCTCATCAATTATTTCTTTTGCAAGTTCAAGTTCTTTTTGACTGCGCTCTGCCTTCGGGCTGAACTGATATTGTCCGATAAGCGAAAATGCATCCGAATTGTAAGCCCCGGTCGTCTCCTCGATAAGTCCCATATAAAAATAATGCTGCCAGGACACCGAAAGATTATCAAGAAGTTCGGCTCCCGTATCTTTATATGTTACCGTCTTCATGCCGAAATATAACGGAATCACGGATAAAACAAGTGCTGCTACGATTGCCATTCTCTTTATGCTTTCTCTTTTCAAAAAAACTATTCTTATTATTTCCGAAAGAACAATACTTATAAGCACGATGATTACTGTGATTTTTATGAGACTTCCGACTGCGATTAAAAAACATGCGGCAAATAATACTACGTATTTGACATTCTTTTTCATCTCAAGATACAGGAAATAAAAACAGAGCCCGAGAATCGGAAAAAGAATCGAAAATGTGTCTGTGTACGGAATAATGCTCCAGGGAGAAATCCCGATTAATGCCAGATAAAGAATTGTTGAAAGTACTACCGGAAAAATCTTCTTAGTCGAAATATAAGAAGTAATTCCAAGGACGATTCCCGTGAGCGATTCCAGCGCGCAAAGAATCTGAATCCAGAAAAACTCCGAATAATACGGATAGCCCTGAAATCTTTTGATAAAATCTAAACTTCTGTAAAGAATCCAGGCCATCGGAATATTGTTCGGATATGCCGAGTAATACACCTCGGAACCTATCTTTCCTCCGTCAAAAAGAGAATATGCTGTTCCCTGTACACAGGACGGATCCCATCCTGTATAAAATGCGATTTTTTTGCTGATTTTTATATTGATTACATACCAGGCGGCATATATCAAAACCAAAATGATTGTGGTGATGATTAATACTCTTTTGGAATCATCCGAGGATGAATTCTTTTTTTTCAAAATAATAATCGGAGCAGCAAAACCGGCCATTAAAACTAAAGCTGTCAAAAACAAAACAAAATTCGGAATCATCAAAGGCAGTTTGCATGCGACGTTTACGTCCCATTTATCTCCGCCGATTACCAACGAGAAAAAAATAATCATTCCAAAAGCGACAACCATAACGGATGCCGCCTTTAAAACATTCAATACTATTTTTTCAGTTTTTGTTTTGTTGCTCATAAAAATTCCTGCCTAAAATTTATACCTTATCCTTTATTTTAATACTTTCGAAAACGGATTTACATAGATTTATGATTCCTCCGAGGATTAAATTCGAATACATTCTCCAAGCGAAAACGAATAAATCATAATCTCTGCCACGGGTTTCTTTTCCAGTCTCGAAAGTGCTTCGCTATAATAGTCAAGCTGAGTCTTGTATCTTTTGACAAGTTCATCCGCAGTATCCACCCTGTCTGTTTTGTAATCCATCAGAATAAGTTTGCCGTCCTCTTCGAAATAGACGTCGATTACGCCCTGAACCAGCACCTTTTCGTTCTCGGGGAACTCTTCGTTCACTTCATTTGCAGGGACCGCCAAAACAAACGGTTGCTCAAGATAAAGCTTATCGTTCTTAGCCGCCACGCTCATACGCTTCGAAAGATCGGTATCAAGGAATTTTAAAATCTTATCTTCGCTTACGAGCGCATCGTCTTCCTCATAGATGAAAAGATTGTCCTTCATCTTCTGCCTGTGCGCTCTTAAGTTTGCAACGATATCACCCTCATAAATATGCTCAAAGTCCATGAGTTCCATGACTCTGTGATATGCACTGCCTCGCGCAGCACCGCCGTTCTCCGTATCGGTTTCGGCAATAATCTTCGGAACTCTTACTTCCTCTTCGTGATAAAGACTGTTCTCACCGTCTTCATTCTCCAGGTATGCCGCCTTCTTAAGCTCGGAAACAGTGGTCTTTACGAAAAGATTGTCGAGAGATTCGTGGGGATATTTATATTCACTGATTCCTTCCGTTGCAGCGATTGCATTAAGCTTATTCTTTTTTATTTCTCTGTCGGTTTCATCCAGAATTTCGTTAATCTTTATATCCTCAGGGAAAATCTTCTTTACAATAAAGAGTTCTTTTTCCTCAAATATGATAGGATAAACCAAGTTCATAAAAGAATTTGCTTTGATAATATCTACGAACGACAAATCATTTTTAATCTTTGGTTCCTTATTAAGCATTCCTGTCATAAAGAGCTTCTCTCTTGCTCTTGTTAATGCAACATACAGAACTCTGATTTCTTCACCGATGTTGTCTTTGTTTTCTTTAACATAAATTGCTTTTTTAACAGGTGAAACCCCTTTGGTTCTTTTAGTAAGATTAAACGTATCTCCTCCAAGACCATATTCCTTGTCAACCAGGATTTTGCCTTTGGGTGGCTTAAACTGCGTATGCATTGCGCATAAAAAGCAAACAGGGAACTCCAGACCTTTGGACTTATGAACAGTCATAATCTTAACAACATTTGCCTTTTCATCAAGCATGTTGGCCTCGCCCATATCCTGACGATTCTTGAGTTTCTCCGTATATTTAATAAAATCATGGATACAGAAAATTCCCTGGTCTTCGTACTCATCCGCAGTTTCTGCAAGAAGATTCACATTTGCAAGTCTCTGCTCACCGCCGGGAAGACTTGATACCATCACAGTATACTCATATTTTTCGTATATCTTTCTGATGATGTCAGATGCAGACATGTAAAGAGACTGGCGTCTGAATTCATCAATATCTTCCGTGATTTTCTGTATCTTTTCTTTTAGGCTTTCTTCCTTTCCTTCCAAAAGATAAAGATACATGCTGTCAATAAGACGTTTCGTCCTGCCACAAGTTCTTATCTTTGCAATCTCATCCTGAGTAAAATCTCCGATAAACGAATTAAGCAAATGTAAAAGAGGCAAGTCCTGTCTGGGATTGTCAATGACAGAAAGGTAATTAAGAATAAGCTGAACTTCCCATGCACTGTAATATCCTGATTTGGAGATAACATACGCAGGAATTCCCGCTTCCTTAAGTGCCTTCTGATAAATCACGTCCTCTCCGCCACTCATACCTCTCATCATGATGGCAATATCAGAAAATTCAATATCCTTCGTTCCGCCTTTTTCCTGATCAAGCACCTGAAACTTGTTATCAATCAGCTCTCGAATTTTAGTCGCAACGATACGAGCCTCAATTTCATCTTTGGATAAATCCTTATATTCATTGATCCCCTCAAAATCTTCTTTGCTAAAATACAAAAGTTCAGTTTTATTGTTTTCTTTGCTTTCCTGATAATCAGTTTGGCCAAAATACAGTTTTGCTTCATCGTCATATAAAACGCCGCCTATATCTTCTTTCATACAGCGTTCAAATATGTAATTTACGGCATCAATGACTTCCTGACGACTTCTGAAATTCTTCTTAAGATTGATTCTCTCACTTTGCGGACAGCCTGCGTCTGCGTATTTTTTACACATCTCAATAAATATTGAGGGCTCCGCATGACGGAAACGGTATATACTCTGCTTAACATCGCCAACCATAAATCTGTTACCGATGGCAGGATCTTTTTTAGAAATCACACTTAATATTGTTTCCTGAACCTCGTTCGAATCCTGATACTCGTCAATCATGACCTCTTCGAAATAATTTCTGTAACTATCCGCAGTCTGAGTCGGCTGTTTGTTCTCATTCACGAGAATGCGAAGTGCCATATGCTCCATATCGGAATAATCAACAAGTCCCCTGTCGCGTTTCATTGTTTCAAAGGTTCGAAGATACGCAATCACAAACTTTGCCAGGGCATTGGTGATAACACGACCTTCCTTGTAATAGGTTTCAATTTCTTCAACAGTCGCATAATGGATATTTTTCTCTATATCTTTGTATATTTCAACTGCTTCGGCATTTTTACTGTCGGCCTCTGCTTTTATCTCTTCTTCCCCGGGAAATTTCTTCGAACCGTATCCGAGAGTTATTGATTTATGAGTCTTATAATATTCTATACGGGTTTTAAAATCCTGCCCTTTAAGGGTATTAATAAAACTAATCTCATCACAGGCTTTATAATAATGTTTTTTAAGTGAGGTGTTCTCTGTTATATCCCTCATTTCCGTGAAAAGTTTAAGGGCCTCATCGAGGAACTTGTCTTCGTAATCCGTCAATCCTTTAATTGCATCCGAAGACCATACATCTATATCATCCTCTACTACGAAACTCTCAAGAATTTCATACGGATATGGCATACTGTCTACCTTATCGGCGATTCCTTTGATTAGCTCATAAAAGTCTTTGAATATGCCTTTGGGCGCATAGATTTCCACAAGGTTCAAGAAATCCTCGTTTTCCTCCTTAAACGCTTCTTCTACAGCCTTATTGAACGCATCTTCGGAAATCTGCTTTATCTCTCCTTCGGTACCGACTGCAAATGCAGGGTCAAGTTCTATTTCCTCAAAATGATTTTTGAGGATATAAAGGCAAAAACTGTCGATGGTTGTAATCTGTGCAGTATGAAGAATGGCAATCTGCTTTCTGATTTTCGGATTGTCAGGATCCTCTTTTAATTTCTCGCGAAGTTTTTTGCCAATACGGTCTCTCATCTCTCTTGCTGCCGCGTTGGTAAAAGTTACTATCAGAATTTTATTAATATCCGGACCATCTTTTTCGCAAATTTTATCTGCAATTCGCGTAGAAAGAACGTGGGTCTTGCCACTTCCTGCCGCTGCCGAGACTATAAGATTTTTATTTCTTGATTCTATTACTTTCTTTTGATCTTCAGTATTAGCCATATTCCTATTCCTCTTCTTCGTCTTCGCTTTCAGAAGTCTCAGGCCCAATTGCTCTGTATTCGTAACCCTTTATCTTTCGGTCAAATCCGCAGATTCCCTTAAGTGCACAATATTTGCATGCTGTTTCGTTTTTCAGTTTGTAAGGATTAACATCTATTTTTCCGGCTAAAATATCCCCCGACAAATCAAGTGCTTTGTCCTCGGCAACATCTAAAATATCAAGGAATGCTTCATTTGAGCAGACACTTGAATACGCATCAGGCGTATTGTCTTTCTTCTTCTTGATTTTAACAACCTCAGATGCTGTTCCTGCTTCGGCAAGCGATTCATCAAGACTTGTCATAACCTTCTCATCATTCACGATTAATCCGCTTGGAATGAGACTCTTCCTGATTTCTGTCTCATAATCTTCTTTGTTAACCACAAACGGATCGTCAATTGCATAGTAAAGCATTGCTGCGGGAAGAACATTTTTGTCAGGATGTTTTTCACTGATACTCTCAATGGCTTTCTTCATATAAATCGCAAGTTGTAAAGAAAGGCCTTCCTTAATCATATCTGTGTTAATAGCATGCTTTGAAGACTTATAATCGATAATCTTTACATATTCATTATTTGCATCATCAACATACACATCTGCCCTGTCGATACGACCTTTTAGTTGAATTTCTTTTTTCTCTTCTAATACATCATCCTCAAGGCGATACATTTCATAGTTTCTAACGAATTTTTCCTCAAACATTTCAGGCTTATACTTGCCTTTTGAAAGCTGAAATCCCAGTGTCTTCGCCGTACGCTTCATAATCCTTGCAAGCTGTTTGACATAGTATCTGGTCTTCTCGTCGGATTTTAAAAGATCCCCGTTATATCCGCTTGTAAACTTTTCAACAGCGAGGTCAATTTCCTCATTTAGGAACGCTTCCTCAGCCGTCGAAAAATCAAGTTTACTGTCATTTAATTTCTTGCCGACTTCTTCAAGCACACCATGAGCGAGGTTTCCCATATCCATACTTTCGAGACCATATTCTTCTCTCTCTGAAAGTTTGAGTCCGTCTCCCACGAAATATGCGTACTGACACCTTGCAAACTGTTCAAGCGTTGAAATCGATACCTTTAACAAATTTCCATACAATTCTTTTGCGGTTTTTTCGTTAATAACAGTAGGCTTGTGTTCTCTAAACGCATTCTCAATAACTTTGTCGCACCATTCCCTGCCTTCTTCCGTAGTACGCAGTATTCCGATATTCTTAAATAACTTCTCTTCATCCACTTCAAGCCCGGAAACATAGAGTCCGAGAAGACGTCCGGTATCATCTTTGATATCTGTTTCAAAAAGATTGGGTTTATAAGTTGTACAAATATTAATCGATAGTCCCTCATACATATTCCTTAATACTTCAATCAGGTATGAAGGAATCAGGCTTTCACCCTTGCTTCCAACAGTGGCAAAAGAAATGAACAGTTTATCTGTAGGCTTGGTTAATCCCAGATAAATGTACAACTGTTCTATAAATGCAAGCTCGTCACTTGTAGGTGCGAGATTGCATTCTGCTCTCTTTAATTCATCTTTGTCAGGAACGGACAAAAGACCGCCCGATACTCCGGAACAGGGAATGTTTCCGTCATTAACACCCACGATAAAGAGAGCCTTTATCTCTCTTAGTCTGGTTCTCTGCATATCTCCGACTAAAACAGAATCCACTTTCTGAGGAAGCACGCCAACTCTGATTTCAGAAAAGCCGACCTTTAATATGTCAGACAGTTCCTTGATGGTATAATCCTCTTCTCCCATAAGGTCTGTCAGAACATCGAATAATTCAATGATTTTGTTGTATATACCTGCGTACTCCATAGATACGCTGATATCATAGTTTTCTTTAAGTTCCTCGCTTAATTGACCCATTTTATCTGCAACATTGCCTGCCTCGAGAATGTTGTAGATTTGCTTGATCCATTCCGAAAGTTTTCTCTTTCTTACACCGTTACTTGCGATTTCCTCAAAAATACCGATGAACCTTTCACGAAGAGAATTCATATAGCTTAAGTTTTCGCCATTATCCCTTTGTTCAGCGCTGGTAAATGAAAACTCGCTTTTCCATTTTGCAGCACCTTTGATTCCTCTTGCGTAAATGTAATTTTCCAATCTGTCAATTTCCTCATCCTCAAAAGGAGACACGCCGGTTCTAAGCATTTTTAATACATCTTCGATTTGGAAATTATATTTAAGAATCTCCGTAATCGAAAGTATATATTTTACCAGAGGATTGTTAATGATACTTCGGTTCGCATCAAGATAATAAGGTATGCCGTATCTTGAAAGATACTTTTCAAGAGGTTTTCTGTACTTCGTCATATCAGCACAGATAAGCGCAATATCACGATATCTGTAGTTCTTTTTCTCAATCTCTTTTAAGATTGCTTCGCAGACGATATGGCATTCGCTGTCAACATCGGAGCATTTGTTAATCTCGATAGCTCCGGCTGCCTTCATACTTACGTTTTCTTTTCTGAAAAGATTCTTTTCGAGAAATGCGAGTTCGGAATTGTTCGCATGTCTATAGTCGGTTGTCAAACGTATATCGTCCTTAATATTAATGCCATTCGGGTCATATTTATCTTTTATTTCCGACATATTTCTTTTGGTCAGATTAAATATCGAATTATCATCTTTTTTATAATTGTTCGGTTTATCTGCAGGATCATTATCAAACGGAAACGTAATATAAACGTCCTTTGCCTTGTTTAAAACAGCGACAATCGCCTTAATCTGTATCGGAGTAAAGCCCGTAAAACCATCGAAAATAACGACGCTCTTTTCCATCTTTTTGGACAAAGGGAGTCTTTCGATGAACATGTCAAGGAGCTCTTCTCTCGTGATGTATTTGTCTTCGCACTCTTTTAGGAAGACTTCGTAAAGAAGTTTTAAATCGGACAGTTTTTTCTTCAAATCATCGGAGGTGCACTTTTCTTTTATGGTATCGAGGTCCTCGGGACTGACGTTATACTGCATGAATTCGGACAAAACGGATTTGACTTCTCCCGCCCAGCCTGCATTATCCATTCCCTTGTAAAGCACGAGAAGGCCGTCTTTAATTTTCGAAGCACCTCTCTTAATAAGCAGGCACTTGCCCGTATCGTCGAGAAGCATTCTTTTAGGCTGTCCGACCTCTTCGAAAACCTTTCTCGGAAGGCGCGAAAAACTTAAGACGTCGATATTGATGATACCTCCGTCCGGGTGCGAATTCGCCATATCCCACTGCGTCTGCATGGTGAACTGATCGGGAACAATCATGAGGATATTGTTCCTTCTGTCCGCTGTCGCAAGGTCAATTGCGAGTTTCTTGACATATTCACTTTTACCGCTTCCGGAGCCACCCAAAATAAACTGAAGTGCCATATAGTTCCTCTTCTTAATTCTTTGTGTTAATATAACTATTATACAATAATTTACGGTCGGTTTTCGCTATATTTTTAAACAAATATGACAGAGATTAAACACATCACCATAAAAGAAATAACCGAATACACACCCTCAAACGAGCCCGCACTTTATATAACGTCTGAAAGAGACGTGGCGGATTATCTGACCTTAAAAGGCGAAGCAGTCTGTATATGTGTGCAAAATGAGGAGCAGCTGCCCGCCTTTGAAGGTTATAAATATTTTATCACGGAAGGTGTCCAATATTCGGGACACCTGGATATGGTTTACTGTCATATCAAAAATATTCCCTACGTAATCGGCGAAGACGAGGATTTCATCATACGTGAGGAATGTCCTGAGGATTTGCCAAAGATACTTGAAATGTACAGGGACCGTGCCTGTAAAAATTTCTTGGAGCCCCTTCCTCCACTTAATTCTCCGCCCGATTACATCACTCCCGAAGCACGATTTGAATCCGTCAAGAACGGCTATATGCTGTTCGAGTACGGAATTTGGATCATAGAACTTAAAGAAACAAACGAAGTCATCGGCCGCGTGGGCTTTGAATACTGCGATGAGTCTACTGTTTCAATGGGCTTTATGATTCGTGAGGATAAAAGAAAAAAAGGCTATGCTTTCAGAGCATGCCTTAACTGCATCACATATATGAAGGTAAATCACCCGGAGCTTAAGATTGTGGCGAGGGTTAGTAAGAAGAATAAAGCTTCACTTGGACTGTTAACCAAAATAACAAATATGCTGCCGGGGGTTGTAGAAGTACTCGTGGAAAAATAGAATATAGACCTAGCTTTTGACACGGGGGACGAGGGTGTAGTGTCACAAATGTGACACTACACCCCCGTCCCCTTGCTTTACTTTTCTTTGAAGAGAAGGCCAAAGGTTCCCGGGCCGCAGTTAACTGCGATGGAAGCGCAGGCCTGCTTGAAGATAATCTGGTCGAATTTCATTTTCTTTTCGATATATTCTCTTATCCAGTCCATATCTTTTTTACTGAGTCCGACATAGGTTACAAACAAAACTTTCGTATCTATTTTCGAACCTGCGGAAAGACATGCGTTGATGTAGTTTTTCCACGCATTCTTTGAAGAACCGAAGTAAATCTTTCCAAGCTTCATCCTGCCTCGTTTTAATACGAGTACCGGACGTCCCATCAGGGATTTTACGAGGTTTGCCATACGCGAAGAAACCTGTTTTGCTCTGGCGAGATAATCAAGGTTGTCAACGATAAAGCTTGTATGAATTTTACCTTTGATATTTTCAAGTTCTTCGATGATGTGCTTCGGACTCATACCGCTTTCTGCGAGTCTGCAGGCTTCAAGTACCATTAAGCCCTGTGCACTGGACAAGTGTCCCGAGTCGACTACAAATACATTGTCGAAAGCTTTGGCTGCTTCCATTGCGCTCGGACATCCGCTGTTTTCAATTCCCGAAGAAATCGAAATATGAATGACATTGTTGGCATACGAAAGCTGCTTCGCAAAGAATGCTTCATGCTCTTTGGCATCGGGTGCCATCGGCAGGATCTCATTGGTGGAGTTTTCCATGTATTTGATTACGCCCGCCGTATCAATTTCATAGCCGTCCTTAAACATACCTTCCGCGGTACGTACTCTGTGCGGAATAATGGCAATGCCGTAATTCTCTATAAAGCCCTTGGGAAGATCTGCTACGCTCTCGGTTGAAATCGCAACCATCTTTCTCTTCTGGCTGCCGTGCATCCATGAAATGGTCTCTTCGAGGATTTCCTCGTCACCGCCCATAACCTTTACCATGTCCTTAGGCAGCTGACGTAAGAGTTCGCTTTCAAGTTCGCTTCCGCTGACAGGTTTTACGAGGTAACCGTCAAAGGCTTCTTTTGCATATAAATCTCTGTTTTCCTCGCCTGCATTGGCGGTAAGGATAACGATTTTACTGTTTCTTGAACTGCCGCCCGTCTGATTTCGAATGCGTTTCTTACATTCGATACCGTCCATTTCAGGCATCAGATGGTCCATAAATATTACATTGTATTCGATGTTCTGTGTCAGTTTAAGTGCAGCTTCACCGCTTCTTACGGTATCGATTACAACCTTTGTGTCACGTAGAAGTTTGGATACAACCATGAGGTTGGCTTCGTTGTCGTCGACCACGAGGATTCTTGCCTCAGGCGCTTCAAATTTCTGCTTATAATTGCTCTTCTTACCGTATCCGTGATTCTTTTCGAAATCGTATTCACCGATCTGCTTGTCATTTACAAGCTTCTGGGGAATCTCTACGATGAATGTCGAACCCTTGGTATAAACGCTGTTAACTGCGATTTTACCGCCCATCAGATCAAGGAACTGTTTTACGATTGAAAGACCGAGGCCCGTACCTTCGATATGTGTCGTGGCATCCTCATCCACTCTTTTATAAGCGGAGAAAAGGAACGGAATATCCTCTTTTTTGATGCCGATACCCGTATCGGAAACCGAGTAAATAATGTTGGCGGTTTCATTGTCAAGCATTTCGCACTGAACGTTTAAAGAAACCGAGCCTTCCTTGGTGTATTTTATGGCGTTGTTTAAAACATTTATGAGTATCTGCTTGATTCTGACTTCGTCTCCGATTAATTCCGCGGGAACATCGGGAGATACATTGATTCTAAACTGCAGATTCTTTTCTCTTGCCCTGATCCAGAGCATTCCGACAAGATCGGAGAGCATATTGCCCGTGTTGTACGGTGCGATTAAAAGATGCATTTTGCCGGATTTGAATTTGGACATATCAAGAATGTCGTTAATCAAATTTAAAAGAAGTTTTCCGGCAGAACGGATGTTTACCGCATCCTCGACTACCTCATCGTTGATGTTTTCACGAAGAATCATTTCGTTAAGACCGATGATGGTATTAATCGGTGTACGGATTTCATGGCTCATGCTCGAGAAGAACTGATTTTGTGCGGCATTGAGCATTTCGATTTCTTTTTTCTGCTCCTCCGCTCTCTTTTTCTCCTTCGTGAAAAGTCTTACTTCAAGGCCGACTAAAACGCTGATTGCAAGGCCAATGAGTACAAGAGAAACAAATGAGAAAATATTTCCCATGATTCGTGATGACTCAACCACGATTTCAGGAAGCATGATGTTGATGTAATAGCAACCCGTTGCAACGAAAAGTTCCATCACGTAGAAAATAATTCTGGTCTTTCCTTCTAAAAGAATGCTGATTACCAGTATCGTGTAAATAAACCAGATAGGTGCATCTCCGTTGATTCCGCCGCCGTAAATAAACGTCATCGGGAAGAAAATAAATCCGAGCATAAAACATATCATGCTTGCGCCGAATTTAATCTTTTTCTTTTTGACGGAGAAAATGGCTATGGCAAAAACAAACAGAATAGCCACTCCTATAAGAATTCTGTCTAAAAGTCTGTCGTCCGTTAAAAAGATTTCTATCAGAGACACCGCTAAAAGAATTTCCGTAATCAGTGTGGTTAGTACAAAGAGGCGCTGTCGGATGTCTATGTCGTTGTTATACAGTTTATCCTTAAATCCTTCGTGTTTCATTCTTCCTCCATGGGTGCAAACTCAAGTACATCATCGGATGACTTCTCTTCCATGCTGCCTTCAGGCTTAAATTCGAGGACTTCGCTGTCGCCTTCACTGCCCGAATCAAAACCGGTAGCCTGATTTATCTTTTCTTTTAATACCTCATATACACTCATCACGTGATCGTGATTGTCAAAGATATAATTCTCTTTCTTTTCCTTGGCAGCCTTTTCAAGTTTCAAAGCTTCCTCGGATAAGTCCATCGCACCGATCATCTTCGACGTGCTCTTTAACGCATGAACAATTATCTCGTAATTGCCCCAGTCTTTCTGCTCATAAAAGTTCATCAGGGCAGGGATTTTCTCTGAGGCTTCGTTTGCAAACTGGATAAGAAGCGTATTATAAAATTCCTCATCTCCGAGGCAATACTTTAATCCCGCTTCAACATCTATATTGCTGCCTTCAAGCTTTTCGGCCAGAGTCTTCTTTTCCGATTCTTTTATGATGACTTCTTTGGCCTCGCTCTCTTCTTCCTCTTCTCCGATGTATGAGTTTCCATCTTCGTCCTCAAACTCGAAGCTTAATAAAGATTTAGGAAGTACCTGTTTTAATACACGCTCCAGTTCCTCTATTTCAATAGGCTTGGAAACAAAACCGTCGAAGCCTTCGGATAAAAACATCTGCTTGGCCGAACTCATTGCATTGGCGGTAAGCGCAACGATGGGAACATTGTTGTCGAGTCCTGTTACATCGCCTCTTATCTTCTTCATGGCTTCGACACCGTCCATGCCGCCCATCATATGGTCCATAAATATAATGTCAAACTGCTTTTCCCTGCAGATATCGATGGATTCCGGTCCGCTCGTTGCGGTAGAAACAACCATACCGTATCTCTTGAAAATACTCTTTCCAACGACAAGGTTCATTGGTTCGTCATCGACAACTAAGGCTCTTACGCCGTTAAGACGAAGCTTTCCGCCCTCTTTTATACGCGTGTTGATATCGGTATTAAGAATAGCGGTAACGGGGAAGCAGTAGAACGGCTTTTCCATGATTCTTGCATTGGACTTTGCGGGAAGTGTGAAATCCTGGTTTGCCACAACCACAACAATCATTTCCTTGGCCAGTTCTTCCATCAGTTCGATATCGGAGCAGTATTCTTCTTCTCCGACGAAAAGATGTGTCATGTGAAGAGATTCTCTTAATCTCTTTAAGTTGTCTGTATTATCAACTCTGTGCATCTGAATGCCGAGGCCGTTAACAATGTTAAGAACCATCGAATTGTAGTATTCACGCACAACAGGGTTTTCGTATTTTTCGAAATGAAGGAATGCACCGAGACAGAGCTTGTCGGGATTGTTAACCGACATGCAGCTTGATGCATCGACAACCGTCTGAGGAAGGGAAACATGTACAGTGGTTCCGACATCGGGTTTACTCTTAATGATCATAAAACCGCCGAGAAGCGATACAAAGCCCGAGACGATTGAAAGACCAAGTCCCAAACCGCCGCCGAGTCTGGCTCTGCCGGAATCCACCTGATAGAATCTTTCGTATACTCTCTCGAGTTCTTCTTCGCTCATACCGATACCGGTATCGGTTACTTCTATGGAAAGATTAACGCCGTAATCCTGGTCTTCACAGGAAATACGAACATAAACACCGCCGTCATGGGTGTATTTTAAGCCGTTCGAAATCAGCGCTCTTAAAATCTTCTTTATCTTCGTCGCATCGGAATTCATGACCGAAGGAATCGCGGGATCGACATCGATTATAAGTTCGACATCCTTTGACTTGTACTCGCGGATTTCCGTTACAAGGTCGTTTAAAATGGATGAAAGCATGTAGTCTTCACAGTTAACGACGATGTTTTTACGGTCGATTTCCGAATAATCCAGAATATCGCCTATCTGCTCGGCCACTTTTCTACCTGCATTTCTGACAGAAATCATATCGCGACGGATATCATCCTTTTCTTCCTTGTCTATACAGATTCCGGATAAACCGATGACTGCGTTGACGGGTGTACGAAGTTCATGCGAAACGTTTGCAAGAAAATCGTTTAATCTGTTGGTTGCATCGGTAAGCATTACTATCTCGTCTTTGGATTTATCAAGTACCTGCGTCCATTTGTCGATAATTGCCTTTGAAAACCATCCGATTAAAAAGATAATGAGACAGTGCATTACGGTTCTGCTTATAACAAGCGAATCAAACTGTTCCCCAGCCAGAATCATCACGGTTATGGCATAACCCATCGACAGATAATATGTAATTACAGCAAAATTAATGAGCGCCTTTTTTCCTGTAAGGGTATACAAAACCATGATTCCGGACATTACAACCGCAAGGTCAAATGTACTGGTCTGGTGAATACCGTAAAAGAAAAACGAGAACATCATTAAAATGGCATAAAACCAGAGTCTGGCATTGGTCGACAAAAGCTGGCGGATATGGAATATCCAGCTGAAAACCATTCCGACGGTAATAGGGATTAATGCCCATTTTTCCCATCCCATCAGGAAAGACTCCACTATAAGAATGACTGCAAGAATCGTATAACCGATCAGCAGCATTAAGTGTGACGCCTGAAAATTGTCGTTTTTATCATCATTCTTCATTCTTCTTTTCCCTCAGATTATAGTCCGTGTCTTCGTGAATAATGGAAAGCATTATATCAGCGTACTTAGGATCAAACTGCGTTCCCCTGCCTTTTTCGAATTCTTTTATGATTATATCCTGGTCGAGAACGTCTCTGTAACTTCTGTAACTTGACATTGCATCATAGGAATCG
Organism: Lachnospiraceae bacterium; assembly: GCA_017618075.1. Classification (GTDB taxonomy): domain Bacteria; phylum Bacillota; class Clostridia; order Lachnospirales; family Lachnospiraceae; genus UBA3766. The sequence goes on from JAFZUY010000023.1 coordinate 39,917, forward strand.
GCTACGGCGATAATCTTTGCAAATTCTGCGATACTGTCACCTGCCAGGCCTTCCGGATATCCGCTTCCGTCGTATCTCTCGTGATGGCACTTTGCGCCGAGTGCGAGATTCGGATCTTCTTTAATGTTGTCAAGTATTTTGGCACCCATCACAGGGTGTCTTTTGATTATTTCGTATTCTTCTTCGTTTAACTTGTCGGGCTTGTTGATTACGGCATCGGGAATTCCGATTTTGCCGATATCATGCAAAAGCCCCATGATGTAAATCTCTTCCTGGTCCTTTTCGGAGAATCTTGCACGCTTTGCAATTTCTCTTGAATAATCCGCTACTCTCTGCGAATGACCGTTGGTGTAATTGTCTTTTGTATCGATAGCAACCGCGAGTGATTCCACGAGATGAAGGAACAGATTTCTGTTTTCCCTGGTCTTTTCTTCAACCTCTTTGCTAAGCTGCTTCTGAAGTGTCAAGAGTTCGAGAATGTGGCTTACTCTTAAGCGGAGAATTTCCGGTACAAAAGGCTTTTTGATAAAGTCCATCGCACCCATCGAAAGGCCCTTGCTTTCTGCCTCGCTCGTTTCGTCTGCGGTTAAGAAAAGTACGGGTACCTGCGAAGCCTCGCAATCTTTTTTCCTTAATTTCGAAAGTGTTTCGAAGCCGTCCATTTCAGGCATTTTAATGTCTAAAAGAATGAGGTCGGCATTAGTTCCCGGAGTGTCAAAATAATCAAGCAGTGCCTGTCCGGATTTAAGCGCAATTACATGAATTCCGCTCATGCTAAGTGCCTTGCCCGCTACCTGTAAATTCAATACGTCATCATCGACGATAATGACTTTTTTCTCTTTTTTAACATTGGAAACAAAATTGCTGTCTCCGACAAATTCGGTCTCGTAGGAAACGGCTAAATCGTTTTCATAATTTTCATGCCATCTTGTGATGATGTGCTCAAGTACCGTTCCTGTCGAATCTTCTCTTACATCGGTTAAGAATACAAAGTACTGATTGTATCTGTTACGCATGAGGATGTCGGATTTACGAAGCGATTTTCTGACATGATTGCCGAATTCATCGCACGCATCCTTGTAAACAAGGTCACTCATATCGCCTTTTTTACTTAATGTAAAAAGAATCTTGCATGCGCCCAAATGATGACGGAGTATGTATCTTATGACATATCTGTAAACATGTGCGAAGGCTTCGGCGTCAAGCTGAAGTGCCACATTGGGAATGGTTCTTTCTCCGAGGATTTCCGAAATCGTCTTGATGTCGGGCAAGGGAGAATTCACTTCGTCTTCGGAGAAAAGTTCCGAACTGAAAAGATCGTATCCGTGTTTACCGTTTTTCTTAACTTTGTAAAGGGATTTGTCGGCAAGTTTTAAAAGTGAATTGTAATCGTTGCCGTGTCTGGGAACAAAGACAGCTCCGACAGAAGCTCCCAGAGGAATACTCATATCCGCACCCATCAGACTTTTAGCGGATTTCATGAGTTTTTCATTTAGATTTGAAGTGATGGATGCTACACCTTCTTCGGTTTCAACGCCGTTGCAGAACGCAACGAACTCATCGCCGCCGATACGACCGCATTTGCTGCCTGCGGGAATGGAGTCGCGAATAATCTGGGCAAACGAAATTAAAACCTCGTCACCCATCTCATGTCCGTAAATATCATTTACGAGTTTGAATGAATCAAGGTCAATCATCATCAGGGCACCGACGGAAGATACGCATAATGCGGGCATCTGAGCGTTGGTAGCGGCCTTGTTTAAAAAGCCTGTCAGCTTGTCGGTAGTAGCCTCTGTTTTAAGATTGTTCATTTCCTTCTGAACGGAAACTACATTGTCGATTCTTTTAAGAAGTACTTCGGGATTGAAGGGCTTTCTGATGTAATCGGACACGCCCATTTCAAAGCCTTTGGTCTCTGTATTGGTATCTTCGTCAGCGGTTAGGAAAATAACGGGAATCTCTCTGATTCCTTTTTCTTTTTCCATCTCGCGGAGACGCTTGAGAGTTTCAAAACCGTCCATTTCGGGCATCTTAATATCAAGCAGAATAAGATCGGGTATTCCCTTGTCTTTGATATAATCAAGCAAAAGGGCACCGGATCTAAGTGCGGTAACTCTCATGTTGTTTTTGCTTAAGATATGACCTGCCATCTGAAGATTGGCAGTATCGTCGTCAACTACAATAATCCATCTGGTCATAAAAAACCTCTCAATATAATGTTACTTTTACTATTCCCCTCTCAAACGCAGGTTTTGCGGTTACCTGCACACCGTTATTGTTTATTTTATCTCTGTGATAAAAATGTATGTGTCCGGCTAAAAGAAGTCTTACCAATCCGTCATCTTCCGAAGCAAATGATACAAGGTATCTTGTTGCACCCTTAGGGTAAATTGCTTCGTCTCCCATTAAGACTCTGGATTTTCCGTTTTCGTCGCCGCCCCAGACCTCATTGGTCCGCTCCACTATGTCCGTTTCCTCATAAAGTGGAAGGATTGGAACATGCTCGGCGATGATTACTTCCTTGCCTTTTTCTTTTAATTCTATGATTGCATCAAGTGTCTCTTCGCAGACCTGATTGTTTTGATCGTCTAAAAGAAGTATGGCAAAATCGTCATATTCTTTTATCTGACAGCCATCTTTATCTTCGTTTAACGAGTCATACCTCGTAAAATAATCAGTATAGGCTTTGTCACTGAAATACTCGCTTCCGTAGGCGAAATCGTGATTTCCCATTAAGAATAAATACGGGCATTTCAGTTTATTAATCTCTTTTTCTATGTATTCAATCGAGGCATAGGTTGCTTCATCAGCTATGTCTCCGCCGAATATCACAAGGTCGGGATTTTCTTTTCTTACATAATCCATGACGATGGAAAAGTTCTTTTCGGAACCCTTTGAAAAGCGCTCGAATTCCTTATATCGGCTCGCGCAGATATCCTTAACTTCCGCGTCTCTGTCATCGCAAAGACATATATGCGCATCGGCTATAAAAATAATCGTAAAAGGATCTTCAAGCCCCTCGATATCAACTTTTTCTTCGTAAACGGTAACTTCTTTGTCTGAAAGAGCACGGATCTTATTAAATGCTCTTTGCGGGACGCCGAAATGTGCCAGCAATACTCCGGCCAAAATCAGTATGATAATGAGGAGAATTATCGGCAGCACCGCCGTTTTTAATTTTTCTTTACCCGTCATTTTTCTTAATAAATCCCTCAAACCGAAAAAAGGTTACCCTTTATAATAACCTAAACTTTCAATGAATGTCAATTGTAGGACTAACCATAAAAAACACGCTTAAGATGTGAAAAATAACGGCATAAATGTAAAAAAGTGTCCGACTCCCTCACGGGTGCCGGACACTTTGAATAATCAGATATTTAATTTGCTTTAGGTTGCACTTTCCTCTGCATCGGCAACTGACAGAATTACATCTGCTTCAGGTGCTTCTTCGGTCGACTCTGCCACAGTTTGAGCGTCCCTAAGACTATCCAAAAACGAATCGGACTGCGGAGGTCCGTAAACACAGCCGTTAAGGTTGAGTGCGGCGGAGAAGATTGCTGTGGCTACTACTGCTTTTTTAACTTCTTTCTTCATAATAACCCTCCTTTTCCCACTATACTCCTTACAGTGTTACGTGGTCAAGATGCCAGATTTCATCGACATACTGCTTGATGGTTCTGTCGGATGTGAACTTGCCTGAGCAAGCTACGTTCATCATTGCCATATAAGCCCATCTCTTCTTATCCATGTAAGCTTCTTCCACTCTCTTCTGTGCTGCGGCATAGGATTTGAAGTCTTTTAAGATAAAATATGTATCTGCCTTGCTGGTTGAAAGTGTGTTAAGAAGTGAGTTGTAAAGCGGTCTGAAGAGCTCTGTATCTTCGGAATATGTTCCGTTGATAAGCTGCATGAGAACCTTTCTTACGTCGGGATCGTTATTGAAAATTTCCATGGGATCGTAGCCACCGTAGTTTTCGAAACGAATAACTTCGTCCGATGAAAGACCGAAGATAAATGCGTTGTCTTCACCTACTTCTTCAACGATTTCAACGTTTGCACCGTCCATTGTACCGATTGTTACGGCGCCGTTTAACATAAACTTCATGTTACCGGTTCCCGAAGCTTCCTTGGATGCAGTGGAAATCTGCTCGGAAACATCTGCTGCCGCAAAGATAATCTCTGCGTTCGATACTCTGTAGTTTTCTATAAATACAACCTTGATCTTACCGTCGATGGACTTGTCGTTGTTGATAACATCCGCTACGGAATTGATAAGTTTGATTGTAAGCTTGGCATTTCTGTAGCCTGCAGCTGCTTTTGCACCGAAGATGAATGTTCTGGGGAAGAATTCCATCTCGGGATGCTCTTTGATTTCATTGTAAAGATACATGATATGAAGAATATTGAGTAACTGTCTCTTGTACTCATGAAGTCTCTTTACCTGAACGTCAAAGATTGATCTGGGATCTACGTCGATTCCATTATGCTCTTTTATGTACTTTGCAAGTCTTACCTTGTTCTTGTACTTGATGTTCATGAACTCGGCCTGAGCTTTTTTATCCGAAGCATAAACCTTTAAGCCCTTAATCTTGGGAAGGTCTGTAATCCAGTCGTCTCCGACATGCTCGGTTACCCAGTCTGCGAGAAGGGGATTTCCGTGAAGAAGGAATCTTCTCTGGGTAATACCGTTGGTCTTGTTGTTGAATTTATTCGGGAACATCTCATAAAAGTCTTTTAATTCCTGATTTTTAAGGATTTCCGTATGAAGTCTGGCAACACCGTTTACGGAGTAGCCCGCAACGATTGCAAGATGTGCCATTTTAACCTGACCGTCGTAAACAATTGCCATCTTGGCGATTTTATCCTTGTTGCCGGGATATTTTGCTTCGATTTCGGCAATAAATCTTCTGTTGATTTCTTCCACAATCTGATAGATTCTGGGAAGTAATCTTGAGAAGAGCTCGATGGGCCATTTTTCAAGTGCTTCCGCCATGATTGTGTGGTTGGTGTAAGCACATGTTCTGGTTGTAACTTTCCATGCCTCATCCCATGTAAGATAATACTCATCCATAAGTATTCTCATAAGTTCTGCGATAGCAACAGTGGGATGTGTATCGTTTAACTGGAAGGTAACCTTCTCATAAAACTTCTTGATGTCTTTGTGATTTCTCATGTATTTCGCAACAGCTTCCTGAACCGATGCGGAAATAAAGAAATACTGCTGTTTAAGTCTTAGTTCCTTGCCTGCGTAGTGGTTGTCGTTAGGATAAAGTACTTCAACGATGTTTCTTGCAAGGTTTTCCTGCTCAACGGCTTTCTGATAATCACCCTTGTCAAAAGAATCAAGTCTGAAGCAGTCAACAGGCTCTGCATCCCAGATACGAAGCGTATTTACGATGCCGTTGCCGTAACCTACAATCGGATGATCGTAAGGAACTGCCTTTACTGCCTGATAGCCTTCCTGATAGTAGTGATTTCTGCCCTTTTCGTCAGTTCTAACGGAAACATATCCGCCGAAACGAACTTCCTTGGTGTATTCGGGACGACGAAGCTCGAAAGGATTTCCGTTGTCAAGCCAGTTGTCGGGAACTTCTACCTGGAAACCGTCACGGATTTCCTGCTTGAACATACCGTATCTGTATCTGATACCGCAGCCGTAAGCTGAATATCCGAGTGTTGCAAGTGAATCAAGGAAACATGCTGCAAGACGTCCGAGACCACCGTTACCGAGTGCCGCATCGGGCTCCTGGTCTTCGATGACATTGATGTCAACACCGAGTTCTTCAAGTGCATCCTTAGCATCCTTGTAAGCCATTAAGTTAATCATGTTGTTGCCGAGTGCTCTTCCCATAAGGAATTCCATCGAGAGATAGTAAACCGTCTTGGGATCCGTCTCTTCGTAAGCTTCCTGGGTCTTCATCCAGTAATCGACAATCTGATCCTTGATTGCATAGGAAACGGCCTGGAATACCTGCTGAGGTGTGGCCTCTTCCATATTCTTTCTGTAAAGTGTTCTTACATTGTAAAGCACACTTCTCTTGAATAATTCTTTATCAAATGTAATTGTAGGCTTTTTAGCTCTCGGAGCTTTCTTAACGGGAGTTTTTGCCGTAGTTTTAGCTGTTGTCTTTGCTGCTGCCTTTTTAGCGGGAGCCTTTGCAGTTGTCTTTGCTGCTGTCTTTTTTGCAGTCGTCTTTGCTGCAGGCTTTGTTGCTGCTTTCTTTGTTGTGGTCTTTGCTGCTGTTTTAGCAGGTGCTTTCTTTGCAGGAGCTTTAGCTGCAGTCTTTGTAGCAGTCTTTGCAGTGCTCTTTGTGGGAGCTTTTGCTGCAGTCTTTGCTGCGGGTTTAGCTGCTGCCTTGGTTGTTGTTTTAGCTGCGGGCTTTGCTGCGGGTTTCTTTGCAGGAGCCTTTGCTGATTTTGTTTCTGTTTTTGCGGCTGCCTTCTTTACGGGTGCCTTAGCTGTAGTTTTTGCTGTTGTTTTAGTAGTAGTTTTCTTGTCGGTCGAGGTTTTTTTAGCAGTTGTCTTTACAGTTTCCTTTTTTGCTGCTGCCATATGTTTTTCAGTCCTCCGTTTTATTTTAATCGAACATTTTATCCCAAATACATATCGTCCGATTTTAGCAATTATTTAACATGTTAAGGGACGGTTCTTTAAAGGCTTTCTTCGGGAGCCGACCGTATGATGCACAAGCGGGTAATATAAATGCGTCGGTACTTAGTGAGACAAGCACAAAGTGCGAAGTCGAACTTAGTATCCGCTACGTATTTATCTTAGCGAGAGCGTGCCCGCGGTGTATCGTGCGGTCGGCTCCCGAAAGTACCCCCTAAAGGAACCGTCCCCCCTTATACAATTTTAAATCTTTTCTACGCCGAGGAATACTTTCTCGCCGTTGATGTTCCATTCTTTTGCGGCGTCGTTCTTGGTACCGTAGAGTACTTCGTTGGCAAGAACCTTGTCGGCGATTGCTTTTTCGTTCTTCTTAACGATATTTTCAATCTTGTCGTTGCCTTCTACGTATACTTTGATGCGATCCATTACTTCGAAGCCGGAATCCTTACGCATTGTCTGAAGCTTGGAAATGATTTCGTTTACGCAACCCTCTTCAAGAAGTTCTTCTGTAAGGTTGGTATCGAGAACAACTGTTACGTAGTTGTCGGCCTCTGTTACATAGCCCTCTTTCTGAGTCATTTCGATGAGGAGATCTTCCTCTGCGAGTGAAATCTCTACTCCGCCGACTTCAAACTTGATTGCGCCGTCAGCCTTGAGTTCAGCCATTGCTTTGTTGCCGTCGACATTTGCAAGGTATTCTTTTATGCCGCCGAGCTGTTTGCCGTACTTGGGTCCGACTGTCTTAAGCTGGGGCTTGAAGTTGTATGTTGTAAGTTCGCTTACATCATCGGTGAAGGTTACTTCTTTTACGTTTAATTCATCCTCAATGATTTCTTTGTAGAACTCGTCGAGTGTGAAATCTGCTTTTACGAACATATTTGCGATGGGCTGTCTGTTCTTGATAGCTGATGCATTTCTGCAGGCACGACCCATAACTACTGTCTTAAGTACAGCGTCCATGTTCTTTTCAAGTTCTGTATCAATCATCTTCTCGTTAACTGTAGGGAAGTCGCAGAGATGAACGGAAATAGGAGCATCCTTGTCGATTGAGCAAACGAGGTTTCTGTAGATCTGCTCGCTCATAAAAGGAATCATAGGCGCTGCAGTCTTTGCAATCGTTACAAGTGCTGTGTAAAGAGTCATGTAAGCGTTGATCTTATCCTGCTCCATACCCTTTGCCCAGAAACGCTCTCTGCCGCGACGAACATACCAGTTACTCATCTCGTCCACAAAGTCGTCAAGTGCACGGCCTGCTTCGGGGATTCTGTAATTTTCAAGGTTGTTGTCTACTTCGCGGATTGTTGTATTAAGTCTTGATAAGAGCCACTTATCCATTACGGGAAGCAAGGCATAATCAAGTGTGTACTTTGTAGCATCGAATTCATCGATGTTAGCGTAAAGTACGAAGAATGCATATGTGTTCCAGAGTGTTCCCATGAACTTTCTCTGACCTTCAACAACTGTTGCATCCGAGAACTTGTTGGGAAGCCAGGGTGCCGAGTTGGTGTAGAAATACCATCTGATGGCATCTGCGCCGTGCTTCTTAAGTGCTTCGAAAGGATCTACGGCGTTACCCTTTGACTTACTCATCTTCTGTCCGTTCTCATCAAGCACGAGACCTAAAACGATAACGTTTTCATAAGGGCTCTTGTTGAAAAGAAGTGTGGACTCAGCCATAAGTGAGTGGAACCATCCTCTTGTCTGGTCGACAGCTTCTGAAATAAACTGTGCGGGGAACTGTGATTCGAAAAGTTCCTTGTTTTCAAAAGGATAGTGATGCTGTGCGAAAGGCATTGCACCGGAGTCAAACCAGCAGTCGATAACTTCGGGAACTCTGTGCATTTCCTTACCGCAGTCGGGACACTTAATGGTTACTGTATCGATATACGGACGGTGAAGCTCGATGTTTTCAGCTTCAGCCAGACCGCTCTTTTCTTTTAATTCTGCTCTGCTTCCGATACATTCGAACTTGCCGCATTCGCACTCCCAGATATTAAGAGGAGTACCCCAGTAACGGTTTCTCGAGATTGCCCAGTCCTGAATGTTCTCAAGCCAGTTACCGAAACGTCCTTTACCGATGGATTCGGGAATCCAGTTAACGGTATTGTTATTTCTGATAAGATCATCTCTTACTGCTGTTTCTTTTATGTACCATGATTCTCTTGCATAGTAGATAAGCGGAGTATCGCATCTCCAGCAGTGAGGATATTCATGCTCGAACTTCGGAGCATCGTATAAAAGTTTTCTTGATGATAGTTCTTTGATAACTTCGGGGTCTGCGCTTACTGCGCCTCTTTCCATTTCAGCAGCGGTGGGCTTACATCTCATTCCGCCGAAAGGAGTTTCGGGAAGCATTACGCCCTTGTCGTCAACCATCTGTACGAAAGGAAGGTCATAATTTCTTCCGACATTGGCATCGTCTTCACCGAAAGCAGGTGCGATATGAACGATACCGGTACCGTCTGACATTGTAACGTAGTTGTCACATGTTACGAAGAAACCTTTTTTGTTCTGCTTGTCAGCTACTGCTTTTGCACATTCGTATAAGGGTTCGTATTCTTTGTACTCAAGATCCTTTCCGACATATTCTTCAAGGATTTCGTATGCTGCTTCGCCTTCTTTTGCAAGAGGTGAAAGAACGCTGTCCAAAAGCGCTTTTGCCATGTAATATGTATTGCCGTCTGCTGCTTTTACCTTGCAGTAAGTATCCGAAGGGTTAACGCAGAGTGCAACGTTTGAAGGAAGTGTCCAGGGTGTGGTCGTCCATGCAAGGAAGAATGCATCTTCGTCTTTTACCTTGAAACGAACGATAGCTGAACGTTCCTTTAATGTCTTATAGCCCTGTGAAACCTCGGCAGTCGAAAGAGGGGTTCCGCAACGGGGACAGTAAGGCACGATCTTAAAGCCCTTGTAAAGAAGGCCCTTATTCCAGATTTCCTTAAGTGCCCACCACTCAGACTCAATATAATCGTCATGATATGTAACATAGGGATCGTCCATGTCTGCCCAGAAACCAACTGTTCCCGAGAAGTCTTCCCACATGCCTTTGTATTTCCATACGGATTCCTTGCACTTGTCAATGAAGGGCTCCATACCGTATTCTTCAATCTGTTCCTTGCCGTTTAAGCCGAGAAGCTTTTCAACTTCGAGCTCTACGGGAAGTCCGTGGGTATCCCAGCCGGCCTTTCTCGGAACCATATAACCCTTCATGGTACGGTATCTGGGAATCATATCTTTTATGACTCTGGTAAGTACGTGACCGATGTGGGGTTTTCCGTTGGCAGTAGGCGGTCCGTCATAAAATGTATATGTCGGTCCTTCCTTTCTGTTTTCCATACTTTTTCTGAAAATGTCATTTTCTTTCCAGAAATTTTCGACTTCTTTTTCTCTCTGGACAAAATTTAAGTCAGTTTCGACTTTGTTGTACATGGCAAACTCCTTTATTTTATGCAAAAATCAACTATTTATTATATCATTCAAGGTATTACATGTAAAGATTCCGCTTTTTTGCAAATCGCACTTTTTTTAGGGTGTTTTTACGGTTTTACTGTCATTTATGCACATCACAGAGTTATGTTTGTCTAACACCTTGATATTTTAAACGTTTTATAATACACTTATCATATATGTACGGCTAACATATGTTTTTTATATAATGGTAAGGAGGAAAAAATAATGGCTTACGTTATTGGTGATTCATGTGTAATGTGTGGCGCATGTGCAGCTCAGTGTCCTGCAGGTGCTATCGCAGAAGGCGACGGAAAGTATGAAATCAACGCTGACGCTTGCATCGAATGCGGCGGATGTGCTGACGGATGTCCCGCAGAAGCTATTACACAGGCTTAATAGTTGTTTGAAATCATAAAAGATAAGTGCCAGGCACCCTTTGGGAGCCAGGCACTTTTTTTATAAAATGAAGGCAGCTCGTTAAACGAACTGCCTTTTTTATTGTCTTTATTCTGTTTCTTCTTTGACAAGAGATCTGTCCATATCCCTGAACTGCGTGTATTTGGGAAGCCACATAAGATTGACGTCGCCGATGGGGCCGTTTCTTTGTTTTGCGATGATTATGGTCGCTTTGTTGGCCTCTTCGTTTTCGCTTCTTTCTCTGTCGATAAACATTACAACATCGGCATCCTGCTCGATGGCACCTGATTCACGAAGGTCTGAAAGCTGAGGTCTGTGATCGGACCTTTCCTCTGCCTTTCTGTTTAACTGCGAAAGCGCAAGGATGGGTACCGAGAGTTCTCTGGCGATAGCCTTTAAGGATCTTGAAATCTCCGATACTTCGTTCTGACGGGACTCTGCTTTTTTAGAACCGGACATTAACTGCAGGTAGTCGATGATAATCATATCAAGGCCCTGCTCCATCTGAAGCTTGCGGCATTTGGATCTTAATTCGGAAACTGTAATACCGGGCGTATCGTCGATAGCAAGTAAGGACTTGCCGACTGTCTCTGCACCTTCGATAAGTGCGGCCCACTCGTTATCCTGAAGGTTTCCTGTACGAAGCTTCTGTGAATCGACATGCGATTCCTGGGATAAAAGACGCTTAACCAGCTGTTCCTTGCTCATTTCCAGCGAGAAAATCGCAACATGCTTTCTCTCGACTGCTGCCACGTGAAGCGCAATGTTTAAGGCAAGTGCCGTCTTACCCATTGAAGGACGTGCTGCAAGAAGAATTAAATCCGAAGGCTGGAAGCCTGTGGTCTTGTAATCAAGGTCCGTAAATCCCGAAGCGATACCTGTTACCGTTCCGTCGGTATTGTGAGCTTTTTCGATATTTTTTAGGGACTCCATTACTACCTTGCTGATAGGAGTGAAATCCTCCGTGTTTCTTTTTTGAACTATTTCGAATACGGTCTTTTCCGTGGTGTCTAAGATTTCTTCAAGATCACCTTTTCCGTATGCCTTTGAAACAATACCCTCTCCGGCTTTGATAAGACGTCTTCTGACTGCTTTTTCATACACGATATTGCAGTGATGTTTAAGTCCCATCGAAGTGGTTGCTACATCGACGAACGAATTGATTTTATCGTCCGAGAATGCTTCCTCGGGAAGGTTTGTTTCTCTTAATTTATCCTGCAACGTGACGGGATCAAGCGTTATTTTGTTGTTATACATCTGGAGCATGGTATCAAAAATAATGCCGTGTTCCCTTAAATAAAAATCATCCCCTGTTATAATGTCGGAGGCATTGATAACGCCTTCCGGCTCTAAAAGGATGGATCCTAATATGCTTTTTTCGGCAACGAGATCTTTGGGCATCTCCTGCTTAACAATAGCTTCTTCCATTTTGCTTCCCCAATATATTACGAATTATTCAGAATCAACATTTACGCTTAAGTCAGCGCTTACCTGTGTGTGAAGTTTAACCGTTACGGTGAAACTGCCGACACTTTTAATCGGATCTGCCACAACGATTTTCTTTTTGTCGATATCGAGGTTATGCTGCTTTTTTAATTCTGCTGCGATTTCCTTTGCGGTGATCGAACCGAAAGTCTTTCCGCCTTCGCCAGTCTTAATCTTCATGTTGACTTTGATTTTCTCAAGTTTTTCAGCAAGCTCTTTTGCATCGGCAAGCTGCTTTGCAGCAATCTTTTCCTGATTTGCTTTTTGAAGCTTTAAGTCGTTGGCGTTTGCCGCAGTTGCTTCCACTCCGAGTTTTTTGGGAAGAATGTAGTTTCTTGCGTATCCGTCGTTTATTTCAACCACATCGCCTTTTTTGCCATGCGGTTTTACGTCCTGTAATAAAATAACTTTCATGTCTGTTCCTTTCTTTTAGGAGCCGGGCACCCTTCGGGAGCCGGGCACCTAAGCCTTTAGTCGTCTATCATTGAGTCGAGTATTTCTTTTAATCTGTCGATTGCTTCCTCTACGGAAACGCCCTCGAACTGGGCACCTGCAATGTTCATATGTCCGCCGCCGCCGAGTTTTTCGGTTACTACCTGAACGTTAAGCTCGTCGATCGAACGTGCGCTTAAATAAACCTTGCCCTGGTATTCTGTAAATACGAAACTTGCTTTAATTCCGTTGATGTTAAGAAGTTCGTTTGCAGTCTGTGCAGCCACGATGGTAGGGCTCTTGCAGCCTGTGGAATCACATACGGAAATGGCATAATCGTTTCTGTAAATGTTTGTGTCTTTTATGGTCTTTGCTTTTGCAAGATATTCGGAAGCGTCCTCTCTGAAGAGCTTGCGGACTCTGGTTACATCGGCGCCGCTTCTTCTTAAGTATGCGGCTGCTTCAAATGTTCTGACACCGGTCTTGGTCATAAAGTTGTTGGTGTCAATCATAATGCCCGAATAAAGTGCATCTGCCTCGATACCTGACAATCTGACGCCTTCGTCGATGTACTGAAGGATTTCTGCAACCATTTCACTGGCTGATGAAGCGTACGGCTCGACGTAGGAAAGTGTCGCGTTATCGATGATTTCCTCGCCCTGTCTGTGGTGATCGAGCACAACGATTGCCTTACAGTATTTTAAGATGTCCGCACATTCGCACATTGAAGGCTTGTTGGTATCAACTACTACAAGTGCTGCGTTGTTGCCGACATTAAGCAATGCGTTTTCTCCGTTTACAAGCATGCCGGGATACTGTTCTTCGTTGTTGGCAAAGAGGTCTACGAGGGGCTTAAGTGAAGGTGTTACGTCATTTATGATGATGCTTGCCTTTTTATCAAGCGCTCTTGCGATACAGTATACGCCTACTGCGGAACCGAACGAGTCCACGTCGGGAAGCTTGTGACCCATGATATAAATCTGGTCCTTGTTAACAAGGATTTCACGAAGCGCCTGAGCTTTAACTCTGGCCTTAACTCGTGTATTCTTCTCTGAAGACTGGCTCTTGCCGCCGTAGTACTGAACGTTGCCCGGAGATTTGATAACCGCCTGGTCACCGCCACGGCCGAGTGCAAGGTCGATTGCGGCTCTGGCAAATTCATTGTTCTGGCTGTATGTAAGGCCATCCAGACCGATACCGATACTGAGTGTAATCGGTCTTTCGTTACCGATGCTGACGGTCTTAATCTCTTCAAGGATATCAAACTTTGATTCCTTAAGTTCACTCAAGGATTTCTTTCGTAAAATAAGCAGATATTTGTCTTTTTCGGTCTTACGGACGATACCGTCAAGAGACGAAATACACTGTGTAATCTTTCTGTCGACTAATGCTAAAAGAAGCGATCTTCTGACATCGTCCACGTTTTCGAGAGCTTCTTCGTAGTTGTCGATATAAATCATGCCGACTACAACGCTCTGATCGTCGAGTTCTTTTAAAGCTATTTTAAGAGCGGTCTCATCAAAGAGATATAATCCGTAAAGGAACTCTCCGTTGCCGGTTTCCTCTAAAAATCTGCTGTTTTCCACCATGTTGTCGATGGAGATTTTTTTGATGTTTGCTCTGAATTCTCTGGATTCGAATGTGATGTTTACTTCGTTTTCCATGCTTTCGACAGGGAAAGTTTCCTCGGTCAGTTCTTCAAAAAATGAGGAAACGTCTTTTCCGAAACCTCTGTCGGAGCCGATTACTTTTTCGAATTCGCCGTTGGTCCAGACGATTTTTCCTTTATGGTCTAAAAGTGCATGAGGCAGGTTTAATTCTTTTAGGATCTGTTTCTGTATCTGCCCGTATTCCGTGGCGAAGTTGACCATCTCGTCAATGAAGAACTGCCTGAAATAAATCCACATCACGATTATTCCGACAAAATAAATCACAAGGAAGACGGATATTACGACTCCCGAAATGATATTAAGAATGTATATAGGAATATTAATAATTGCAAGGATAATTCCAAAGGCAAGAAGAAGTGTAAAGTACAGTTTTAACTTGCCTTTAATTCTAACTTTTTTAGCCATACATTTAACCTCTCGCAAAACACCCAAAAGATAAGTGTATTATATCACTTTTTTTATTCGCATTCCATTACTACATATGGTATATTAACGCGTGCGAACGCCATATAAATGCATTTTATTGTAGGAACAAAAAAAGGATGCGGTTTCCCACATCCTTTAAAGTTATTATTCTACTGAATAAGGCATTAATGCTACGTGACGAGCTCTCTTGATTGCAGCTGTTAAAGCTCTCTGATGCTTAGCACATGTACCGGTAATTCTTCTGGGAAGAATCTTTCCGGACTCTGATACGTATCTTTTAAGCTTTGCTGTATCTTTGTAATCGATCTCGTTATCTTTGCCACAGAATACACATACTTTTTTTCTTCTGCGGATATTGCCTTTCCTCTTTAATGCAGGATCGGCTGTTTTATTATCTTTAACGAATGCCATGATTAATCCTCCTAAAAACTAAAACGGCATATCATCCTTTACTCCGGCGTCAATGTTCATGAAATCGCCGTCGTCCTGAATGGTATTATTCGAAGATGAATTTGCTTCTGTCTGTCCCCCGTTATTGCCTGAAGCGTTCTTGCTCTCGGCAAATTCCTGATCTTCGGCTATAACATCTGTTGTATAAACCTTCTGACCATCCTTGTTTGTGTAACTTCCGGTCTGGATACGACCAGTTACAACAACCTTGATACCCTTTTTGAGATATTTCTCAGCAAACTCTGCTCCTTTTCCAAAAACAACGATGTTGATGAAATCCGTGTTGTTTTCTTCACTTCTGGAGAATCTTCTGTCTACTGCAAGAGTATATCTTGCAACAAGACCTGTGCCTTCACCTCTCATATCGGGATCTTTGGTTAAACGTCCCATAAGAATAACTTTATTCATATATACCTTCTTTCTATTGTTCGTCTGTTCTGACAACTAAGAATCTTAATACGTTGTCCATGATACGAACGCGGTTTTCGATTTCAGCGGGAGCAGTTGCTTCTGCATCAAAACGAATGAAATAGTAGAAAGCCTCGTGCATATGCTGAATATCATATGCTAATTTTTTCTTACCGGCATCCTCAACTTCTGTGATTGTACCGCCGAATCTTTCGATGTAAGCCTTGCACTTATCAACTACCGCAGCTCTCGCATCGTCTTCGATCTTAGCATTGACAACAATACATAATTCATACTTATTCATGCTTGTTACCTCCTTTTGGTCTCTGGCCCTTACCTTATGTAAGAGCAAGGAAATTATTTCATCACGGACTTATATGATAACACAGCGATTTTCAAATCGCAAGGAAAAATTTTTATATCCGTGAGATTTTCTTTCTTATTTAACTGCCTTTATGTTTTTTTCGATTTTGCTCCTGGTAATTTCAATCTGATGACCGCAGGTTACGCACTCAAGACGGCAGTCGCTTCCGACACGTAAAACCTTCCATGTATTGCCTCCGCAGGGGTGCTTTTTCTTGAATTCCAGGATGTCGTTTTCTTTTATGATCATAACTGTGAGAATACCTCTCCGATTTTGCCTGCAATGCAAAGGTTTGCGTACCTGTCGCGCGGTGTGGGCTGAAGATTTACAAGCACAAGCTTATTGCCCCTGTAATAATCTATGAGGCCTGCTGCGGGATAAACCGCAAGCGATGTACCGCCGATAATGAGCACGTCCGCATTCTGGATGTACTGAACGGATTTCTGCATTGTAAGTCCGTCGAGGCCTTCTTCGTAAAGAACTACGTCGGGTTTTATGATGCCGCCGCACTTGTCGCATTTGGGAACCATGTAGTCCGCATCGCCGGGTTTGTATTTTTCCGCTGCCTCGTTGACTTTTTCTTTTATGGCCGTAAAATCATAAAACGCATGGCATTTCATACAGTAGTTTCTCTGGACGCTTCCGTGAAGCTCCATGACTTCCTTACTGCCGGCGTCCTGATGAAGGCCGTCTATGTTCTGGGTGATGACTGCTTTAAGCTTGCCTGCCTTCTCTAACTCGGCAAGCTTAAGATGAGCCTTATTTGGTTTGGCACCTTCTAAAAGAAGTTTGTCTTTATAAAACTTATAAAATTCGCTCGTTTTTCTCATAAAAAACGTGTGGCTTAAAATCGTCTCGGGCGGATAATCATATTTCTGATTGTAAAGTCCGTCCACGCTTCGAAAGTCCGGAATACCGCTCTCGGTGGAAACTCCCGCGCCTCCGAAAAATACGATGTTGTCACTCTCGTCAACCCACTTTTTTAATGTAGCGATTTTTTCGTCCATAGTGTTACCTCCCCAATTTTTTTCTTTTAGGAGCCGGGTGCACCGACGGGAACGAAGTTCCCTAGTGTGAGCCGGGCACCTTTATTTTACATCTGATGTCTTACGACTTTGTACTCGTCGCCGCACTGATAATACGGGCACTGATAATGCGAGTCCGTGTTTAAACGGATGTAATCGTCTTCGTCCATGCTCACGCAGCAGACATATTCTTCTTCGTCGTCATCGAATACAAAATTTGCACATTCTTCACATGAGATATCCATAATTTCTCCTAAAATAAAATACCCTTCATGCACAGATTTGGTTCCATGGTGTCAAAGTTCCAGGTGTGGAAAGAATCTGCGGCACAGAATTTATAATCGGGACAGTCGGCACATTTGCCTGTTTTACGAAAATCGTTTCTGAAATTAACGAACTTGTTTTCCCATACTTCTTTTAGGTTATCTGTTCTGATGTTGCCCTGAATAAGTTCGGGACGTCTTTCGATATCAAGGCATCCGCCGATATCGCCGTTGTACATGATACTTGCTGTGTAAACGCCTGCGTTACAGAGGAAATACCACTGTCTGACCTCGCGCTCCATATCTGTACCGAGGTAATGCGAACAGCCGTAGGTAACTTCCATTTCGCTTTCAAATCTCTTTTCGCGGATGAAATCAAACATCCTTATGTATTCGTCTTTTGAAAGCATCAGTTCTGCATTGTCTTTGGCTCTTCCGATAGGTTCGATATTGATTACACGCCATGAACGAACGCCGACTTTTTTGAATTCCTCATACATTGCGTCGAGCTCGCCGATGTTTTTATGATAAATAACCGTTGTTATCTGCACATGTGAAATGCCGACTTCGAGCATGTTTTTGATGCCCTCTATCGTCTTTTCGTAACATCCGGGCGACTGTCTGAACCATTCGTGGTTTTCCTTTAGACCGTCGACGCTGACGGAAACCGTTCTTAAGCCGGTTTCTGCGAGCTTTCTGGCGGCTTCCTTGTCTACCAGGGTTCCGTTTGAAGTCATGCCCCAGCCGAAACCAAGCTTGTTTGCCTCATCCATTATTTCAAAAAAGTCGGTGCGAAGCAGAGGCTCACCGCCTGTTACGCAGAGGCGCATTCTTTTTATGTTGAAATCTCTTTTAACCTGTTTTAATGCAGTTATTATTTCGTCTTTTGTAAGCATTCCGGACACATCGATATCGCCGCATCTTGAACCGCAGTGCAGGCAGTGCTCATTGCAAAACGGTGTAATTTCCAAGAAAAGAGACCTGAGCTCCGGATGGGGTCTCAGTGTCTCTTCTCTGTATTCAGCAAGCTGCTGCATATGTTCGTTTTTTATTTTCGCATTCAGTCCGGAGTTGTTTTTCTTTTTCATTTTTTTCTCCAAACAGGATTTTTATTCGAACCAGTCGGGCGGTCCGTAAACCGTCGGCTGCATATTTATATCGACATTGAAATCATCTTCTTCAAGAGGATCGATATTAAGGCCTTCCGTATCATCATTTCCTTCGAACCACTCGGGAGGGCCGTATACGTCTTCGTTTATATTGACGTCGGGATCGAAATCGTCATCATCGTCATCATTAAACCACGAAGGCGGTCCGTATACATTCTGATTGTCATTATTCTGAGGTAAATACTCATCCTCGTCGAAAGGAGGCGGTCCGTACATCGGTACAGTATCATTGTTTGAAGGATCGTAATCATCATTACCGTCTTCAATCCATACAGGCGGGCCGTACTCTGTCTGAGGCTCGTTATATGAGGGATCAAACCAGTCGGGAGGGCCGTATACCCCGTTATTCATATTGTCATCGGGATCGTACGGAGGTCCGTATACATCGTCATTCTGATTGTATGAGGGATCATACCATTCGGGTGGTCCGTACACAGACGGCTGAATGTTGTTGGCCGCAAAGAATGCTACTCCTGCCACTGCTGAACCGAGAGCACAGAGGATTAAAAGAATTATATGACCGATTCCGACGAATAAAAGAAGGATGGTCCACCAGCCGCTCTTTCCCGCATCACGAAGTCTTCTGACAGTAAGTGCAATCCACGGGATAATTGATAAGCCGAGATATATAAGAATCAAAACTGCGGGTATAAGCAGAATAATATGAAGTATCGTTAAAAGAATGGATTCATCAACAAACTCCTGTAAGAGGAATATTCCCGAAGATAAAAGCATACCGAAAAAAGCAAGAATTCCTAAAATAGCATGGAACAGAAAAGCAAACCAGTATTCTTTCCTGGTGCTTGTTCCTTTGTAATTAAAAATTCCTGCCCATAATCTTATTTGTGCCGAGAAAAAATTTGCGTCTTTTCTTTCCATATTTTTCCCCCACTCCATAAACGGATTTATTCTTCCGTCTTTTCTTCCTTTTTCTCTTCCTTCTTAACACCCGGTACTATTGCCTCGGGATCGATTGGGTTGCCGTTCTCATCCTTGCCGTGTGTAATGTTCTCGTAAATAAGCTTGAACGCATGCTCTGAAAGGCCTGCGGTATTTAACTCTTTTACCTTTTCAGCAGATACGACATCCACGATTTTTAAATAAACATCCGATCTTCTCGGAATTCTTTTCTTTACAAATTCAGTGCCGCTGATTGCGATGATAACCACGGGGCAGTTTGCCTTGGTTGCAATCTTAAAAGCGCCGTTTTTAAACTCTAAAAGAGGCTTTTGTGTTCTGTTTCTCGTTCCTTCGGGGAAGATAAACACGCTGGTCAAATCATCTTTGATATAGCCTGCTGCCTTGTTGATTGTAACAAGTGCGTTTTTAACATGGTCTCTGTCGATAGCCATAAAACCTGATTTGTGCATCATGGCTCCGGTAAGAGGAATGTTAAAGTTTTCGGGCTTGCTGACAAAGACAAGCATATGTTTTCTGAGTGCGTAAATTACACTCATGGGATCGTAATTTGAAAGATGGTTTGCAACAACCAAAAATCTTGTGCCGGGCGCAGGAAGTTTTTCCGCACCTTCAACATGAACATGCACATTAAGGAAAAACAATCCGATTCTTGTGGATTCGGTAAAAATCCATTTGTAAAACTTTGAAGGCTTTGTAACTTCTTTTTTCTTGTTGATACAAAGTGACCAAAGATAAAGAACTACCCAGTAAATAACCTCCCAAAGGATGATTCCTGCTAAAAGAAGTCCTATGGCAACAAGGATATTCCAGGGCAGGGGCAGTGCGTACCATCTGCAAACAATGTATGATACTGCAGCAGAGATTATTCCAAGAAGTGTAAGTATTAAAAGCATTTTTATTATTTCCTCTTTTCAATTATACGTTTCAAGTTTGTTTTTTTATGATAAAAATTTTAGCCAAGGTTAAGACCGGTTTCTTCGGGTAAGCCGAGGCGGATATTCATGCACTGGATGGCTGCGCCCGAGGCACCTTTTCCGAGGTTGTCGAAGATGGATGTTATAAGGATTCTGTCTTCGTTACCCGTGATGTAAATCTTTGCATCGTCGCGGCCTGCGTAGTCGTTTGCGTGAAAGAAATTGCCGAGTTCTTCTTCTGAGCCGAAGGGCATTACTTTTATGAACTGTTCTCCTGCGTAGAATTCTTCAAACATCTTCCGGACGTCTGCGGGAGTGGCTTTCTTCGTCATAAGGTTTGTGTATACGGGGAATGTTACGATCATTCCGCAGTAATAATCATCGACTACAGGCACAAAAAGCGGTGTGTTTGCAAGGCCTGCGATCTTTTTCATTTCTTTTAAGTGCTTGTGATTCTGAGAAAGAGCATACATTCTCGGAGCGTATAACTCGTTCTTTTTGTCTTCGGCTTCGTACATTGCGATGCCCTTTTTGCCTGCTCCCGAGTAGCCTGATAATGCGTTTACGCATACAGGGTAATCGTTTGCGATGTATCCCTTATTTACCATGGGGTAAACATCCATTATAAAGCCTGATGCATAGCAGCCGGGAACTGCGATTCGATTGCCCGTGCGAATGTTTTCCCTGAATGTGCTTCCGAGTTCCGGAAGACCGTATGCCCAGCCTTCGTCCGTTCTGTGTGCGGTTGATGTGTCGATGATAACCGTCTTGTCATTATCTTTGTCAACGAGGCCTACCGCTTCAATTGCTGCCGCATCGGGAAGGCAGAGGAATGTGATGTCCGATGCATTGATGAATTTCGCTCTTTCTTCGGGATCTTTTCTTTTGTCGGAATCGATATGAAGAATCTCCACATCATCCCTGTTTTCAAAACGCTCGTTTATTCGTAATCCCGTTGTTCCTTCGCTTCCGTCTATGTATACTTTTGTTTTCACTTTGTTGCCTTTCTATTTAATCGGAGCCAGGCACGCGAGCGAGCCAGGCACCTTTTTTATTTTAAAATTTTATTCTTAGCCCCTTCGGATAGTGGTTTTTAAGGCTTCCGTTTACTGCCTTGCACCACCCGAGCGATACGCCGCCAACGCACACAAGCGTCCAGCCGTTTTCACTTTCTTTCCTTAACTCTTCGCCGTGTCTGAATTTTAACGCTTCATCCTCGTTTAGTTCAACTGCACGTTTTGCTTTTCTCTTCGATAAAAACATTGCAAGCGAATGTGAGGGCTCAAATCTGTCTTTTTTAATGTCTCCGAGATGTAATCCCGGACGTACGACCTTCAGGCCTTTTAAGTTCTTTTCAAATCCTTCGGGTAAAAGATATACCGAATCCTTAAAGCAGACCGTCCTGTCCCGGTCGAATTCAAAATCCCTTATATTATCCCTCATAAAAGAAATAATCAGCTCTCCGGCTTTCTTGTCCGCACGGATTTCTCTGTTTGGATTTTTGTCTGCGCCTTTTTTCTTTTTGCCGGATTCGGTTTCTTTTATGCTTTCAAAACTATCGTCGTCCGCGCGTTTTAAGATGCAGATAAAATGGCCTTCGCCGTTTATTTTATGAGGCCAGAGTCTGGCACATTTTTTAATCGCTTCTTTATTGTCGTCAGTGGAAACCCACTCTGAATTTCCGCAGTCAAAATATTTAAAATTCGGAACGTCTGCGACTTCAAATTCGGGGTATCTCTTTAGGAAACTGATTATCTGTTCCTCATCCTCTGCGGGAGCAAAGGTGCAGGTCGAATATACCAGATATCCGTTTGGAGCAACCGTTTTTACGGCTTCGTCCAAAATGTCTTTTTGCCTTTCGGCGCACATTTTTACGTTGTCGCTGCTCCATTCTTTTATGGCCGTTTCGTCTTTTCGAAACATTCCTTCGCCCGAGCAGGGTGCGTCCACAACGACTACATCGAAAAATTCTTCAAAAACCAACGCGATTTTCTCGGGAGTTTCGTTTAAGACCACTGCATTTCCAATGCCGCATCGCTCGATGTTGGACGATAGAATATTTGCTCTGTCACGGTTGATTTCGTTTGAAACAAGTATTCCTTCGCCGCCCATATATGAGGCAAGCTGTGTGGATTTACCGCCGGGAGCTGCGCAAAGATCCAAAACCTTTTTGCCCTTTAAATCACATATTCCCGCTATGCTTGCAGCAACGGCCATGGCCGAGGGCTCCTGCATGTAAAATGCGCCTGCATCATGAAGTGCGCTTCGTCCGTATTTTTCGTCAGAGGCCGCTTCAAAGCCTGTGTCGCACCACAAAACCGGCGATAATTCATACGGGAATATTCTTTTAAAATCTTCAACCGGCACCTTTAGGGTGTTTACCCTGATGCCGGTTTTCTTTTTTTCGTCATATGATGCCCTGAAATCTTCATACTCGTCGCCGAGCATTTCTTTCATTCGGCTTTCAAATTCTTCGGGCAGTTTTATCATTCTTCGTATCCGTTTTCTTACTAATCGATAATATTCTTAACACCCATAATTGTGTTGTAAGTTGCATTACCGATGTATGTATTCTGTCGGCTGTTTGCGGCATGAACAATCTTTCCGTCGCCGATGTAGATTGCAGCATGTGTACAAACGCCGTTTTTACCGTAAATAATGATATCGCCGGGCTGAGCTTCCGCGTAGGTTACGAGCTTACCGTTGTTGTTGTACTGTCCGGAAGGCGTTCTGTCTATGCCGTATCCGAAGTGTGCGTAGATAAGTTTCGTGAAGCCCGAACAGTCGGTACCTGTTTCAAGGGAGTTACCGCCCATTACGTACTTAAGTCCTACGAACTGGCAGGCGTAATTAACCAGATCTTTTCTAAGCTGTGTTGTATCTTCGAGAGAATATGCATTGCCTGCTTCCATTGCAGCCCTTCTTGCAGCTTCCTGCTCTTTGGCGATTCTTTCTCTTTCCTTACGCTCTTCCTCTTCCTTTGCAAGTCTGATTGCTTCCTCTTCTTCGAGAGTAATACCTACGGAATAGCTCTTATCCACGAGGAGTTCTTCTCTGGTGTAAGGCTCATCCATAAGAATCTGCTCTGCAAGATGCTCTCCGTAAAGGAAGTACTGGGACATTACATAGCCTTCGGCATTTCCGGATTTGATTCTGAACCAGTCTCCGTCTTTTTCGTTGATAAATACTACTGCGCCGTCATATATTTTGGCAGTCGGTTCGGCATTCACATCGGGAGCTGTACGTACATTTACATATGAATCGCAGCACGCGATACCAATCTGGCCGCCAAGAGTATTGCTTATATCCATTAAAAGCTGTGCTTCGGGGCTTATTACCTCTTTGTTGCAGCCGTCTTCAAGTTCCATCTGTCTGGAAACGCCTGTAATCTGTGCCTCAGCAACCTCATAGGAATCCATACCGATTGAAGCATTGAACACTGCCTGCTGGCGGATTTTGGTATTTTCCCACTGGCCCATTTCGGTGTCAGTGGCTGCCATACTGCTGTATGAAGATATAAAGATGGCAAAAAAGAGCGCACTTAAAGCCGCCGTCTGAATCGCACTTATTTTGGTTATGCTGAATACCTTTCCCAATCTTAACATGTTCCGTCTCCTTAAAGTTAACGCCTGTGGATTGTTCTTTGTTTACTTGCGGGTATTGTAGCCCGTGGTTAAAACCGTTGCCAAAAGGTTTCCGTTCTCGTCTGTCAAAGACATTTCGTAAACGCAGGTTGTCCTGCCCCACTTAATCTGCTTTGCTTCACAAATAATCTTTTCGCCCTTGGCAATTGTATTAAAAGTAATGGTTGAGCTTAAAGACACGATGCCTGGTTCGTCATGGTTGGTTGCTACCGCGAAGGTAAAATCCGCGAGCGTAAAATACACGCCGCCCATTACGTTTCCGACCGCATTCATATGTCTTTTATCAATTTTAAGACTGCATATAGCCGTCCTATCTCCCACCGAATCGATTACCATTCCGTTTTCGGTGGCATATCTGTCATTTTCAAAGAACTGTCTGATTTCGTTAATGTCTGTCATTTATTCATTTCTCATTTTCATTTATTTTAGGAGCCCTTCTCATAAAAGATACGGCTTAAATTTTATTTCATCGACTCTGCGATATATCTTGCCACATACACACCGCTGGCGGATGCATGTGAAAGAGAATGAGTCACGCCTGAACCGTCGCCGATTACGAAGAGGCCTTTGTTGCGTGTCTCAAGATTGTTGTCGATTTCAACTTCCATGTTGTAGAATTTTACTTCCACGCCGTAAAGAAGTGTGTCGTCGTTTGCCGTGCCGGGACAGATTTTATCGAGCGCATAAATCATCTCGATGATTCCGTCAAGGATTCTTTTAGGAATAACA
The DNA here is from genome assembly GCA_017618075.1 of Lachnospiraceae bacterium. Taxonomy (GTDB): domain Bacteria; phylum Bacillota; class Clostridia; order Lachnospirales; family Lachnospiraceae; genus UBA3766. The sequence goes on from JAFZUY010000023.1 coordinate 64,294, forward strand.
AGACTTAAATCTCCTGGTGTTGCAGCAAGTGTGGGTGTTACGTATCCTTCGCTGATTCTCTCGGCATTGCTTCGTCTTCCTCTGGTAAGATCGCCAAAACGCTGTACGATTACACCGCCGCCAAGCATATTCGAAAGTCTTGCGATACTTTCGCCGTATCCGTTGCTGTCTTTGAACGGCTCGGAAAAATGCTTTGACACGAGGAGTGCGAAGTTCGTGTTCTCCGTATGCTTCTCGGGATCTTCGTAGCTGTGTCCGTTAACGGTGATGATACCGTTTGTATTTTCATTTACGACAGCGCCGTGAGGATTCATACAGAAGGTTCTGACAAGGTCCTCAAATTTTGCTGTTCTGTAAACGATTTTGCTCTCGTAGAGTTCATCCGTAAGAGACGAGAAAATCTCTGCGGGAAGCTCCACTCTGACACCGATATCAACACGGTTTGACTTGGTAGGAATATTTAAGTCGTTGCAGACTGTCTCCATCCATTTACTGCCGGATCTTCCTACGGAAATGATGCATTTGTCACAGTCATAACTTCCGTCAGCGGTAATAATGGTATATCCGCCGTCATTCTTTTCAACCTTTTCAACGGGTGTGCGGAAGAAAAACTCCACCTTGTCTTTTAAGTGGTTGTAAAGATTCTCAAGCACGATGTAATTGATATCCGTGCCCAGATGGCGAACCTGCGCATCGAGTAAGTGAAGGCCGTTTTCAAGGCACATCTTCTTAATCTTGGTATCTGCGGTTGAATAAAGCTTCGTGCCTTCGCCGCCGTATTTTAGGTTAATCTCATCGACATACTTCATCAGATCGATGGCTTCGTTTTTGCCGATATACTCGTAGAGCGAACCGCCGAACTGATTGGTTATATTATATTTTCCGTCCGAAAAAGCACCTGCGCCGCCAAAGCCGTTCATTATGGCACATGTCGGGCACTTGATGCAGTTTTTGACCTTAACTCCGTCAATCGGACATTTTCTCTTTTCAAGCGGATTGCCCGCCTCAAAAATCGCTATTTTAAGATTGCTGTTTAACTTTGTCAGTTCGAACGCCGAGAAGATTCCTCCGGGGCCCGCGCCGACGATAATAATGTCATATTTCATGCTAATCCCCCATTCTTGCCCATTATCCATTAAATTATAACACTAAAATCAAATATATGCCATATTTTATGTAAACTTTTATAAATAAAAAGGAGCGGTCTTCCCGCTCCAAATATAGTTTATTGATTTCTAGCTGCATCAGCCGTTATTCATCATATATGAGAATACGAGATACGCTGTTTTTAACGCATCGTGACGTATCCTGTCGTCCTCGATTGAGAAAATGTTGTCCGCGATTACCTTTGTATCGCTAACACCTTCCAGTTTGACTACTGTCTTGCCTTCGGTATCTAAGTATCTCTGTCTTATGTGCTCATCAACAATACCGTTGTTGGCGATGACGATGTCTATTTTACGATCCTTAAGATAGTGGTTAAGAACGTCGACATGGTCTCCGACATTATAGCCGTCGGTCTCACCCGGCTGTGTTACAAGGTTTGAAATGTACATAAGAGGTGCCTTTGCAACTTTGAGCGTCTCTACCACTTCTTTTGAAAGAAGGTGGGGAAGAATACTCGTGTAAAGACTGCCGGGGCTAAAGATTATAAGATCTGCCTCAAGAATTTTGTCTTTTACTTCCTCGCAGATACGAACGTCATGGTCGTAGTAGAGTCTTTTTATGTCTTTTATGTGCTCGCTGACACATTCCTCGCCGATAAAACTGCCGTTATCGCCTTCGCCGACCAAATCGACTTTCTCTTCGGTTAAAGGAAGCACGGTACCTTTGACCTGTAAAAGCTTTGCCATGTATTTGGTTGCTTCCGCGAGGCTTCCTTTTGTGTCGATTAAAGCCGCAAGCATAATGTTTCTGACAGGATGGTTGTGAAGGGAGCCTTCTTTGGAAAATCTGTAGCCCATGAGGTTCACAAAATCCGCGTCAACGTTTGCCATGGAAAGAAGTACTTTGCCGATATCGCCGACTGCGGGAATATTTAATTCTTCTTTGAGTACACCTGTACTTGAACCGTTATCGCTGACTGCAATTACGGTTGTAACGTCCAAAGGAAACAATTTTAATCCGGAAAGCACGCAGGAGAGTCCTGTGCCGCCACCGAAAACTACTATTTTTTTCACTTTTTTATCCTCGCTAAAATACACCGTTTACAAGTGTCAAAAATCTTCCCTGTAATAAAAATTTTATCAAAAAAGGGGTTTCTTAGAAACCCCTAATTTTTTACATTGCTTAATTATTCCTCTTCTTCGTTATTACCGTAATTGCCGTAACCGCCGTAATAACTGCCGTAATATCTTCCGTAATACTTACCGTAGTATCTGCCGTAATATTTTCCGTAATATCCCTTGCTGTTAAGGGCTACTTCGTTAAGTACACATCCTAAAATCTTACAGTCGGCAACTTCGAGCTGCTCCAAGCTCTTTCTGGCAAATCTGTAACTGATATTACCTGATTTGACTACCAGTATTCCGCCGTCACACTGCTTTGATACAATTGCCGCATCGATAACGGAACCTACAGGGGGTGTATCTACAATGATGATATCATACAGTTCTTTTGCCTGATCCATAAAGCGAACAAATCTGTCGCTGCCCAAAAGTTCACTCGGGTTGGGTGGTACGGGTCCTGCAAATACCAGATGGAAATTAGGTACGTCAGTTGAGCACACTACATCCTCAAACTGAACTCTGCCGATAAGGAAATGGGAAAGTCCGAACTGAACCCTGCCCTTTTTATAACGGCTCTTCATAACGGATTTACGAAGATCGGCATCAACAAGCAGCGTTTTCTTTCCTGCCTGTGCAAAGCTTACTGCAAGTTCAAAAGAAACCGTACTCTTTCCTTCGTCGGGTGTTGTGCTCGTAAAAAATACGGTCTTAACATCCGAACCCGAAAACTCTATATTTGTACGAAGCGTCTTAAATGCTTCCTGTGTTCTGAAATCAAGTTTTTTCTGTTTAAGAGATAATTCCTGCATTTCTATTTCCTCCTTGCTTTCTTGCTCTTTTTGGATGTATCTTCGTCATCCTGCATCAGAGGAATCATGGCGAGCGTGGTCATACCGAGATATTTCTCTACATCCTCACTCGTTTTGATTGAATCGTCAAAATAAAATCTTAATGTAAGAATACCTGCCATAAGTACAACACCGATTGCAAAACCGATAAGTGTGAATTTTTTCTTGGAAGGCTTTGAAGGCGTGGTCGGAAGATTTGCAACATCAACTACATTTACGGCTTCTATATCCATTACCGACTGTATCTGGATAGCAGCCACATCACGAATTGCATCTGCAATAATACGTGCTCTCTCGGGATTTGCATCTTCCACGCTGATACTGATGATACGTGTTTCTTTGGTATTGCTTACCGAAACCTTTCCGACTAACTGATTGTAGTTTTCCGGAAGCTGAAGGTCGCTAATAACCGTTTCAAGAACGTAGCGGCTGGTAATAAGCGCTTCGAAGTCCTTTGTAAGTAATGTTGAAAGCTGAGTATCGGAATATGTCAGCGTATCGTTTGAACTGTTTTTGCTTAAAATATAAATCTTTGTTGAAGATTTGTACTGAGGCGTAATAATAAATGCACTTATCGAAAAACCGATAGCCGCCGTGATTATGCCTGCAATAGCGATAAGCCAGAGCCAGTGCAAAAGATACATGAGTATTTCCGCTACGTCAATTTCCTGCTCGTCGTCTTTTTCGTTTTGATAAATAATTTTATCCATTCTTTTTTCCCTGTTTCCGTAATTTCTTTTGTACCAAATATTTAATCAAGCTCGAACAATTCAATCGCGTTTTTAAAAAGAATCGCATCCACGTATGCCTCATCATATCTTGAATAAAGATACTCGGCACATTTTTTCATTCGCGGTGCTCTGTTTGAATTGTCGTGTGCATCCGTTCCGATCATGCCTACGAGTTTTCTTCGAAGCAAACCTTTTACAAACTGCTTTGTAAGAAATCCCGCATCACCTGTAACACTGGATGCATTTACAGTTATCACGGCGCCGACTGCTTTTAAATGTTCAATCTTTGAAATATCTTTTCTTAATTCAAGATATCTTTCAACATGCGCCAGAATCGGAGTAAATCCCATGCTCTGTACCGTTTCGATGCCTCTTCGAATTCTCGAATATTCATCGTCCGGGTAAAACTCTATCAGCAGATTATCCGTACCGTTAATGCGGCTTATCTTTCCCTCGTCAAATACCTCTTCCACGTCGCTGAAATACATTACTTCGTTTCCGAGATAAAATTTCAGGGTTAAGCCTTCTTTTTCGGCTTTTGCTTTTATTTCTTCCAGTAATTTGTCGGCTTCTTCAGGCAAAACATTATGATGCCCCTTCTTAAAATGCGGGGTTGCAATCATCCTTGTGATGCCCTCATCCTGAGCGGTTTTAAGCATTTTCATCGTGCTTTCAAAACCGTCGGAGCCGTCATCAACTCCCGGAATAATATGACAGTGGATATCCACCAGTTCTTTGGCGGGATAATTATCCGTCATTAATTCATTTCCTCATCTACTCCGGACAAATCTACCATTTCGATTTCTTCGTCCGATATTTCCGTTTCCTCAAGCTGGCTTAAATTAAATCCGTCGTCTGCAGTCTGCACCGGCTGATAAGTATTTTTTGCCACCTTTTTACGAATTATTTTAAATCCCCTCTGAATGCCTCTTCCGGCTATTCCGGCTCTGTCCCAGATAAGTTTTAAAAGAAGTATTACCAGTATCGCTACGGCAAACAAACCAAGAACGATAAAAGAATTTGTATTTTCATTCTTAGGTATCTTTCCTTTTGAAACAGCATTTACATTATTTGTATTAACATTACCGGGATTAGTTTCCGCATTTTCTTCGGTCAAGACGGTTTCTTCGTTTGCCGTTTCCTCTGCGGGCTCGGAATCGGTATTTTCAGATACTTCTTTCGTTTTCTCTGCGTCTTCGGCAGCGTTTTCCTGTGTTTCAGGCTCCTCTTCTTTAAGAGTTTCCATATTAACGGTTATTTTGTATTCAAGAGGTGTGCGGTTGTCCTGTGTAACATTAAGGACAATCTCGTTTTCGCCGGCTTCAAGGCCTTCGGTCTCTGATATTATTTTATAACCGTCGGGAACACTGAATTCGAAGTTTTCAGTATAAGCAATGTCTAACGTATATTCCTGAACTTCTTCGGAATAATCGGGAAGTATTTCTCCGTTAAACATAATATACTCGGGAGCGTCGGCAACGGGTGCCTGGATATGAACAGGTACTTCGGGAAATTCGGTAATCTCAAGTGCTCCACCGTCATTGTCTGTAAGGGTTGCACTTTCCACTTTTACGGAAGTATCTCCGCCTATTACAGCATGGAAAGTAATCATGACTCTGACTCTTCCGCCGTCAGCAGAGGTACCGCTTACGTTTATCTTACCGTTTCCGCCCTCATTGCCGCCGCCGACATATGTCAGATAATTTTCATCATATACGATTACAGCCTCGTAATTTCCGGTTTTTTCTCCGTTATCTCCACCGAAATAAACACCTACATTAAAGTCCTGTCCTGATGTGGCATTATATTCTGCAGAACCCGTATATACGATTCCTTTTGCTTCAGAAGAAAAATCATAAGCAAAAAAAACGGCAACCGCAGTTATTAAGCCCGCTACGATTGTAGTCATTTTTGCTCGTGAAATACGACTTCTTTTATTTCTTTCTTCCCTTTTTACATCAAACGAAAGACTTATCAAACCTTCGTCCTCTTATTTCTAAATTATGTCTGCTTCTTTAGCGTATATTTTAATATATGAAAAACATCCATACATTAAAAAACATTATGCGAATATGAAGTCTTATGTGAATCTTCCGAAAAAACGAGCCTGCCCCGCCGAAACGAGGCAGGCTGCCACACTTTTAAAACATCATGCATAATGATTTAAGGCAAAGAAAAAATCTATGCCAAAAGGTTTAAAACTTATCTGCTCTTCTTAAAGCAAATTGCAGCACCGAATAATGCTACAAGGCTAAGAAGACCTGTCACTGCAACAGTTACCCCTGTCTTAGGTGCAATTTTACCCTTAACAACGATAGCTACAGGTGATAAAGATTTAAATGTAGCTGTAGCTTCACCGTTTACAAGTGAAACCATAGGGAGATCTTCCCAAGTACCATCAGCTTTCTTATGAAGAATAGCGATGTTCTGTCCGGGATTAAGTCCGGAATAAACAATAGTAATATCTGTAGGCTCTGTAAGAGTACCGTTGATATCTAATACTTTGATTACCTGTGCATCTTCACCAAAAAGCTTTTTAGCTATCTGTCTTGCTTCTTCCCAAATGTTTTCTCCTACTTCACTAACTGTAAGATTTGTTTTATCTTTTGTAATATAAGATGAAACCGATCCACTTCCACTATTTCCGGAAGTTGTAGTTGTGGACGGACTGGGAGCAGCAATTGCAGTTAATGAAACTCCTAAACCAAGAGCTAAAGCTGCAACAGTAGCAATCAATCTGGAAAACTTTTTCACTGGCATGTCCTCCTTTCTTAAAATGGTGTGGCTTTATGAGATAATATATACTACCTCATAGATAAACTTATGTTACCCTTATAATCGTGATATGTCAATTAAAATGTGAATATTTTGTTAATTCTTTCATTATTTGATTGATTTCTTTTTACTTCTTATGTAATATTATTTCTTTTTCCTTTTTAATGTCCTTTTTTTGCCCTTTTGTCCGGGTTTTGGAGATCTTTCAAGAGCGCCCGAATGAATAAATTCCCCCTATAAACGTAAAAAAGACAGTCATTTCTGAACTGTCCTTTTTAGAGAAGGTATTTCTTCTTATGGGGTATAGCAAAAAACTATAATGTATTGGGGGGTTACAAGTAATAATATACCAACCCCCCTTATATTTAGCAATCCGCGAAATTCACAAACTTGTCAATGGTTTTGCATTTTCTTTGTGCAATTTTACCAAGCGACACCCGGATTCATTACATTGTTGAAGGTTTTTTCGAACTCTTCACGCGTAATTCGCTCTTTTTCCATAAGAAGTTTAGATACTGCATGAAGCACGTTTTCGTGCTCTTTTAGGATTTTCTCCGCTTCTTTATAGCATTCGTCGATAATACGGCGAACTTCTTCGTCTATTTCGGCTGCAGTCTTGTCGCTGTATGCTTTCGTATGAGCAAGATCCCTTCCGATGAATACCTCATCCGAATCAGTCTCGTAATTAATCATTCCGAGCTTTTCGGACATACCGTATCTTACTACCATGCTTCTAGCGATTTCGGTTGCATTCTGGATATCGCTTGATGCGCCGGTCGTAATATCTTCAAGTATAAGCGCTTCTGCAATTCTTCCTCCGAGGGAAACCATGATTCTGTGCATCATCTTTCCCTTGGTGTTAAACATTTCATCAGTTTCGGGAAGAGGCATTGTATAGCCTGCTGCCGATACACCGGTAGGTATGATGGAAATTGTGTACACGGGATCCATATCGGGAAGCACGTGGAAAAGAATCGCATGGCCGGTTTCATGATATGCAGTAATTCTCTTTTCCTTTTCGGAAACAATCCTGCTCTTCTTTTCGGTACCGATTCCGGTCTTGATGATTGCTTTCTTTATATCTTCGCTGTTAATGTATGCAGCGTCACGCTTTGTAGCAATGATAGCAGATTCGTTTAAAAGATTTTCAAGGTCCGCACCGGTATAGCCTGCCGTAGTTCTTGCGATTTCTTCAAGATTAACGTCACTGCCGAGGTTTTTATTCTTTGAATGAACTTCAAGGATGGCCTTTCTGCCCTTTACGTCGGGACGGCCAACCATAATCTTTCTGTCAAAACGTCCGGGACGAAGAATCGCAGGATCGAGAATATCCACACGGTTTGTGGCAGCAAGCACGATAATACCGCTGTTCTCTGAGAAACCGTCCATCTCAACGAGCATCTGGTTTAAGGTCTGCTCTCTTTCGTCATGTCCGCCACCCATACCTGTACCACGCCTTCTTGCAACGGCATCAATTTCATCGATAAATACGATACAGGGCTTGTTTGCGTTGGCTTCTTCGAAAAGGTCTCTTACTCTGGATGCGCCGACACCGACGAACATTTCCACAAAGTCAGAACCGGAAATACTGTAAAAAGGAACTCCCGCTTCGCCTGCAATGGCTTTTGCAAGAAGAGTCTTACCTGTTCCGGGAGGGCCCTCAAGCAGAATACCCTTGGGAATTCTTGCGCCCATCTTGGCATATTTGCCGGGGTTTTTAAGGAAATCTACGATTTCGCTTAAGTCTTCTTTTTCTTCTTCAAGTCCCGCTACGTCGGAGAGTTTCTTTTTGTTGTCTCTTATCATCTTGGCACGGCTCTTGCCGAAATCCATGAGTTTGCTGTTGCTGCCGCCTCCTGCGACTCCCGACATCATATTAAGCATGATGACAAAGAAGAATACGCATACCACCGCCATAATAAGGGTGGGTAAAAGAGAAATAAACCAGTTCTCACCCGGAACTTCGCTAACCTCGGGATCGAGGCCGTAGCTTCTTAACCATTCTTCAATTTCTGCCGTATCTGTTACATACAGCACTTTCTCCTGGCCGTCTTTTAGGGTAACTATTACCGAACCGCCTCTGGAGTTAAGCTTCTGCTCGATTTTTGTGCCCGTAACCATGTTCTCGTTTAACTGTGTTTCGAGCATGCCTTTTGTATAGGGCTTGATACCCATAAGTGCGTTCGTATCCAGTTTGGAAACGAAAATGCCTATTATGAGCAGTATCGCTATTAATAATAATGCGCCGAATAATCTCGGCCCTCTTCTGTTATCCACAAATGCCTCCTGAATTCTGTCTCATTATTTTAGTACTTCATCATCAATGTGAACTCTTCCTATATAAGGAAGGTTTCTGTATTTCTGATCATAATCGAGTCCGTAGCCGACCACGAAATAATCGGGAACCTGGAATCCTATATAATCAACGGGAACTTCAACCACTCTTCTCTCGGGCTTGTCTAAAAGTGCACAGAGTGCCAGGCTTTCGGGCTGTCTGGATTTTAAAAGATCCAACAGGTGGCTTAAAGTTCTGCCGGAATCAATGATATCTTCCACAACGATAACATTTTTGCCCTCAATGCTTTCTTCAAGGTCTTTTATGATCTTAATGTGTCCGCTGGATGCGGTTCCCTTGCCGTAGCTTGAACAGGACATAAAATCAATCTTCACGTCAAGGTTGATTCTCTTGGCGAGTTCACACATAAAGAAGCTGCCGCCGCGAAGAACGCAGATAAGCAGTACTTCCTTGCCTGCGTAATCTTTGGTAATCTGTTCTCCGATTTCACGGATTCTTTTATTGACTTCCTCTTCGGAAATCATGATTTCGATTTTTTCCATATTTATCTCCTTTGATATATACAAAGTAAAAATATCTTATATTACTTATATATATTATATATTATATGTGGCCACGACTATTTTTTTCGTTTCGTCAGTTACCTTATAGTAATTGCTGATACGGTGACCAACCACCCATAAAATGTGATCTTTATCGGCAAGAAGGGGTATCTCATCACGCTTATCAGACGGTATCTTTTCGTTTGTCATATAATCCGACAAAAGTTTTTTTGCGTTCGCATCGTTAATGGTCAGATAATCGCCTTCCTTCCTGAATCTCACATCTAAGGAATATTTTATTTTATCATAATCAAACCATTTCGTGTATAAATCCGTGGGAATATTTTGCGAAAAGTCACGGTCCTTGATTTCAAAATGAAGCTTTGCGAGCGCGTCTTTTTTTTCTTCATCGGAAACTTCTTTTTTTATCATTATCTGCACGCCTTCGTAGACTCTGATCGCTTCCATATTGTAAATAAGGTCTCTTTTGCGCCCCGTCTGCAGCTCGAACAGATTTAATACAGCCTCAATCTGAACTGCGGAAATATCCCTTGATCTTCCTGCAACGATAGTTAGTGCACGGTGAATGACTCTTTTAATTAACGCGGGATGTTCTCCTAAAAGAGACTCAAGAAGCAGGATTTCTGTATTTCCGGCTTCGGCGTTTTTTTCTTCCTTCACATATTTTGCCCAAAGGGAATCGGTCTGGATCTTTAAATAATCCTCGATTTCACCTAACTGGCCTGCGCAGGATGCCATGTGATTTACCGCCTTTTCGGTAATTTCGTTCATGGTCGGGATTATTTTATGACGGATTTTGTTTCTGGCGTAATCGTCCGAAAGATTGGTCTCGTCGGTCATAAAAGTTACATCTTTTATATTAAGATACTCTTCAATCTCGGCTCTTGTAACGCAAAGAAATGGTCTTATAATGTTTCCGCTCTTACACTTAACGCCCGAAAGTCCGCTAATGCCGGTGCCTCTTGCCATATTAAAAATAAGCGTTTCCGCCAGATCATCCATATGGTGCGCAACTGCGATTTTATAATTATCTTTCCCGTATTCCTTTTCGCCGGTTTCGTTAAAAAGTCTGTATCTTTCGTTTCTGCCGGCTTCTTCGAGCGAAATACCGTCTCTTTCGGAAACGGCCGGACAGTCTGTTTTGTATGATACGAATTTAATTCCGAACTTTTCGCAGAGATCTTTAGTAAATTTCTCGTCGCGATCCGCGGTTTCCCTAATCATATGGTTGATATGAACCGCCGTAATGTTTAATGCGTACTCACTTCCCAGTTCGTTCATAATATATAAAAGACAAACGGAATCAGCCCCGCCGGATACGCCGAGGATGATGTTGTCGCCTTTTTCAAGAAGGTTATTCTGTTTAATATATTCGCAAACCTTTTTCATATTTATATATTTTAAGTTTATACAATAATTCTTGCAATAAAAAAGAGGCAATTCGATTTTTGAACCGCCTCGTTTTAATCTGTTATAAAAATAATTTCGTTATCATGTACCAGCCTGTATTTTTCTCTTGCGACTTCCTCGTAGTAAGCTTCTGTCTTGGTATACAGCGCGTACTCTGCGATTTCTTCGCTTCTGGCCTGCTCCGATGCTATGAGATTCTGATATTTTTCAATCTCTGCATCATAAGCTTTCTGTCTGGCTCTTAAGGAAGCACATCCGATGCTTACCGCTCCGACCATGATGACGATCAGTACCAGAACTATTATCGGAGTAATCAAAGTACTCTTCTTAAATTTTTGAATTCTATAAGCAGGTACCTGCCACCATTTCATCGAAATCGTCCCCTAAAAACAATTAATCAACCGAGCCAACCTGATTGTCCACCACAGTTGACATAAATAGTTTACGATTTCTAAATTTTCATGTCAAACGGTTTTTCGAAAATTATGTAACCTTTTTTTAAAAAAATTAAATAATCGAACATTCGTTTTGTGTAGAATTTACGGGCTTTTTTTGTGTTATTTATTAAATGTGCACCGTTCACTTATGTTAACCGTAAAAGAAAGCTTTGGGTTACATAAGTTCGTACATGTCCTTGGCATCTTCCTTGTGAATAGTCTCTGTAATGCTGAGGATCTTGGCGGTTACGGTCTTTTCTCCGAACTTGATTGAAATCACATCGCCGACCTTTACATCCGTCGAAGCCTTGGCCACTTTATCGTTAACCATAACTCTTCCGGCATCGCATGCCTCATTGGCGACTGTTCTTCTTTTTATAAGTCTTGATACTTTTAAATATTTGTCTAATCTCATTTATTCTGCCTTTCAGATACGTAAAAAGGGCAGCTGTAAAAGCTGCCCTTGATTAGTCGATAACAATCAATTATTTCTTCTTGTTAACTTTGTCCTTTAAAGCCTTACCAGCTTTGAACTTAGGAGCCTTAGAAGCTTTGATTTTGATCTTTTCTTTTGTTAAAGGATTAAGACCTGTTCTAGCAGCTCTCTGAGCAACTTCGAATGTACCGAAGCCTACTAACTGAACCTTTCCGTCCTTCTTTGTTAACTCTGTACCAACTACGTCGATAAAAGCAGCGAGTGCCTTATCAGCATCTTTCTTTGATATACCAGCCTTGTCAGCCATAGCTGCAACTAATTCTGTTTTGTTCATTATGAACTCCTCCTATATACAATATTTTGTGCTTCGTTAGCACTTATATTATTTATAGTGTTTTTTCGGTCATTTGTCAAGGAAAAATGCCTAAATATACGCATTTTTTCATACTTTGAGCACATAATGTTGTGATTTTAGGCATTTTCAACATCATCTTTCCTGCATATGTCCCTCAGGTGTCTTGTTTTGCCCTTTTTATCGGTATTTTTCGGACTTTTTTATATTTTTATAATCCCTTTATAATAAGAAGTTTTTTTCTCGTAAAAATACTATATTTTGTAGGACAATTCTTACAGCCTCTCAAGCAGATTTGTTCCCTCATCTTTAAGCTGCTTTCGTAAAACTTTGTAATCCGGCAGAACCTTTCCCACCTCGGCCCAGAAGCGCTTTGAGTGATTCATTTCCTTTCTGTGACAGAGTTCGTGAACCACCACGTATCTCATAACCCTTTCGGGAAGAAGCACCAGGAGGCAGTTAAAGTTCAGATTCCCCTCTGCCGTACAGCTCCCCCAGAGTGTTCTCTGCGCCCTGATGGAAATACGTCCGTAGGTTACTCCGATCTTGGGAGCATAGTAATCCACCAGAATCGGGATTTCTTTTTTTGCTTTCTTCTTTATTTTTTTAAGTTCCGTTTCGCTGAATTTTTCGCCCGGAGGATTCTCTTCGTTTCTTTCCTCAATCTTTGTAAGCGTCTTTCGAATCCAGTCTGCCTTGCTTTCGACGAATCTTTTAGCCTCTGCATCGGAAACACGGTAAGGGATTCTTAAAAGCATTCTTCCGTCCGGCTTTATTTCTATGCTCATCGTGCGTCTGGAACTGCGGATAATGGTATATTCTACTCTCATTTTCCCTGCTCACTTTTTCTTTGAAGATATTATACCACATTATATGTGATTATTCTTCTTTTAAAACACAATATCTCGTGTTAAATCGGCATTTTTTTATCACTCTTTCTTTGCGGTCGGTTGTAATCGTTTCCTTATTTTGATATAATTTATTGGATTATGTGGAAAATTAAGGAAGTATTATGATTTTACAGTTTGATTCAACAATTCTTTTATGGATTCAGGATGTGGTAAGAAATCCCGTCCTTGACGTGATATTCAAGTTCATTACACATCTCGGAGACAACGGATATTTCTGGATTGGTATTTCATTAATCCTCTGCATACCCAAAAAAACGAGAAAAGCCGGAATCTTCGCACTCGTAGCGCTTCTTTTCTCAGTTATAGTAAACAACGCAATTCTTAAAAACGTCATCGGAAGAATTCGTCCTTACGAAATCATTGCGGGACTCGAGTGCATCATAAAACACGCACACGACGCATCCTTCCCTTCGGGCCACACGGGATCTTCCTTTGCGGCTGCAACCGTTTTCTTAAAGAAACTGCCCAAGAAGTTTTCGATTCCGCTTCTTGTTGTTGCAATCCTCATAAGTGTTTCGAGACTTTATGTCGGAATCCATTATCCGACAGACGTTATTGCAGGTGCAATTACCGGTACCGCACTCGGCATTCTGGCATGTCTTTTAGGAGACTTTTTGATTAAAAAGTTCAGAGAGAAAAAGCCCGAAACCTGCGATAAAATCTTTTACAACGAAGAAAAAACTCCTGCTTTGGAAGCAGATAAAGAAAAACTTTAATATGAATGCTACAGTAATAATTCCGAGTTTAAACCCGGACGAAAAAATAATATCGACTGTCAAAAGCCTGATTGACGAAGGCTTTGATGATATAATCCTCGTCGACGACGGGTCCGATGAGGAGCATAAAGCACGCTTTGAAGAGGCGAAGGCATTAGGCAACGTAACTCTCCTTGTTCACGAAGTAAACAAAGGAAAGGGCCGCGCCATGAAAACGGCTTTTGAATACATTCTTGAAAACAGACCGAACAAGCCCAACGTAATCACGGTGGACGGCGACGGACAGCATCTTGCAACGGATGTAAAAAAATGTATCGAAAAGCTCGAGGAAAACCCTCACTCGGTTGTTCTCGGCGTGCGTAATTTCAGCGGAAAAGACGTTCCCGCAAGATCAAAATTCGGAAATGTCTGCACCAAAATGGTTTTCAGACTTCTTTGCGGAATAAAGGTTTCCGACACGCAGACCGGTCTTCGTGCCATTCCTTTCGAGCATTTAAAAATGATGACCGAGGTTGACGGCGACAGATACGAATACGAGACAAATCAGTTCTTCGCAGTCAAGCACGCCGGCATTTCTTTTAAGGAAGTCGTTATTCAGACCATTTATCTTGAAGAAAACCAGACATCGCATTTCAGGCCCATCCGCGATTCCATCAGAATTTACGGTATTATCATAAAATATATCGCAAGTTCCCTTGCATCAACACTCGTGGATGTGACGCTTTTTACGATTTTGAATTTCCTCTTCGGAAAGCTCGGGTTCTCAAATGAACTTCGTATTCCGCTTGCGACAGGCATTGCCCGTCTCACCTCGTCATTTGTCAATTTTTCCGTCAACAGAAAAGTTGTTTTCAAATCAAAAGACGCTTACGGTTCAACCATGGTTAAATACTACATCCTCTGCGTTTGCCAGTACATCGCATCCGCAGGGTTGTTGTATCTTTTCTCGACCATCGTGTTTAACTTAAAAGACGGAAGCATCTTCGATACATTAATCAAGATTGTCGTTGATACATTCCTTTTCTTCTTGAGTTTCAGAATCCAACAGAACTGGGTTTTCGTAAAGAAGAACAAATAAAACCAAACATAAACATTCCGGAGGTTTTTTACTCTCATGCCATTTATTATTTTTGCAGTTCTGATTGCCATGATAATCGGAGCGGTAGTACTTATTTTATCCACATCCGGCAAAAGAGGAGCATTCAAAAAAGTGCTCGGTCTTGTCGGCAGAATAGCACTTGTAATTCTTGTAACTTTAACTGTTTTCTTCGGAGCTTTTTACATCGTGCTCCAGAAATGCTGCAACGGTCCTTCCGAAGCCGCAAGAACGCTTTTTATCACTACCATTCTTGAAACCGGACAGCTCAAATTCCTGGCTAACTGGGTTTGCAGCGAAGAAGAAATTCAGGAAATCGTAGACAAAAATAAAATGGAAAAGGTCGACACCACTGTCGATACTTCCCTTATTTCCATCAACACAGCTTCCGACGATCCCGAATCGGGCGAGGAAAATCCTTATGCAGACGAAGAATTTGACGAGAACGGAATTCGCATAGAAGAGATTTCCGGTCGTACTTTCTTTGCAAAAATGATGATCATAAAAGATCCCTCCCAGGTTGTAATGGCTACAACAAGCGAAAACGGAAACTGGGGCGAATACGGTAAAAACCTCGACGAAATCATTTCCGACAGAGGCGCAATCGGCGGCGTAAACGCAGGTATCTATGTGTCGGTCGGCAACAAGGGCGGCAAGCCCCTCGGCGTAGTTGTTGAAAACGGCCAGATTACCTACAATCAGCCTTCAGGTCTCACAGGCCTTTATATGATCGGTTTTAACAACGACAATATTTTGATCATAAAAGACTTAACCGGAATGTCGGCTGCAGATTTTGAAAATTACGTTAAAACGGAGGGCATCCGCGATGCTCACTGTTTCCAGGAAGAATCCTCCGATTCAAATAACCATTTTGTTTCGCTTATTTCAAACGGCGAAGCCAGAGTACTTAACGGTACAGGCTCCGGCGCAAATCCCCGTACGGCCATCGGTCAGCGTGCCGATGGTGCGGTTCTTTTCCTTGTAACCGACGGACGTGGTGCGAGCGGACATCTCGGTGCAACCGCTTCCGACCTCATCGGAATCATGCAGGAATACGGCGCAGTTAACGCAGCCAATCTCGACGGCGGAAGTTCTTCTTCCATGGTCTACAAAGACGCATATGAAATGTCGAGCGTAACCTTCTATTATAAGAATTCATCATGGAAATTACCGACAGCATTTGCGGTAATGCCCAAGAACTAAGGAGGTGCGACATGGCTAACGAAAACAATACAAACAGACAAAATAATCATCAGCCCTCCATGCGTGAGCTTGCAAACGAGCGTATGAGACAAATGCGCGAAGAGCGTGCAAGCGAAGGCGCAGCAAGACAGTCTTCGGAGGCAAGACGCCCTCAGGCAGGACAGGCAGAAAGAACATCTGCATCAAGACAGGCTTCCTCAGGTGAAGCAAGAAGACCTTCATCAAGTGCTTCTGCTCGCCCTTCATCAGGAAGTACATCAAGTGAACAAAGAAGAGTTTCATCAGGAAGTTCTGCAAGTGCGCAGAGAAGACCCGCATCAGAGGGTTCCTCCTCTGCCCAAAGACGCCCTTCATCTGCATCAGGCCGTCCTTCGTCAGGCAGTTCGTCCTCCGCACAGAGAAGACCTTCTTCAGGAAACAGCACAAAGAGACCTTCCTCATCTTCATCAGTAAGAAGATCCTCTCGTCCCGTGCCTCAAAAGAAACAGTCTCCTGCTTTCTGGATTGGCCTCGGACTTTATACCGCAATCCTTATTGTGCTTGCGTTTTTCTTCTTAAAATACACAGATGTATGTTTGAAGAGATATGAGAATTCACAGTCCGAAAACTACATTGCTTCTTTTGTGGAAACCTTTGAAAAGAACGCAAAAGAAGGATCTTTAACAGCTTCGGACTTTACATTTGAAAGTCTTGATTTAACGTTTGTAGACAGCGAGTCCCTTCTTGACGATTACATTGCTTCTCTCGGCACGTATTCATCTTTTACGGCAGAAAAGGATCCGACCAGCTATATTACCGAAGCTCCCGTTTACAACATAAGTGCCGACGGCGAGCAGGTCGCAAGAGTTACGCTTAAGGCCATCAGTCAGGAAAAAATCTTTGCAATCCTTACAATTATGGACTGGGATGTTGATACAATCGAGCCTGTTTGCAGCATTAACCTGACCAATTACACCTTCTCGATTCCCGACGGCTATACGCCCGTCATTAACAACCGCCACGTGGATACAACCTACAAAACGGATAAAATCGAGGAAATCCCTGAATTTTCCTATGTTTCGAAATATATTTCGATGCCTTCATACGTGGAATACAAAGTTGACAATGTGCTCGCAGATTCAGATATCAAAGTTTTAAATACCAACGGCGAAGAAGTTCCCATCGAAATAAACGGCAACAAGGTCAAAGCCATCTACGCTTCGGCAGCTTCCAACTTAAGCGAGGAGCGTAAAAACGAAGCACTTTCAATGGTTCAGACTTACGAAGATTTTAATACGGATGACTTAAGCGGCGCAAATCACGGTCTTGCCACTGTTCAGTCCTTCCTCATAAAAGATTCGGACTACTGGAATATGGCGAAGCAGTGGGCAGGCGGTGTTGATATCACCTTTACTTCCGCTCACAAATTCGACGATCCCAAGTATACAAATGTTGTAGTGGATAATTATGCGGAATATTCGGACGTCTGCTATTCGCTTCACATCGCGTTCTCCAAGAATATGATTTTAACCAGAACCGGCGAGAAGATTTCGAACGACTTTGACTCAACCGTATTCTTCATTTATTACGATGACTCGGACGACGGAATCGACAATCCTCACTGGTGCATCGCTGATATGATTGCAACTACCAAATAACTGAAAAGAGATTAAAATGGGTAAAATAAAAGAACTTTACAAAAAATACGAAGAAATAATCATATACCTTATCGTAGGTGTCCTCACAACCATCGTTTCGTGGGGCGCATGCTTTGTGGCGAAGTTTTTCCTTGACTCAAACATCTCCTGGCAGAATTTTGTGATTAATACTTTCGGCTGGGTTGTCGGAGTATGCTTCGCATATCCTTTAAACAGAGCCTGGGTTTTTAAAAGCAATAACAAGCACATCTTAAAAGAGTTCGGCGGATTTTCTGCATCAAGACTTTCCACATGGGTTCTGGATGTGGTAATCATGTGGTTCTTCATAAACATCGTTTCGTTTGAAAATTTCCTTATAAATCTTCTGGCAAAATTCAGTTTTGTTATAACCGAAATTGATACACAGGACAAGATTTACTACTGGTTCGTAAAAATATTCATTTCGGCGGTGCTTGTAACAATCGCAAATTACGTCTTCAGCAAGTTCCTGGTATTCGGCAAAAAGAAAAAGAAGGAAGCCCCGGCGGAAGAACAAACCGTAAAAGAAGACTTACCCGCTAACGAAGACAAGTAAACAAAACACACATAAAAAAGCAGTTCGTTTCGAACTGCTTTTTCTTTTATGATTTATAATTTGAAATTGTTCCGCTTGGAGGGGTCTCTGTATACCCTTTCCTTTTCCCTGCTCTTGTTTCTGGACTTTTTCTTTATTTCACGTTTTGCGAGCATTATCCTTCGATAGATGATGATTGCAAGCGAAACCACCAGAACAAATACAACCAGCGAAATCAGAATGTATTTTATATTAACGAAAACCGATTTGCCGTCCTTGTTGGAAACGTAAGGCACCTCTTCGCTTGTAATGGTCTGAGGCGAATCCTCAAAAAGCGTGGTCTTCTGCGTGTTTAACATTATGTCCGCATATCCGACCACATTTCCGTTGAAGGAATACTCGGCTTTTGCCACGGCATTCACATTGTCGGTATCGTAAACGACATTCATTTTAAGATCGTCAAACGTTGCATTGGTGGGAAGCACCACTTTTGCATTGTCGTTTAACATTAAGATGTCTTCGGAATCTCCGAAAATATCCGTTCCGGTCTTAAAGAATCCGCTCTTGTTCGAATCAAAACTGAATTCTTTGCCTTTGATGGATTCGAGTGTGAAATTGTTAAAGCCGTATTCAAACAGTGCTCTCGTATCGGTAAACTGCGTCGGCGATTCTTCCATAAGTACCACGCAGATTAATTCCATGCCGTCTTTCTTCGCACAGGAAACCAACGTCTGTCTGGCCTTGTCGGTATAACCGGTTTTGGAACCCACGAGATATTCGTACTCGTATTTTTTACCGGGTAAAAGAAGGTTTTTGGAATTGATTGTAAATTCATCGGGCTGGGTGGCTGTCGGAGTAAAATCAACCTTGGGCGTTCTAGAGAGCTTGCAGAGGATTTCATAACTGAAGAAATCTTTTGCAATTATCGCAAGGTCATGTGCCGATGTGTAATGATTGTCGTCGTAAAGACCGTTCGCGTTGGCAAAATGCGTGTTTTCAAGTCCGAGTTCCTCGACACGTGCATTCATCATATTGACGAATTCGTCCATGCTTCCAGCCACATGCTCCGCAACGCCGTTTGAAACCTCGTTTGCACTTCCTACGAGGATGGCTTCGAGAGCCTGTTCCATCGTAATAGAGTTACCGGGGTCCATTCCGACTTTCGAGCCGTCCCAGGGAACCGAATTGATGGCTTCTTTTGAAAACGTAACCATTTCATCGAGGTCGCAGTTTTCCATTGCGAGAGTACAGGTTAAAATCTTGGTCGTACTCGCGGGATAGAGTCGCTCGTCTATATTCTTGGCATAAAGAATTGCTCCGGTCTTGGCTTCGATAAGTATCGCACCTTCAGCGGAAACCTCGGGTCCCTGCGGCCAGTCTGTTATTGCATTCGACTGAATCGGAAGGGCTTTTCTGGCTTCGGCGAGCGCATCGTAATCGGGCGGATCGTCAGCCTTTACATTTACGGGCAAAGCAAGCGCCATTACCGCAGCGAGTGCCACAGGCAGAATGCGTTTGCAAATGTTCTTAAATTTCATTGAATTCCTCAAAATATATCTTTTTTACAACATCTAATATATTAGCACTTTTTCCCCTAAAAACCAAGATTGTCATTTACGAGAATTACGTGAATTCTGTCTGCATGGCGTGAATATCTGGTAATTAAGAACTGACAGCAGATGGTGTCGGGTGATTTGCAGTTAAAACATGAGCCGGTCTTTGCGCAGGGTGTGGCAAGGCCGAATCTCTGTGCGTTCGTAGGTGCTGCAATATTTCTTGCACGCTTAAGTGCCGAGTCAACATCTCCGCAGACCTTGTTCATGCCCACGATAAAGATGACTTTCTTCGGACCCTGTGCAATTGCTGATACTCTGTTGGCATTACCGTCAATATTGATGAGCACACCGTCGTCACTCATTGCATTCACGCTTGATAAGAAGAAATCCGCATCATATGTTGCCAGCATTGCGGCTCTTTTATCCTCAATTGCATCTCTGTCGATAAAATTATAATTGCCTTTCTTCAAAGCATCCGAAAGTCCGATTTCATGCACGCTCATTGCACCGCCCATACCGATGCTTGAACCCTCGGGTATTAAGGAAAGTGCGATTTTTAAAGCCTCTTCCTTGTCTGCGGCATAATATCCGCTCATGTTTCTTGATTCAAGGCCTTTGATGACCTTCTGTGCCAAAAGTTCGTTTCTTTTTACGATGTTTTCGTTCATAAAATAAACCCTTTCCTATTCTTCTATCTCATATATCCAGGCTTTTGCGCTAAAGTCGGTTTCTCCGCTTCCGAATTCAGCCAGTATTTTACATCCCTTAGGAAACTCGGGAATCCATTTCTTTGAATCCTCGAATCTATGCAAAATCGCGAGTCTCTTTTCACCATATTTTCTTATCAAAAGCTGCTGCCCCTTGGGATTGTTGTAGGAAGTGCTTTCCACACGGTGCACGATGGTTTTGCCGTTTTTTATGATGTCAGCCGCTTTCTTATAAAACTCAATTCCCTCGTCTACCACAGCCCACTGCTCGTCGGTTAAATCGTAAATGTCTCCGCTTAGACACATACGTCCAAAGAACGTTGCGACAAGTGAATATTCGATTCTTTCTTTGCTGTCCGCCGCACGAAGCACTGCCCAGATCTGGCTCTGCTCGGGTCTTATGACTCTGTGAAGATTTGCCGCAATTAATGGAATCGCAGTTGTTTCATGCGCATCCGAAAAACTTGCCATGGAACAAAGCTTCATCATCGAAGGCTCAAGTCTGTGACCGCCTGCAGAGCAGTTTTCTATCACAAGGTCAGGTATTTTTTCTTTCATTTTGGCAAAGAATTCCTGCGTGGCAGCTATTTTTCTTCTTAATCCTTCACCGAGGCTTTCCGCTCCGTCGCAACCTATGCCGTAAGGTTCGTTATGATCGATTTTTACATATCCGAAGTTTGAATCTTTTAGGAGTTTAATAACCTTTCCTTCCAGGAAAGATTTAACCCACTTATCTTCCATATCCCAGAATCTTCTGCCGCCTACGGTTAGAGGCATGCCGTCTTTTTTAAGGATATGTTCCGTTTCGTTAAAATGTTTGCTGCCCGAAGTAATTGCGTCCATTTCAAACCAGACTCCGGGAATCATTCCCTTAGACCTCACATAATCGCCTATCGGCTTAAGCCCGCCCGGGAAACGTTTTTCGTTCACATCCCAGTCACCGAGAAAGTCCCACCAGTGAGCCTCGGGGTCAATGTACCAGCCGGAATCGATTACCAGATATTTTATGCCCCTGCCTTCTATTTTATCAGCTACATTTTTAACCTTTTCAAACGTCGGATCGCCCCAGGTCGCACAGTATTCGTTGAATATTATTCCCATGTCCGAATCAATGGGCGAAATATCCGGGTGCTGTGCTTTTACGAGCTTATCGCATACATCATATAAAGAGTCTCCGCGTGCTATTACGGCCTCGGGAGCCTCGAATGTTTCGCCGATCGAGAGGGTTTTCATCCAGTGTCCGAAATCCCTGTCTCCGATTCCGCCCGTAACCGTCAGTTTTTCATCTTCCCTGCAGATAATTTCCATCTGCCATGTGGATGCAAGATAAAGTTGCATTCCGACAAATTCGCCGGTCTTTGAATCTTCCAAAGCAAGGAACGGGAAATATTTTCTGACGGGCATCGAGCCAACGCTTCCGAACTTTTCAACTCTGACTCCCCAATGCATCCACGAAGGCTCCATATTCATCTCTTCAATGGTCTCGCTTTTAAGCCTTCCTTCCGAACTCCAGAACGACTGTAATCTGTGAACTCTGTCAGCGTTTATTTCGGACAGGCAAAAGCTTGTAAGCATTTCCATGGTTACTTCTTTGTCGGAGTTGTTTGTAATCGTTGTTTTTATGCGAAGAGCGTCTCCGTCTTTTGCTTTGTTCACAATTAAAAGAAGACCCTCGCCGTTTTCATACGCTGCGATGCCTTCTTCAAATTCTTCACTGCCTTCTGTCAGAGTAAAATTTCTCATTGTCGCGCTGTCATGCATGGTCAGACCGCAACTGTATCCTCCGCAGAATTCGTCACCTATTAATTTTAATTCGCTTGAAATTTTCATAACTAAATTATAATTCGTTTAAGCGCGAATAACAAATCAAATGATGGAAATTCCCCCTTCGTTTTGATAATATTTTTTTAGGAGAAAAATTATGGCAAGATGCGAAGTCTGTTTCAGACATTGTGAAATTAAAGAAGGTAACCTCGGCTTTTGTATGGCACGGACCATAAAAGAGGGCAAAGTAACCTCGGCTAACTACGGCAAAATCACCGGCATAGCCTTAGACCCTATTGAGAAAAAACCTCTTAAAAGGTTTCATCCCGGGAAAAACATTCTTTCCGTCGGAAGCTACGGATGTAATCTGCGCTGCCCTTTCTGCCAGAATTCCGATATCTCCTGGGGTGAGGATATTGCGGATTGGAAATATCAGGCTAAAGAAATCACTCCCGAAAAATTAGTCGAACTGGAACTCTCGATGAAGGCTCGCGACAATATCGGTATTGCTTTTACTTACAATGAGCCTTTAATCGGTTACGAATTTGTACGCGATACTGCAAAACTTTCTCACGAAGCCGGTCTTTTAAATGTTCTGGTCACAAACGGAACCGCAGAAATACCTGTTTTACGCGAGCTTGAGCCTTACATCGATGCCATGAATGTCGATCTTAAGGGCTTTACGGCGGACTATTACAACAAAACCCTCGGCGGAGATTTTGAAATGACAAAACACTTCATCGAAGAAGCCGCCAAATTCTGCCATGTCGAACTTACCACACTTGTAGTTCCGGGCGAAAATGATACCGAAGACGAAATGCGTCAGCTCAGTTCATGGATTCGTTCCTTAAAAGATTCATCAGGCAACGAAATCGGAAAGAGCATTCCCTTACACATCTCCCGCTTCTTCCCGCGTTTTCATATGCGCGATAAAGCACCCACGGATGTTTCCCTTGTGTACCGACTGGCTGACGTAGCAAGAGAAAATCTCGATTATGTTTATACGGGAAACTGCTAAACTCTTTTATTTGTTTGCTTTTTATGTTATATTCTCTTAGTACTTTTCAGAAAAAGGAAGATTTATGAGACTTAAAAACGTACCCGGCTCAAAAGAATATATTGCTGCGAGCAACTTTGTAATACATGACGAAACTGAAAGAAAAGGAAAGGTTCGCGAGTACTTTTCTAACGACAAACCCATACAGATTGAAATCGGAATGGGCAAAGGTCAGTTCATCTACGAGATGGCAAAGCAAAATCCTGATATCAATTATGTCGGAATAGAGAAATACTCATCGGTTCTTTTACGAGCAATTCAGAAAATGGAAGAAGAGCCGCTGCCCAATCTTATTTTTATCAGAATGGACGCGGAAGATATCACGGATGTGTTCGATGCAGGTGAAGTCGATAAGATTTATCTTAATTTCTCGGACCCCTGGCCCAAGGACAGACATGCCAAAAGAAGGCTTGAAAGCCGCCAGTTCCTCGAGCGTTATAAAACCATCCTAAAAGACAACGGCTTTATCGAGTTTAAGACCGACAACAACGACCTGTTCAATTTTGCACTCGAAGAAGTCGAAGCTGCCGGCTGGAAAATGATTGCATTCACCAGAGATCTTCATGCAGATGAAAAACTCTGTGCGGGAAACATTATGACCGAGTACGAAGCAAAGTTCTCAGCCATGGGAAATCCAATAAACAAATATATAATACAGAAACCATAAAAAAGAGCCGGGATTTATCTCCCGGCTTAAATTTATTTCATCTTAAAAATCATGGTCAGATCATCAGTCATCTGTATTGTCAGAATATCGCCGTTGATGGTCGCTGTGCTCATCCGGACTTTATTCGGACCGCTTGCGTTATCCCAGTAAAGTTCGTATATATCACCGTTTTTTACGACCGTTCCTGTATGATCTTTTCCGCTCATGGAAAATGTGAAGGTGTTGCCATCCGAATCAAATTCCGGAATCTTGGTTCCGCTTACCTTATCCCATACTCCCCAAAATCCGGTGAAACTTGTAGTTGTATTGTTAAGCGTGGACGAAACCACTTTCCATCTTGCGGTAATCGGGTCTCCGCCTGTATTTACCGCACAGGCACAAAGACTGACTGCGAGAAAAAGTGCAAGAAAAACACTAAATATCTTTTTTATTCTTTTCATTTTATCCCTCATAAAAGAATTAAATTTTATCTTATATTATTTACCACTCCAACAGAAATGTACTTCTCAACGACAGCTCTGAAGTCCGTACCTTCTTCGGCGTCTTCGTTGTAAATTCCGTCCACTATGTAGACTCTGGTGCCGTCTTCTTTTTCTTCAAGCAATTTGTAGCCGTCGTGATAGAAAGAATCCGAAGATGTTCCGACATCTCTTCGGATGCCTTTGCAATCCTCAATCTTTCCGCTCGGAAAATTGATATTTAAAATCTGATGTCTGTCTCTTTTAACATCGATATATTCTTCTAAGAGTTCTTTGAGATATGCATCGGTAATATCGTGGCATTTGTTGGCATCTTCCGACAAAGCAATTGCAATATATCCCTGAAATGCCGCTTCAAAGGCAGCGCCGCAGGTGGCCGAGTACTGAATATCTGTAGCCACATTGTAACCATAATTAATTCCCGAAAGCACAACATCGGGTTTATAAGGCATTACGCTCAAGCTTCCGACTCTCACACAGTCCGCCGGGGTTCCGCTGCAGGCAAAAGCCTTTACTCCCTCCACGGGAAAATCGTGTGCCTTAATCTCTACGGGCTCTCTTAATGTAATACTCTGTGAAGCCGCGCTTCTCTGATGTGCGGGAGCGATTACCCACACTTCGCCGTACTCTTTGGCCAGTTTTGCAAGTCTTATTAATCCTTCAGCATCTATTCCGTCATCATTTGTAATAAGTATCTTTCGCAATTTATTCTCCGCCTTCCGTTTTCTTTTCTTTTTTCTTTTTGTCAGGTGCCCCAAAGAGAATTCCGACAAACGGAATCAGTCTCAATATCCACGCCACAATTATTCCTATAAGCAAAGAACATGTCATCCAGATAATTGTCGCAATAAGCCAGTTCGTCTTGGGACATAATTTATCATATATTACCTGTGTATAGTCGTGAAGCTGGGGATCCATCAAAAAAGTGATTATGCTGCCCGACGCACATATTCCAAGCACATATCCAATCCACTTTGGGAAGCCTTTTTTAAACAAATCACAAACGGCTTTAACATCGCAAAAAAGAACAATGGCAATTATCATGCTTGTTCCGCCCAGATTACTTATATTCGATGTTTTCTCAAGCATTTTATTCGCATAAAAGACATCAAATCCGATGAAAAACATTGAAGCGATATTAAGAGGAATCATCACTTTAATATTCTTTGTCAAATCATTAAACCGGTTTATAAAATAATAGCCTATAATCGGCGTAATTATGCCGACTCCGAAATACGGAAAGTCTAACGAGAGTCTGCCGTTTTCCCAATAATATTCCACTATCATCAGTACTTCCTGTACAAAAAGATAGAGAATGATTAAGTATATGAATGCGCTGTCTTTTAGTTTTTGTACCATCGCTCTTAAGAACGGAAGGAAAAGCAAAAATGCGATATATGCATGTAAAAACCAGTATTGCCATACAACCGGATCCGAATAAACCACTTTTAATACAATACTGACCGGTTTGGTATGATACTCCGGAATTGCCTGATATGCAGGATTTGTTTTAATTAAGAATATCAATTGAATGATTTTAAAGCCGACGAGAAGGATTGCGTATCTTAATACTCTTTTAAGTAAAACAACTTTTAAACTTTCTTCTTTGCCCAGTAAAAGACCTCCGGATATGAAAAAGAAGACTGTTGGTCCGGCAGTGGCAAGAACATATAGTACCAGGGAAATCCAATAAGAGCTTCTTTCCCCCGAAATAGAATAATGATGCATCGCCAAAGTTCCGGTATGAACATAAAAGACCATTCCCATAGCAATGATTTTTAATATGTCCAGATATATTTTTCGTTTGCTGTTCTCTTTTCTTTCCAAATCCGAATTTCCTACTTTCTTAGTTAATTATCTTTTCCTTAACATCCGTTATTTTCTCAGCTATTTCATTTATAAACGGAAGAATCGGTTTGTTTTTCTCTTCTATCGTTTCAATGGCTGCTTTGCCGGTAAGCGCAGCCATCGGAAGTCCGCCGGGATATCTTAGCCAGTGGCCTGCAAGGAAAACGTTCTCCACGCCTCTTACCTCTGCCGAAATATTGGCTTTTCGGCTGACCGCGGTTGTGATAAAGCGCATGTAGGAACCGTTAGTGTCATTGTTCCTAAAAGCATATGTATACGGAGTCCAGGTATCGAGGATTTCCATTTTTCCGTCGTACGCAGGGAACTTTTTTACTATCTCTGCCATGATTGCTTTCGCAATATTGTTCTTGGCCAGATAGTATCTTTTCACGTCGGATTTGTAAAGCTTCTTCCAGAATTTGAAATCCTTCTCATACTGAATGACCATCACCTGAACGACGGTTTTGCCTTCGGGCGCTATATAATCTCCGTATTCGCGATAGTTTTTAAGATATATTCTGTCGATTTCCTGCATACCGACCTCTATCGGATTGCAGGCAAATCCCAGTGAATCACCGATTTCATCAAACAGTCCGTCCACCGAAAAAGCAACATGGAAAGCCGAATACATCGGAAAATCCTTTCTGTGATCTTTGATGTATTTGAAGATTCTCGGCTTATGGCTTTTCTTTCTGATTAACTTCGAGAAAACATATTTTATGTCGCAGGCACAGATAATATAATCCGCCGATACTTCCTCGCCGTTTTCAAAGATGATTTTTTCGGCCGTCTTGGTTTTTATCTTAACCTTTTTTTCTATCTTCGGAAGCTTCTTTTTCTTTAGGACAATCTGCTTTGCCGCCATATTCGGCTCGATTCTGCCGCCTTCTTTTATGTATGTTTTTATCAGACTGTCAGCGATTTTTATCGAACCGCCGTCTATGATGTCCGCATTTCCGCTCGCAAAAAAGCTGTACACGACGATAAGCCAGTAAGACTCGTATTCCTTCGCGCTGAAATCTAAAAGAAGGTTTCTTATTGCCTCGCTTTTAAATCTCTCAGCCCACTGCTCAATGTTAAGACCCATGTAAAGCACGGCGCGTCTCGCAAACTCAAAATGCGAGAGCACGGTTTCTGCTTCGTTCACGGTCTTCGCAATTTTCGTAATATGCGATAAGTTCGCCGTGATATCGCTCGCTACATTTACGCAGTCTATGAAAAGATTGATTTCCGTCGCATCCTCGGGCGAAATCTCAAGCATTTCACGACGCGTCTTTTCGGCATCTCTCCAGAGTGTTACCCGCACACCGTTTGTCTCGGACGAAATTAAGTATGGTCTTTCGACGATTTTGGTATTCTCGTCGATTACGCCAAGTTCTTTCCACATAAGGTTTGTGGGAGTGCCGTCCGCTGTACCCGTCAGCCAGTGCAGACAGTTATCAATCCCGTATCCGTTTCGATACCATCCGCTTAAACTGCCGCCGAGGACGGAGTTTTTCTCATATATGGTTGTCTCGTATCCGAGGCGTTCGGCGCAAATTCCTGCAGAAAGTCCTGCCACGCCGCCTCCGATTATCGCAA
This sequence comes from Lachnospiraceae bacterium, assembly GCA_017618075.1. Taxonomy (GTDB): domain Bacteria; phylum Bacillota; class Clostridia; order Lachnospirales; family Lachnospiraceae; genus UBA3766. Next base: position 92,145 of record JAFZUY010000023.1, read on the forward strand.
TTTTCTTACTCATATTACATCTTCACATTAATGCCTTCCCTTGGGGCAGGGTCAACATTTATTTTACAAATCTGTCGGGCTCATTTACATGTGCGCCTCTACCGTTTTTTGATTCAAACATAAAATCGATTAAACTCGGAAAATACGGTATAAAAGAGCCGTCCTCAATCATCTTTTTAATCTCTTCCAAGCCCGCCCATTTTACGGCCTTAACTTCCGTTTCCTGGAGAGTCAGTTCATCCAAATCAATATCTTCTAAAAGAAAGAAATAATCATCAAAACCGTGAACAAAATTAACGGTAAAATGAGGTCTTTCATTCGAAAAATCTCTCTTTAATCCAAGCTCTTCCCACAGTTCTCTCGCAGCGGAATCTTGCGAAGTCTCGCCCGCTTCGATATGACCGCCGATGCTTAAATCCCAGAGCCCGGGCCATGTAGTCTTAAACGGCTGTCTCTGCTGGATGAGCATTTCACCCTTTGAATTAAATATGCAGACATGCATCACACAGGTATATGCATCTTCTTCAAATTCCGCGCCGCGCTCCATTATTTTTCCGGTCTTTTGTCTGTTGATATCGTAAATGTCCCAATATTCCATTTCTTTTTCCTTTATGCTCTTTCAGGTACTTTTTTCATCATCGGATAAATCGCAATCACAACAATTACGACACCGACAAGACATACTGCCACTCCGGTTAAAATCATGGTTTTAACTCCGAACACATCAAGGAGTTTACCGCAGATTAAATTGCTGAAAACACCGCCTAATGTAATCGCCGAATTGATGAACGCCTGGCCTTTTACCTTGTCGTTTTCCATCATCACATTATCCGCAAAATAAGCTGCCACGGGGATAAACACGGCATATGCGAACATCTGGAAGGACTGGCTTACATACATTTCGATCATCGATGTCGCAAAAATCAGAATCGCTGTTTTTATGAAGAAAGATACCGCAGAAAAAACAAGCATATGTCTTTCGCTTATCTTTTTTAGCACATATCCGATGAGCGCCATGACGGGAAGTTCGAGAATGGCCTGTAAAAATGTGGCATATCCGAGCTGCGTTTCATTTCCGCCGAGGCTCCTTATGATCTGAATCATAAAATCGTTAATCATATTGTGGGCAAAGAAGCAGCACGCCGTTCCGATTAAAAATACGATAAAGAACGGATATTTTTTTATAAAAGAAATGAAACCGCCGCTTCCTTTTTTTTCTTTTATGATCTCTGAAACCTCGGAAGTCTCTTCGGTCTTTGGCTTCTTAAAAAAGAAAACATGCAATACCATTATTGCCATCGCGACAATCGTGACATAAAGAATCACGTTTGTTCCGAAATTTTCAACCGCTTTGCCAAGGAAGAAGCTTGTTACCGCAAAGCCCGCGGAGCCTAAGCCCCTTGCGAGTCCGAAATTAATGTTGCAGCCTGCCTTCGCATACTCGAAATTCATTGCTATCATCATCGGCATATACACAAACTGAACCGTGTACATCAAGACGAAAACGACAAAAATAGGCACTTTTTCGGTATTCACAAATATTAAAAAAATCGAGCCGAGCAAAAGGAAAAGCGAAGAAAACATTACCGTCAGACGGTTTGTAAGAAATTTACCCTTGTCGATGATTCCCGCCACCAGAGGCTGGCCTATTACCGACAGAATATTTGATAACGCCAGCGCCAGGCCGACCTGCGTATTGTTAAAGCCTTTGTCCAGCATAAAAACTGCCGCATATGCATGAATCGTACAGAATGCGACGAAATAAAGTACATTTATGAGCGTATATCTTAATGTCCAGAGTTTTAGATTTTTCATTAAGTATCTTTCTATTAAAAAATGACCTTAGCGTAATAAGGTCATTTTAATATTCATAGGACTTTTTTTCAACCAAAAACCGTATTGTATTATGTCTCTTCGGTTTCGGGCCACTTCGAATAAAGTACTTTCAGTAGAATCGGCGTAAGCACCGACGAAGTGATAATTAAAAGGATAACCGATGTAAAGTAAACGGGATCAAGAAGTCCGACATTCATACCCTTTTGCGATACGATTAGGGCAACTTCGCCTCTGGTCATCATTCCGACACCAATTTTAAGCGCATGCTTCATCGGTGTTCTGCAAATCTTTGCAAACAGTCCGCAGCCTATAATCTTTGAAAGAAGAGCTACCGCCACGAAACAAAGCGAGAAAAGAAGGATTTCGCCGTTTATATTTTTTACATTTGTTTTAAGTCCGATACTTGCGAAGAAAATCGGTCCGAAAAGCACGTACGAATTGATATCCATTCTTCTTGCGATAAATTCGGAATCGTGAATATTGCAAAGGATAATTCCCGCAAGGTACGCACCCGTGATATCTGCTATTCCGAAGTATTTCTCGGCAGAGTACGCCATGATAAGGCAGAATGCAAGACCCGCTATCGTGATTCGGCGCGAATGCGGATATCTCTGGTCGATTTTCTTGAATATTCTGTAAGCGAAAAATCCGCCGACAATCGAAATACATGTGAATAAAACCGTGTTGCAGACAACGGTTACGGGCTTTGCCGCGGAATCGTAAAAACCGATTACTACGGTTAAAACTATCATACCGATTACATCGTCGATAATCGCCGCATTTAAAATCGTGGTTCCGATTTTTCCTTTCAGATACCCCATCTCACGAAGCGACTCGACCGTGATACTCACACTCGTCGCAGTCATAATCGTTCCGATAAACAGTGCCCTGAAAAACTCTTCGCTTCCAACCTTGTCAAATCCGTAAAAGCACATATAAAGCAGTGTTCCGCCCACAAGAGGAACAAACACTCCGGCACATGCGATACCAAATGCCATGGGACCTGTTTTTACGAGGTCTTTTAAATTTGTTTCAAGTCCTGCTGAGAACATCAAGAGAATTACGCCGATTTCCGCCATCTGCAGGATAAAATCATTGGTCTGGACCCATCCTAAAACACAGGGACCGATTAAAAGACCGGCAATTATTTCCCCGACAACCTGCGGCGCCTTGCATTTTCTGGCTATAAGTCCGAAAAGCTTGGCAACGATAATGATTATCGCAAGATCTTTAAATATACTGTATGCTTCCATCTTCCCAAATCGAATAAAAATCTTCCAAATAGAAAACCTGTCTAACGTTTCATATAATGCGCCTTTTATTTTGATTATTCAAGTCTTTTATGAAAAACCGTATTTTTTCCCTCTTATATAAATATAATTTTTCGCAAATTTGCAATTGACTCGTCCCTTGGGACCGAGTTTATACTCTGCTTAACAAAGGAAATTAAGCTCATAAAAGATACGTAAGGACTTAAAATGGCAAATCTTCTTTTACTTATAAAACGAAATAAAATATGGGTTGCTCTTGGAATACTTATGACGATTCTTTCAAATCTGTCACAGATGACCTTCGTATATTTAATCGGAAAACTGGTCAACCATATTGAGAGCCACTCTTCGATTAAGCTTTCTTTTATACTGCTTATCGCTCTCCTTATGGCAACAAACGCATTTACGCTTCTTTTAAAGCAGTACTTAGGAAGGCTTTCGACAGAAAAAATGGCTCACTCCCTTCGTATGGGCTATGCCAAGAGGCTGATTAAAAAAACCGTAAAAGAAAAAACCAGCGCTTCCCTGGCTATGTCCGTTGCACAGAATGAACTAGCCCAGGCAAACAATTATCTTTCAAATACGCTTTTTGACATTGCGGGAATGCTTATTATGGCTGTGCTTGTAACTGTTTATCTTCTTTTACAAAATGTCCTTTTAACCCTTGTCATTATAGTTCCGACGCTTCTTATACTAGCTTACGTCAGCTTTTCAAGCAGGCGTCTTTCAACCATCGTTTCGCTCGCGCAAAACGAAAAAAACAAAATGAATAAAGTCGCATATTCTCTCATTCACGCCTTCCCTTCAGTAAAAATCTTTTCCGGCGAAAAGCTTTGCCTTAATGCATATAACGAAAGTTTCAATGTTTGGAAAAAACAGTGGGAAAAAATGGGTCGCCTTTCTGCTTTATACAATACTCTCTCAGGTGTGTTATCGAGAATTCCTCTTCTTCTTTTGTTATTAATCGGAGGTTTTATGGTTATTCGAGGCGACATTTTAATGGGTACGCTCATTGTCTTTGTAATAATGCAGGGAAGCCTCTCGGAATCAATCATGAACCTGCCAAACTGGATTGCCAATTTTAAGGTATTTACGACCAACCTTTCACGTATAGATATTGAATAAACGGAGAAAAATATGATTGAACTTAAAAATGTATCATTTAATTACGAAAATGCATCCATATTTGAAAACCTTTCTCTTTATGTCGCCGAAGGCGAAAAAATCGGTATTGTCGGGGAAAGCGGATGCGGTAAAAGTACATTACTTAAACTGATGGCAGGACTTTACGTTCCTTCTTCGGGCGAAATAATTGTCGATGGCGTACGTGCTCCGGAGGAGATCATAAAAAAAGTATCTGTTGTAATGCAGTCTCCCATGCTCCTGCCTCTTTCAATTCTCGAAAACATCACTATGGGACATGAATATGAGGATTCTAAAATAGAAAAAATCATCGAATCGGCTAACCTTAAAAAATGGATTGATTCTTTGCCCGAAGGGCTTAATACCTATATCGGAGACAGCGCAGACGAGCTTTCCGGCGGACAGGCTCAGCGTATAGCCATCGCAAGAGCTATGTTTAAGGATTCAAAAAACCTTTTACTCGACGAGCCGACCTCCGCGCTTGACGGTGAAAACGCCGCATCGGTACTCGAAGCCATCAATCACTTTACCGAAGGCAAAACTGTGGTTCATGTGACTCACAGAAAGAAACACCTTGTTGGATACGACCGTATTTTCCTTATGGAAAACGGAAAATTATTGGAAATATAGAACAGCTTTTTAAGGAAAAAAACCATGAACAAAAAAGTATGGAAAATTTTAAAAGACATCGGAATGCTTAAATTCTTTGTTCTCATTCTTTTACTGCGCCTTCCTTTCGATTTTCTAAACGGTGTCATTTCTGCCAATATGCTCGAATCTTTTATACGTTTAGCCGAAAAAGGACAAAGCGAAAATCTCTTAAAGACCTTTGGCACTTTCCTTCTTTTTACCGTTCTTTTATTTGGATATAATGTCACAATCTGGGCCGCTATCTCCGTAAAAGCGGACATGCTTCTTCAAAAAAGGCTTAGAAACAGACTTCTTAATCACATTTTATCCCGTAACGGTGGGGAAATGGCAGCATACTCCGCCGGCGATTTAATCACACGATTAAACAATGATGTCGACCGCGTAAATGACTATCTTACAACTCCCGTTAACCTTATGCATACCGCGATTGCGACCTTTAATATTATTTTTTCATCCGTAATTCTCCTTATTTTAAACCCCTCGCTTTACCTTCTTACCATTTTGGTGACGGTGCCTTTCTTTATATTAAGCAGCATCATAATCATAAGAAAGATTCCTTATTACAGGAAAAAATCCCAGGAATCGTATGCAAATTATACCAACTGGATCGAGCCTGTCATAAATGCCAATGATTCGATAAATGTTTTCGACGGTGAGGAAATTGTTCTTAAAAAAGTCGAGGAAGCCAGCAAAGAGATACTTATCCAAAACGTAAAAGCTCATACTCTCACAGCCTGGTCTTCATTTTTCAATATTATTTCCGGTAATCTCGGTTACGTGTTGCTACTGCTTTGCGGAAATAGTATGATGGGTGTAGGTGTAAAAGATTATGCCCAACTTCTAAAAATCACCCAGTACCGTGCGGAAATGATGAAAGGCAGCTTCATCGTAAATGCAGGATTAAACGGAATGAAAACAAATCTTGCTGGCGCCGCACGTATTGAAGAAATGTTGGATTCTGACGGAGAAAAATAAGTGGACAACAAAGAAGAAAAACTTTTAAGAATAGGTGAACTTGCAAAACTGTCGGGTATTTCCGTCAAAGCACTTCACGTATATGAGAAAAAAAACATCATAAAACCTGTGTATGTTGACGAAAACACCGGCTATCGCTATTACTCGCCCGATCAGTTTCGCCTGGTGGAATCCCTCCTCGAATTGCAGGACATGGGCTTTTCTTTGGACGAAATTTCAAAGATTTTATCGGGAAAATGCTCCAGAGAAGAAGTCTCGGACATGTTTGACGATAAAAAGATCCTGCTTCAGGAAAGAATCTGGAAACTCGAGGCCAAAATCAAGGAATTGTCCGTAATAAAGGACAGATTAAATGACGGACAAGAGGGCAAACGCATAAAAGAAATGAGCGATGAAGAAAGAGCCGCATTCCTCGCAAAACTCGTTGTCATTAATGAAGAAGGAATAAGACAATTCTTAAGTGAAGTTTTATGGCTTTAATTTCATAAAAAAATGACAAATTTTTGTTTTCGGGTAAAAAATCTATAGTTTGTCTGTAAAAAAAATAGAATTTGACAGTATAAAAATCATAAAAAACGGATTACAATACAATATGACAAAGGTAGGACACATGAGTGTCAAAAACCTACGACATTTTGTTTTTTGTAATTTGTTTTTTATTTTTGAACTATGACACCTGCTGCAATCGTTAATTTTATCATGGAGAATGGAATTTCAATTGTCGGAATAGTCATGATTCTGCTGTTTGCAGTTTTCTCATTCATTTTGAATGTTGTTTACCCCGCAATAAATCATAATTCAAAAAAGAAAACAAGACACCAACATTGATATTAAATTTTATTTAATATAACATATCCCTCTTCCATAATAAGAAGTGCTCACTAAACATTAGTTTGGTGAGCATTTCTCCTTTTTGGCAAAAAAATGCTCCCGCAGATTGTGGGAGCATTCATTGATTTTAGAATTGAATTTTATTCTTCCTCTTCTTCCTCAACCGGGAAAATGAGGTTTTCGTCTTCGATTTCCTCTGCCTCAGGAATATCTTCCAAAGCATCGTCAATCTCATCGTATTCTACGTTGCCATCGGAGATTTTCTCACGAACCTTGGCAATCTTGGCTACTTTTACGCCCTTTTCAAGGTTGATAAGTTTAACGCCGGATGTATGTCTGCCGATGATTGATACGTCATCCATAGGAATCTGGATAATGATGCCTGCGGATGTGATCATCATGATTTCATGATCATCGTTAACGGCCTTTACACCTACTACATCACCTGTCTTTTCGGTAATCTTGTAGCATCTTACGCCCTTACCGCCACGTTTCTGGACATTGAACTCTTCGAGTTTGGTTCTCTTGCCCATACCGAGTTCGGAAGCGATAAGAAGTGTTTCGCCCTGGTGATCAAGCTGCATTCCGATGATTTCATCGCCGTCCGCAAGGTTCATACCTCTGACACCCATTGCGGTTCTGCCCATGCATCTTACATCGGTTTCCTTGAAGCAGATACACATACCCTGTTTTGTTACAAGGTAGATAAGTGTATCTTTATCTGTTGACTTAACTTCGATTAGTTCATCGTCGTCTCTTAAGCTTACTGCAAGAAGTCCGTTCTTTCTGATGTTAGAGAAGTCCGTAATATGGCACTTCTTAACGGTACCCTTCTTGGTAACCATGAAGAGATTTCTGGATTCGTCGTATTCCTTGATGGGAATGATGGCCGAAATCTTCTCTCCGGGATTTAACTGTAAGAGGTTAACGATTGCCACACCTCTTGAGGTTCTGCCGGATTCGGGAATTTCATAGGTCTTAAGTCTGTACGCACGGCCCATGTTGGTAAAGAACATGATGTAATGATGTGTCGTGGTCATCAAAAGATCTTCGATATAGTCATCTTCTATCGTATTCATTCCCTTGATACCGCGTCCGCCACGATGCTGTGACTTGAAGTTGTCGACTGTCATTCTCTTAATGTATCCGAGTGAAGTCATAGCAACTACGGTATTTTCGTTAGGAATTAAATCTTCGTTGGTGATATCGTAGATATCATATCCGATCTTGGTACGTCTGTCGTCACCGTATTTTTCCGCGATAAGAAGGATTTCATCCTTAATTACACCAAGCAATACCTTTTCATCTGCGAGAATACTCTTTAAGTAAGCGATTCTTTCAAGTAATTCCTTGTGCTCGTTCTCAAGCTTTTCTCTTTCCAAACCGGTAAGAGTCTTAAGTCTCATATCGACGATAGCCTGGGACTGTGCATCCGAAAGCTCGAATCTGTCGATTAACTTTTGCTTTGCTTCGGGTGTGTTGGCACTGGATCTGATGATATTTATAACTTCATCGATATTATCAAGGGCAATTAAAAGACCCTGCAAAATGTGATCTCTTTCTTCTGCCTTATTAAGATCGAATTTTGTTCTTCTTGTAACAACATCTTTCTGATGATCGAGATAATACTCAAGCATCTGTAAGATATTAAGAACCTTGGGCTCGTTGTTAACGAGTGCAAGCATGATTACACCGAAAGTATCCTGAAGCTGTGTATGTTTGAAAAGATTGTTAAGCATGATGTTGGGGTTAACATCTTTTCTAAGTTCAATTACAACTCTCATACCTTCACGGTTTGTCTCATCGCGAAGATCCGTGATGCCGTCGAGTTTTTTATCTTTTACGAGTTCGGCTATCTTTTCGATCAGTCTTGCCTTGTTAACCATGTAAGGAAGCTCGGTTACGATAATTCTGTTCTTTCCGTTAGGAAGTGCTTCGATATCCGTTACGGCGCGAACTCTTATTTTGCCACGGCCGGTTCTGTATGCTTCCTCGATTCCTCTGGTTCCTAAAATCATTGCACCTGTCGGGAAGTCCGGTCCTTTGATGATATCCATAATCTCATCGATTTCGGTTGCTCTGTCTTCTTCAACCTGATTGTCGATGATTTTAACAACCGCATTGATGGTTTCGCGAAGGTTGTGAGGCGGAATATTGGTAGCCATACCAACCGCGATACCTGTTGTACCGTTTACTAAAAGGTTCGGATATCTGGAAGGAAGAACTGTGGGTTCTTTTTCGGTTTCGTCGAAGTTCGGAACGAAATCAACGGTATCTTTATAGATATCTGCAAGAAGTTCCATTGAAATCTTGGAAAGTCTTGCTTCCGTATAACGCATTGCAGCTGCGCCGTCGCCGTCTACCGAACCGAAGTTACCGTGTCCGTCTACCAAAGGTGCTCTCATCGACCAGTCCTGAGCCATGTTAACCAAAGCTCCGTAAATGGATGAATCGCCGTGAGGATGGTATTTACCCATTGTATCACCTACGATACGCGCCGATTTACGATGAGGCTTGTCAGGTCCGTTGTTGAGTTCAACCATTGAGTAAAGAACTCTTCTCTGAACGGGCTTAAGACCGTCTCTTACGTCGGGAAGCGCACGCGCAGCAATTACACTCATCGCATAATCGATATAGCAGTCTTCCATCGTTTTTTTGAGGTCAACTTCTTCAATTTTGTCAAAAATATTATCTTCCATTTTGCCTCCGTGTTATTCACACTTCTACTTAAATTGATTATAAATCTGAATAAGCATCAACATTCCGCCGCCCACAACAATAGAATATATAATTACAATAATACTCATTCTAATTATCCTTCTTTTGTCTTTATCCATTATCGCTACTATCAAGAACCACATTAGTATGATAAAGATAAAAACCATGGGGACCATAAAAACCATATTTAATCTCCAATAAAACTAAATATCCAGATTCTTTACAAATTTAGCGTTCTCTTCGATAAATTCACGTCTGGGTTCAACTTTATCACCCATAAGTACGGTAAATGTAAGGTCTGTCTCGGACTCTACTTCGCCGTCCATCGTAACTCTCTTTAATATTCTGTGCTCGGGATCCATGGTTGTTTCCCAGAGCTGGTCCGCATCCATTTCACCAAGACCTTTGTAACGCTGAATCTTGTTGTTCTGATCACGGCCTACTTCCTCGAGAATACTGTTAAGCTCTTCGTCCGAATATGCATACCAGATCTTTTTATTCTTCTCGAGCTTATAAAGAGGAGGAGTTGCAAGATATACATGACCTTCCTTGATAAGTTCGGGCATAAATCTGTAAATAAATGTTAAAAGCAGCGTTGAAATATGTGCGCCGTCAACATCGGCATCGGTCATGAGAATGATTTTATGATATCTGAGTTTAGAAATATCAAAATCATCATGAATACCTGTACCGAAAGCTGTAATCATTGCCTTAATTTCGGCATTTGCATATATCTTGTCAAGTCTTGCTTTCTCTACGTTTAAGATTTTTCCTCTAAGAGGAAGAATAGCCTGAGTAGCTCTGTCTCTTGCTGTCTTAGCTGAGCCGCCCGCGGAATCTCCCTCGACTATGTAGATTTCACAGTTCTTGGGATCCTTGTCGGAACAGTCTGCAAGTTTTCCGGGAAGTGCCATACCTTCAAGAGCGGTTTTTCTTCTGGCCATATCTCTTGCTTTTCTTGCAGCATCTCTGGCTCTCTGCGCAAGCAGTGATTTTTCGCAGATAATCTTTGCTACTGTAGGATTCTGCTCAAGATAATATGTGAGCTGTTCGCTGACAACACTGTCTACAGCAACTCTTGCTTCTGCATTACCTAATTTCTGCTTGGTCTGGCCTTCAAACTGAGGCTCTTCTATTCTTACGGAAATGATTGCCGTAAGACCTTCTCTTATATCTTCACCCGAAAGATTGGGATCTGCATCTTTTAGGATCTTGTTTGTTCTCGCATAATCGTTGAAGGTCTTGGTAATTGCATTTCTGAAACCTGTTAAATGCATACCGCCTTCGGGAGTATTGATGTTGTTAACGAAACTGTAAACACTTTCGTTAAATCCATCGTTATGCTGGATAGCTACTTCTACGGCGATATTGTTCTTCATACCTTCAAAATAAAGAATATCCGTATAAAGAGGCGTATTACCTCTGTTTAAGTAAGAAACGAATTCCTTGATACCGCCTTCGTAATGGAATGTTCTTTCCTTTACTTCCTCATGTCTGGTATCGATGAAAATTATCTTTAAACCTTTTGTAAGGAAAGCTGTCTCTCTGAATCTGTTCTTTAATGTATCAAAATCAAATACGGTCTCGTCGAAAATTCTGTCATCGGGAAGGAAAGTTACCTTGGTACCGGTCTTTTCAACATCACATTTTCCGAGTACCTTTAAAGGCTCTGCATTTTTGCCGCCGTCTTCGTATCTCTGGAAATAGATTTCACCGTCTCTGCAGATTTCAACTTCAAGCCATTTTGAAAGCGCATTAACAACGGATGCACCTACGCCGTGAAGACCGCCTGATACTTTGTATCCTCCACCACCGAATTTTCCGCCTGCGTGAAGCTTGGTAAATACAAGTTCTACGGCCGAAACACCTGTTTTATGGTTGATACCTACGGGAATACCTCTGCCGTTATCTTCTACCGTTACGGAATTATCCTTGTTTAAGGTAACCGTGATGGTATTACAAAAACCGGCAAGAGCTTCGTCTACCGAGTTATCAACTATCTCATATACAAGATGATGAAGACCTCTGATTGATGTACTTCCGATGTACATACCCGGTCTTTTTCTTACTGCCTGCAAACCTTCAAGTACCTGAATCTGGTCCGCGCCGTATTCCTGATCTTTGTTTTTGTTTTCCATATATACCTCTGAAAAAATATATTTATTCTACTACTTCCACTATTCCGTTATGTACGTCGAATACTCTGTCGATTTTAAATCTCTCGTTTACAAAATCATCAAGTCCGGTACATGTAATAATTGTCTGAATATTACTGATGCTCTCTAAAAGCATGTTCTGTCTGTTTGAATCAAGCTCCGATAAAACATCATCCAGCAAAAATATAGGATTGTCGTTTGTATTTTTCTTAATAATTTCAATTTCTGCCAGTTTAAGCGATAACGCTGCGGTTCTCTGCTGTCCCTGAGAACCGTATTTTCTGGCATCCATTCCGTTGATATTTATAATAAAATCGTCTCTGTGAGGTCCGCAGGAAGTAATTTTACTTTTTAAATCTTTTTCTGCGTTTTCTTTTAGAGTTTCTTCGATTTTATCTTCCGCCGTGTCCGGCTCATATCTGATATCCAAAAATTCTTTCTGATTGGTCAGTTTGTAATGAATTTCTTTTACGATATCATTTAATTCATTTATGAATTCTCTTCTCTTTTTTATAACCTGACTTCCGTAGCTCTGAAGCTGTGAGTCCCAGATGAAAAGAGTTTCTCTTAATGCCGGCTGGAAATATATATCTTTTAGGAGTTTATTTCTCTGATCTATTATCTTGTTGTAATTGCTTAAATTGAAAACATAAGAAGAATCAAGTCTGCAAATTTGCATATCTATAAAAGATCTTCTGTAAGAAGGACCGCCTTTTATAATATTCAAATCTTCAGGAGAAAATAAAACAACATTAAGAATTCCGATTAGTTCTGAAGTTTTTTTAAGTTTTTCAAGATTAAGAGCAATAACCTTGGATTTTGATTTTCTTAAATGTATATCAATCCTTAATTCTTCATTTTTTTTATCAATAATTGATCTTAAATGACTTTCTTCACTGTCAAAATTTATAATCTCACTGTCTTTGCTGCCTTTATGGGATTTTGTAGTCGAACACAAATAAATTGCTTCAAGAATATTCGTTTTTCCCTGAGCATTTTCACCGGTTAATATATTTGTACCTTCATCAAAATACAAATGAAGATTTTTGTAATTTCTGAAATTTTCCAGTTCCAGTGATTTTATAATCATTTTTCACCAATTATTTTTATTTTTTATCATAAAAGATATTAATTAAATTTTCTTTACGACAATTTCCTTGCCATTATATTTAACAATATCGTCTTTATAAATTTTTTTACCTCTCTGATATTCAACTTCACCGTTTACAAATACTTTTCCATCCTGGATTTCAAATTTTGCATCAGCTCCGTTTTCAACCAGATTTACAGCTTTTAAAAGCTGGCCTAATTTTATAAAATCGTCTTTTAAATAAAATTCCATAATATTATCCCAATATAGGAAGAATTACATAGTTATATGTATCTTCTTTTCTGATAAAGCAAGGGAATTTCTTTCCAAGCAGATAAACTGTTACTGTTTCATCATCAATTGCTTTTAATGCATCTATAAATAACTTAGGATTAAAGTTAATTTCAATATCATCGCCTTCTTTGGCAATTTCAATATTTTCATTTAAAGCACCTGTCTGAGAAATAACGTTTATATTTAAATTATCATTTGTTATTACAAATTTAACGCTCTTTTTATCTCCGTCATTTGCAAATAATGTAGATCTGTCCAGACATTCATAAATACTTCTCTTATTGATATCAACTTTTGTAATATAATCTTTATATTTTAAATTTGATGAATCAAAGAAATTACCTTCAATTAATCTCATTACAATAATGTTCTGATCAAATTCGAATACAACATTATCTTTCATAAAATACATATCAATATTCTGCTCTGTATCATCAGACATTATTTTAATAAGTTCATTAAGACTGGATCCTTTTATGATAAGTCTTTCATCAATTTCATTATTGTTGATTTCAATCTGTCTTATTGCTACTCTGCTCTGTTCAACAGCTTCAACTCTTAAAATTCCGTTTTTAATGATAAATAATTCACCTTCAAGAATTTTATTAATTGAATTTAAAGAAGTACAAAAGATAGTTCTTCTTATAATATCTTTTAAAGCATACTGGCTTATTTCCAGTCTCTTATTTCTGTCAATTTCAGGAATGTCATTAAATAAATAACCTTCTTTTCCCGGAATAGTTGCTTTAATATTGTTATTTTCTATTAAAACATTAATTGAATCTTCATCTTCTCTTTCATTGTAAAAAATATTAATTTTACCGTCAGGATATTTAACTATAAGATTTTTAAGCTGATCGGCATTAACACCAACCATACCTTCTTCGGATATTTCACCTTCAACAATACTTTGAATTGCCATATCTTCATTATTGGCAAGAAGTCTTATATAACCTTTTGTAGCATCAATTAATATACATCCGCTTGTATTTAAATTAGGTTTTTTAGATGTAGCTTTATTAACAATATTGATTGAATTTATAAATTTAACCTTATCAATCGTAATTCGCATTTTTCCGGTCTCCTTAACTAATTAATTTATAAACTATAATAAAAATATTAATAGGCAGTGTTGATATGTTGATAACTAATTAATTATAGCATAAAAAGGCTATTTTTTAAATGGAAAATATGTTTATAAAGATGTAATTGTTTTAATTAAAGAATCGATATTTTTTTCAAAAGAAGGATCATTTTCAATTGATTCTTTTACCTTATTTATATTATGAATTACGGTAGCATGATCCTTTTTCATCTTTTTACCGATATTGCTCTTTGTATCTTCTGTTAATTTATCGCAAAGATACATTACAATTTGTCTGGCTGTAGCAATTTCTTTATTCTTTTTGGTTGATAAAATATCATTTATTGAAATATTGTAATGTTTTGATACTTCATCAAGTATTACATCAAAGTTGATAACTTTTGTTTTATTAGGATTTATAATATCTTTTAAACTGTTTTTAGCCATTTCTAATGTAATTTCATCAGAAGAAATTCTGGATAAAGCAATCAGTTTATTATAAGCTCCTTCAAGTTCTCTTATGTTGGAACTGATATTATCTGTAATATAAGTTAAAATTTCATCACTTATTTTATTTCCGTGTTTCTGATTTAACTGAATTAAAATAGCTTTTCTTGTTTCATAGTTAGGCGGCTGAACATCAACCTGAAGTCCCATCTGGAAACGAGTTAAATATCTTTCATCCAAAAATTCCATATATTTAGGATGTTTATCAGATGAAATAATAATAGATTTACCGTTTTCAAATAAAGCATTAAAGGTATTAAAAAATTCAACCTGTGTAGCTTCCTTACCTATTACAAACTGAATATCATCAATTAAAAGAACATCCACATTTCTGTATTTGTCTTTTAATGCGGACATGGAATCTGTATTATATTTTTTATCACTTCTTAAAGAATTAACTACGTCATTTGTAAAGTTTTCACTTGTAACATATAAAATCTTCAAAGAAGGATTATGCTCATTTAAATAATTTCCGATAGCATGCATTAAATGAGTTTTGCCAAGTCCGGATCCTCCGTAAATATATAAAGGATTGTAAGTATTGCTGTCGGTTCCTGCAGTTTCAGCCACAGCAAGACAAGCGCTTACGGCAAATTCATTATTACCGGTAACGAAATTATCAAATGTATATTTTTTTATAAGACTTGTGTTGGTGGATTCTTTTTCCTGAACTGTTTTTTGATTATTGCTTTCTTCCTGAGGCTTTTTCTCATCAGCTATGAATTTGACTTCATATTCGTTGTTTAAAGTCTCATAAATTGCAATAATAAAGAAATCTCTGTATTTTTCAGTCAGAAGTTCAATGATATTGGCTTTGTCGTTAGGTAAAATTATGGTTACGGTATCATCTGTTTCACTGTAATATTCCATTGGATCTATCCAGAGTTTAACAGCTATTTGGGATATTCCGTAGTCAGTAATTACAGCGTTTTTGATAATATCCCATTTTTCTTGAACCGGTTTCATAAATTATGCCTCCTTAACCTACTATATTATATTGAATAATCTAAATAAAATCAAATTTTTAAGTCCTTAAAAAAGTTAGGTTTGTATAATAATTTATGTTAACTTTTATGTGAATTATGCACCTTTTAAGGTTCATAATGTTTATAAATGTGAATTAACATTTTGACCGGTAAAAACAAAATCTCATAAAAGAACCGAAAATGCGATTATTTAGGGAAATATCAAAAAATCTTATATTTTTGACAAAATTGGCTTTTAAAACTTTGTCCCACAAAATTATAGACTTAAAAACAGGATTTAAACCATAAAAATAAAATATCAACAATTTATCAACATTCTGTTGATATTTTTATGTAAATTCATTATTTTAACTGGAAAAATTGGGCTTTTCCATATTTTGTTGTTGATAAAATTTTCAATTCTATATGTTGATTGTGAAATTTTTTTAAGTTTTTTCTTATATATAATGTAATAATTTTTTCTTGACTGCATATCCTTATTCTTATATAATTTATGATGTTTTCGACGTATAGGAAATGGAGGTAAGCTTTTATGAAAATGACATTTCAGCCTAAGAAGAGACAGAGAAATAAAGTTCATGGCTTCAGAGCAAGAATGAGTACTCCCGGCGGAAGAAAAGTTTTACAGGCTAGAAGAGCTAAGGGAAGAAAAGTTTTATCAGCTTAATTAAGATATCAGAGGCCGCAGTAATGTGGCCTTTTTTTCACACTATTTGGAAATTATGATTTTTACTGATTCTTTAAAGAATAATCGGGATTTTGTGAATGTATATACGTCCGGAAAATCTTATGCTAACAAGTTTTTGGTAATATATACGTTGAAAAATAATTCGGACAGAAACAGACTCGGAATTTCGGTAAGTAAAAAAGTCGGCAACAGTGTTGTAAGACACAGATTAAAAAGACTCATAAAAGAAAGTTACAGACTACACGAAAAAATGTTTAATAGTGGTTTAGACATAGTAGTCATCGCGCGTAAAGGATCTGACGCCTGCGATTATGCGGGTATTGAGAGCGCATTATTACATTTAATGAAATTGAACGGTACACTGGACACCGTTAAAGGTTAGATATAAATATATCTTTTATTAATGAAGAAAATTCTTATTTTTATCATAAAGTTATATCAAAAATATTTATCACCTTTAAAGACTACACGCTGCCCTTATTATCCGTGCTGCAGTCAGTATGGCCTTGAAGCCATTGAAAAGTACGGAGCAATTAAAGGCGGTTTTTTGGCTGCCTGGAGAATTTTAAGATGTAATCCTTTCTCCAAAGGCGGTTACGATCCCGTACCGTAACAGGAGGCAGAATTGTTCGATTTGATATTGACTCAGAATTCCACATTTATTATCGGCCAGGTTGCCTGGGTTCTCGGTAAATTAATGAACGGAATTGTATTTGTTCTTGATAAAATCGCATCACTTTGGGGCGGAACAGCCAATCTCGGTGTTGCAATTATCATCTTTACAGTTATTATTTATCTTTTAATGTTACCCTTAACAATTAAACAGCAGAAGTTCTCCAAAATGTCTGCAATCATGAATCCTGAGATTCAGGCTATTCAGGCTAAGTACAAAGGTACAAAAGATCCTGATTTAATGCAGCAGATGCAGCAGGAAACCAATGCGGTTTATGCTAAATACGGAGTATCACCTACCGGCAGCTGCGTTCAGCTTTTGATCCAGATGCCTATCCTTTTTGCACTTTACCGTGTTATCTATGCAATTCCCGCATATGTTCCCATGGTAAAGAAAGTATTCATGGATACTGTTAATACCATGATGGGTGTTAATACAACAACAAATCTTGTTGATGATCCTGATATGTTTATGAAATCAGCCAAATTTATTCAGGATTCACACAAAGTAATGGCACCCGCCAATATTTTCTCTAAGACACTTACAGAAAAAACAGTCAGCAACATTTCATCATTTGCAGCATATAAGAAACAGTTCAAACCTGAATTCTTAAATATCGATACGATTTCGATTGACAATATTACAAGCAATCTTATAAACGGCGATAAGGCAGTTGCAAATGTAGAAACAACCAGAAATACATTTATTGATGTATTAAACAGAGCAAGTTCTGCAGACTGGTCTTATCTTAAAGATTTCTTTGCAGGAAATTCCAATCTGGTTAGCAGTATTTCTGAAACACAGGAAAAATTAAGATTATTCAATACTTTCCTCGGAATCAACATCGGTTATTCACCTTTGGATAATATCAAGACTGCATGGGCAGACAGATTAACAGGTGATTCACTTGGCTGGATACTTGTTATCCTTGTAGCCGTAATGATTCCTTTACTTGCAGCTCTTACACAGTGGATAAGTGTAAAACTTGCACCTACAGCTCAGAACGATGATTCGAAGAAGGGTCAGGAAGAAAACCCCATGATGTCATCAATGAAGATGATGAACACATTTATGCCGATTATGTCCGCATTCTTCTGTTTGTCACTTCCCGCAGGTATGGGTATCTACTGGATTGTCGGTGCAGTAGTAAGAACGATTCAGCAGGTTGCAATCAACAAGTACATCGACAAGATGGATATTGATAAGGTAATCGAAAAGAATCAGTCCAAATATGAAGAAAAGCTTAAGAAAAAAGGCGTTATTGCACAGGGAATTAATGAAAGAGCAAAAGGCTCAACCAAGTATGTAAATCCTTATGCAAGAAATAAGAGCGACAAGAATAACGAACAGCAGATGCCTGAAAATCCTTTTAAGTCAGCAAGAAAGAAAGTTGATGATATAGCTACAGCAAAGAAGAGCGGATCTTCTTCAGGCGGAAGCATTGCATCAAAGGCAAGAATGGTAAAAGATTTTAACGAAAAAAACAATAAGTAATCAAAGGGGTATGAATAATATGGAATATATGGAATTTAGTGCAAAGACCGTACAGGATGCAATTACCGAGGCCTGCACACATTTTGTTGTTACAAGCAGTTCACTTGAATATGAAGTTATAGATGAAGGTTCTACAGGTTTCCTTGGAATCGGTTCAAAACCCGCAGTAATCAAGGCCAGAGCAAAGAGCGAAGAAATCGAAGAAGCTAAGGCTGTATTTACTCAGGATTCCGAGAGCGAAAAGAAAGATAACAAAAAAGAATTCAAAAAAGAAAAGAAAGAATTCAAAGAAAACAAAAAAGAAGTAAAAAAAGAAGAGAAAGCTGAAGTTAAGGCAGAAGTTAAAAAGGAAGAGCCCAAGAAGCGTGAGATCAACATTGACGCAGCAGACGTGGAAAAGAGAGCAACAGAGTTCTTAAAAGACGTACTCGCAAAAATGGAAATCGAAAACGAAGTTAAGGCTAAATACGATGCTGAAGAAAACTGCTTAAACATCGAGATTTCCGGCGAAGATATGGGCGTTCTCATCGGCAAGAGAGGACAGACACTCGATTCACTTCAGTATCTTGTATCTTTAGTAGTTAACAAAGGTACCAAGGAATACTTAAGAGTTAAGGTTGATACCGAAAACTATAGAGAAAGAAGAAACAAAACTCTCGAGAATCTTGCAAAGAACATGGCATTCAAGGTTAAGAGAACCAGAAGAAGCGTTACTCTTGAGCCCATGAATCCTTATGAGAGAAGAGTAATCCATTCGGCATTACAGAATGACAGCTATGTAACTACTCATTCCGAAGGAGAAGAGCCTTATCGTAAAGTAGTAATCACATTAAAGAAATAAAACCTTAAGGCTGCTGCGGCAGCCTTTTGTTTTCTTAGGGCCCGCGGATGAAAAATGATTTCCATCCGCAACAGCACGTTGAGTACTAAGTTCGCTTTATTAATAAAACAAAAGGAAGCATTATGGATACTATAGCTGCTATATGTACGGCACTTTCACCGTCGGGAATAGGAATTATTAGAATATCTGGTGAAGAGGCGATAGCAATCGCTGATAAGGTTTTCAAAAGTCCTAACGGAAAAAAATTGTGTGATGAAGAATCACATACAATACATTACGGTCATATTGTTGACGACGAAGAAATCGTTGATGAAGTTCTTGTTATGCTTATGAAGGGGCCGAGATCTTACACCAAAGAAGACGTTGTGGAGATTGACTGCCACGGCGGTATTCTGGTGCTTAAGAAGGTTTTTAATCTGCTTCTTGAGAACGGCGCGCGTCCTTCAGAGCCCGGAGAGTTTACGAAGAGAGCCTTTTTAAACGGAAGAATTGACCTTACAAGTGCAGAAGCTGTAATGGATTTGATTTCTTCTAAGAGCGAAATGGCAAGAAAGAATTCTGTTTCGGTCTTAAACGGTAAAATGTATGAAAAGATTAAATCCGTTCGTGAAGAAATTCTTTTCTTTATTGCCCAAATAGAAGCTGCAATAGATGATCCCGAGCATATGTCACTTGACGGATTCGAAGAAGAATTAAATGGTAAGTTACAGGAAATACAGGCAGAAATCGAAAAACTGATTAAGTCGTATGACAGCGGAAAGATTTTAAAAGAAGGAATTAATACCGCAATTGTCGGTAAGCCCAATGCAGGCAAGTCTTCTATTTTAAATATGATTTTAAATGAGGACAGAGCGATAGTAACCGAGATTGAAGGAACCACCAGAGACACTCTCGAAGAGTCCTTTGATATCGGCGGAATTACTCTTAATCTTGTTGATACCGCAGGTATCCGTGAGTCCGACGATCTGGTTGAAAAGATCGGTATCGAGCGTGCAAAATCCGCTATCGAAAAAGCAGATTTGGTTTTATATGTTGCGGATTCATCAACCGAAACCAATATAATCGACGATCAGATAATTGCTTTAATTGACGGTAAAAAATCAATCTGTCTTTTAAACAAATCCGATCTTCCCAGAGAAATGACCAAGCAGGAATTAAACGCACATTTCGAGGGCAGCACGACAAGACCTGTTTTCCTTTATACTTCTGCCAAAACAGGCGAAGGAAAAGAGGAACTTTTTGAAACAATTAAGAGCATGTTTTTCAACGGAGAGATTTCTTTTAATGATGAATTAATCGTATCGAGCCTTCGTCAGAAAAACGAACTTGTCGCAGCATCGGAAGCTCTTAAAAAAGTATCTGAATCCATTGCAAATTCAATGCCTGAAGATTTCCTTTCAATCGATTTGATGAGTGCTTATGCATCACTCGGAGAAATAATCGGCGAAGAAGTAAGCGACGATCTGGTTGATAAAATCTTCTCAGAATTCTGCATGGGAAAATAATAAATAGGAAAAGTTATTATTCAAATGGAAAATAACAAAAACAATCTGATAATTGAAACGGACGTATGTGTCATCGGTGCAGGTCATGCAGGTTGTGAGGCAGCTCTCGCAACGGCAAGGCTTGGTTTTGATACCGTCATTTTTACGGTTTCCGTGGAAAGTATTGCTTTGATGCCCTGTAACCCCAATGTAGGCGGAACGAGCAAAGGTCATTTGGTTAGAGAAATCGATGCTTTGGGCGGAGAGATGGGCAAGAATATCGACAAGACTTTTATTCAGTCCAAGATGCTTAATCTCTCAAAAGGTCCCGCAGTTCATTCGCTTAGAGCTCAGGCAGATAAAGCAAATTACTCACATGCAATGAGAGAAACTCTTGAAAATCAGGAAAATCTGACCATCAAGCAGGGTGAAGTTTGTGAGATTCTTTTTGACGAAGACGGTGATAACAAAATTATAAAAGGTGTTCGAATTTTTACCGGAACAACTTATCTTTGCAAAGCTGTTATTATTTGCTCCGGAACATATTTAAACGCAAGATGTTTATGCGGTGAAGCAATTACATACACCGGTCCGAACGGCCTTCAGGCTGCAACGCATTTATCCGAATCCTTAAATGCAATGGGTGTTACACTTCGAAGATTTAAGACCGGAACTCCTGCAAGAATGGATAAGAGAAGTCTTGATTTTTCGAAGATGGAAGAGCAGAAAGGTGATGAAAAAATCATTCCTTTTTCATTCTCCACAAATCCTGAAGATATCCAGAAAGATCAGGTTTCATGCTACCTGACATACACTAACGAAGAGACTCATAAAATAATCAGAGCAAATCTTGACCGTTCACCTATTTATGCAGGAATCATTGAAGGAACAGGACCGAGATACTGTCCTTCGATTGAAGATAAAGTAGTTAAATTTGCGGATAAGGAAAGACATCAGGTTTTCATCGAACCCGAAGGATTATATACCAATGAAATGTATGTCGGAGGCATGAGTTCATCGCTTCCCGAAGACGTACAGCTTGCAATGTACAGAACCGTTCCCGGACTTGAAAACTGTAAGATTGTAAGAAACGCATATGCGATTGAATATGACTGCATCACTCCCGGACTCCTTACACTTTCACTTGAAATAAAAGGAGTGAGCGGACTCTTTTCCGCAGGTCAGTTTAACGGTTCCTCAGGATATGAGGAAGCCGCAGCGCAGGGACTTATCGCAGGTATAAATGCAGCAAGAAAACTACAGGGTAAAGAACCTTTGATATTAGATCGAAGCGAAGCATATATCGGAGTTTTAATCGACGATCTTGTTACAAAAGAAAATCTCGAGCCTTACAGAATGATGACTTCGAGAGCCGAGTACAGACTTCTTTTACGACAGGACAATGCAGATTTCAGACTTCGAAAATTCGGTTATGAAGTAGGTCTTGTAACAAAGGAACAGCTTGATTATGTTCTTTACAAAGATGAAAAAATTAAAGCCGAAGTTGAAAGATTAAAAACAACTTTTGTAGGTTCCGCAACTAAGAATCAGGAGTATTTAGAGTCACTCGGTTCGGCTCCTCTTCGTACCGGAACTTCCCTTGCAGAATTACTTTGCAGACCTGAAATCACATACGAAAATCTTTCTTTCTTTGATAAGGAAAGAGAAGAGTTATCCGACGATATTATTGAGCAGGTTTGCATCAGAATAAAATACGAAGGCTATATCGAAAGACAGGAAAGACAGGTCGCAGCTTTCAAGAAGATGGAGAAAAAACATATTCCCGAAAACATCAATTACGATGATGTTTCTTCCCTAAGACTTGAAGCCAGACAGAAGTTAAAACTATTCAAACCTTTGTCTGTTGGTCAGGCATCAAGAATAAGCGGTGTTACTCCTGCGGATGTATCCGTTCTTTTGATATATCTTGCATCAATCGGAAAATAATTTATATGTCCTGTTTATTGGACATATAATTTGATACAATGATTATATGGAAGAATAGTCATTAGTATCTTCAATAAAAAATCATTTATGGAAAAGGGATATAAAAATGATTACTCAGATTACAGATATTGAAGAAAAAATGAGAATAGCGAGACTTATTTTAGAGTCTCTTTTTGACTGGTTTGAAATTCCCGAGACCAGAGAAAAATATATCAAAGAAAGCGCTGATCAGATTATGGTTGCAGCTTTCGAAGATGATAAACCCATCGGATTTTTATGTCTGAAAGAAACCGGCAGGGATACCGTGGAACTCGCAGTTATGGGAGTTTTACAGGATCACCACAGAAAAGGTGTCGGCAAATCTTTATTCAAATTTGCGAAAGAAATTGCAACCGAAAAAGGTTATTCTTTTATGCAGGTTAAGACAGTTAAGATGGGTGTCTATGAAGATTATGACAGAACAAATCTTTTTTATCAGGGAGTCGGTTTTAAAGAACTTGAAGTATTTCCTCTTTACTGGGACGAAGCTAATCCCTGCCAGATTTATGTTATGTCTTTAAAGTAAATTTTTGATTTTTGTGATACGGTTTTATATGTCCAATTAATTGGACATATAAAATTTTTTATAATTTGATTTGATATTTTATTCATTTAGATTTTGTATGGAACAGTTTATTAATGATCTTAAAGAATGGAATATAAATATATTTGATGAGCAGTTAAATCTTTTTAAAAGATATACGGCTCTTCTTCTTGAGTGGAATGAAAAGATTAATTTAACTGCCATAACAGATATAAATGATATATATAAGAAACACTATCTTGATTCTTTATCCCTTATAAAATGTATCGATGATTTGGGTGATAAAGAATATACCCTTCTTGATCTTGGAACCGGTGCAGGCTTTCCCGGTATACCTTTAAAGATGATGTTTCCAAATCTTAAAATCACTCTTGTAGATTCTTTAAGAAAAAGAGTTGATTATCTTAATCTTGTTATAGATGAATTAGGTCTTAAAAATATATCCGCCATTCATGCAAGAGCTGAAGTACTTGCACATGATGAAAAATATCGTGAGCAGTATGACATTGTTGTATCGCGTGCTGTTGCAAATCTGTCTGTCTTAAGTGAATACTGTATTCCTTTTGTTAAAGTTGGGGGTATATTTGTATCCTATAAGTCAGGCGATTCCAATGATGAAATAGTTAGTGCTGCAAATGCGATAGGAATGCTTGGCGGTAAGAAAGCAAAAGCAATTGATTTTATTCTTCCCTCATCTGATTTCTCCAGGTGCAATGTTCTAATAGAAAAAAAGAAAAGCACAGAGGACAGATTTCCTCGCAAGGAAGGCATACCTTCCAAGCGTCCTTTATAATCTATATATAGTTGTTTCACGTGAAACATTTTCGAGAAATTTTCATGATACAACTATATAATGTTTCACGTGAAACATTATTCCCCAACATTTTGATAATTTTGTGAAACAATTTTTTAAGGGTATCTATATATAGCCTGGTTACAATCCATTTTATTTTTTATTTTTATTATTTTTTTAAAACCTTGTCTGTGATAAAATGATATCACGAATTTTGGGAGGGAATGAATGAAAGTATATTTATGTTCTGCTTGCGATGTTCCGAAGCTCGCGGTAATGAACAAGTATTTAATTGAGGATGAGAAAAGTGATAATCCTATGCAGCTTGTTGAACTCGAACACAGAATGAGCGAGTTCCTTGATACGGATTATAATGCGTATTTCTTTGTTGAAGAAAATGAAGTTGTGGGATATGCGCTGGTTAGAAATCTGCCGGAAGGATTTTACTTAAGACAGTTTTTTATAGACAGAGATTTTAGAAGAAAGCATTACGGTACACAAGCTTTCAATGAACTTTTGAAAGTTCTTAATACTAATAATATCGGCATTGAAGTTTTGCCCTGGAATGAAAGAGGTCTTTCTTTTTGGAAGAGTCTCGGTTTTAAGGAAGCAGCGATTTCAATGAAACTTAAATAATTACTGTTCGGATTTTTATGTTTTGTGAGCATTATAGACTATAAAGGTTGGCCGTTATGTTTGGAATAAAGAAGGCAAAAGTAAATAATGAAATAAGCTTTGATCAAGAGAAACAGTACGCTGTAATCCGAAGTTCCATCTGTACAGGAGAAAAAGTTGCGGGTTTTAAGAATTATTCGGATGGCCATTTCACGGAAGTAATGCTCATAAAAAGTCGGAAAGACGAAGAGATTTTCAAAGAAACCTATCATTTGGAAACTGTAAAAACTGAATATTAGGAGTATGGTAAATACTTCTCAACAATATCTTGTAATCAGTTTTTAAACTAACATATCTATATATAGTTGTTTCACGTGAAACATTTTTTGAGACTAAAAGGACATTTGACTATATAATGTTTCACGTGAAACATTTTTATACAATATTTTGATAATAGACGTGAAACAAGAAAAACGGACAACATATATATAGTATGTTTCATGTGAAACAATTCAGGTCCGGCAGACTAGATATAGATATTTTCAAAACAAAACGGTCGAAAAAGAAATAAAATTCGTGATTATTATAGTAGATAATATATATTAATAATGATATTATTTTAAAGTCGGTATAAAAAGTCAGATTTATAAGGAGAGTTCAAATGGGAAGAGTTATAGCTATAGCTAATCAAAAAGGTGGTGTCGGCAAGACGACAACGGCCATTAATCTGGCAGCGGCAGTTGCAAAAAAAGGTAAAAAAGTACTTTTGATAGATATGGATCCTCAGGGAAATACAACCTCCGGATTCGGTATAGAGAAGAATGAACTGGACGATACGGTTTACGAACTGATGCTTGGAGAATGCCCCATTAAGCAGTGCATTATCCCTGATGTTTACGAGAACCTGTCAATCATTCCTTCAAATGTAAACTTAGCAGCAGCGGAGATTGAACTCATTGATACAGACAGAAAAGAATTTGTTTTAAAGAACGAAGTAGACTGGATAAAGGATCAGTATGATTATATCTTCATCGACTGTCCTCCTTCACTTTCCATGCTTACGGTAAATGCCATGACTACAGCCGAGAGCGTACTCGTTCCGATTCAGTGCGAGTTCTATGCAATGGAAGGTTTGAGCCAGTTAATCCATACAGTCAATCTCGTAAAAGAAAGACTCAATCCGATTCTTACAATGGAAGGCGTAGTATTTACAATGTACGATTCCAGAACCAATCTTTCACAGGATGTAGTTGATTCGGTTAAGGAAGCATTGGAAGAGAGAATTTTCGAGACAACAATTCCGAGAAACGTAAGACTTGCAGAGGCACCCAGCTATGGAAAGCCAATCATTGATTACGATCCTAAATCTGCGGGCGCAGAGAGTTATCTCAAACTTGCTGACGAACTGCTTAGAATCAAATAAAGATACATGTTTAACATGAAACCAAATCACTTAGAAACAACGTAAAATAGTGATGCAAATAAACAGAAATTATAGTATAATTTTGAAAGTATATTTCAGGGGGTAAGACAGTATGGCCGGTCTTAACAAAGGCACAATAAAGGGTGCCGGAAAAGAAAAGGGATTAAACAAAAAAAGAGGAATGGATTTAATTATCCAGGCTAAGGATGACAAGGCTGTTACAGAAAAATATAAAAACAGCATTGTTATGATGAATATCTCCAAGGTTGAACCCAACCGTAATCAGCCCCGTAAAAACTTTAACGAAGATGCGCTAAATGAACTCGCAGATTCCATAAAAGAGCACGGCATCATTGAACCTCTGATTGTTCAGGACAGAAAGTCATTCTACGAAATAATCGCCGGTGAGAGAAGATGGAGAGCTGCCAATATTGCAGGTCTTAAAGAAGTTCCCATCATCATCAAAGATCTTACCGAACAGGAAATAGTAGAGATTGCCCTCATCGAAAATATCCAGAGAGAGGATTTAAATCCGATTGAAGAAGCTGAGGCTTACAAGAGACTGATTGATGATTTCCACCTTAAGCAGGACGAAGTAGCGGATAAGGTTTCAAAGAGCCGTACCGCTATCACCAATACAATGAGACTCTTAAAGCTTTGCCCCGAGGTTCGTCAGATGGTAATCGATGAAATGATTACCGAAGGACATGCAAGAGCTTTACTTGGAATCGAAAATGCTGAGATTCAGACTGAACTTGCGCAGCAGGCTTTCGATCAGAAGATGAGCGTTAGAGAAATCGAAAAGCTCGTCAGAAATATCGGCAAAGAAAAGAAAGAGAAAGCCAAGAAGAACGAGCAGATTTCAATCGCTTACAAGGAATACGAAAACAAATTAAAAGAAAAACTCGGAACCAAAGTAAACATCTCCCTCAAGGAGAACGGTGCCGGAAAGATCGAAATAGATTTTTATTCCAACGATGATTTCGAAAGAATCATTGACTGTATTAAATAAAAATGAAGAAGTACTATGGTTTACATAACATAGCAATGAGGTAATTGATGAACAGCGCGTTTTTAAATAAAATAGGGCTCGGAAATGTAGATATCGGGCACCTGTTTCTGATACTTTTCATACTTTTGATTATTTTAATCATCGGTGTGGGATATATCATTTATGAGAACATCAGATTCAGAATTGCATACAAAAAGTTCATGAAAGGCTCCACCGCCGACAGTTTGGAGGAAAAGATATTCCAGATGTGCGAGGAGCAGGATTCCTTAAGAAAGCTTGGCATCAAGCATTCAAGGGAAATCAAAGAGCTTTATGCAAAACATCAGTCAGCATTCCAGAAAGTAGGTCTCGTAAAATATGACGCTTTCAAGGAAATGGGCGGAAAGTTAAGTTTCTGTCTGGTGCTCTTGGATGAGAACGATACAGGTATTCTGATTAACTCAATTCACAACACTTCCGGGTGCTTTTGCTATTCAAAGAAGATTAAGAACGGAAAGTGCGATATTGTTTTAGGAGAAGAGGAACAGCTTGCTGTTGATAAGGCAACAAGAAGAAAAATGAAGATTGCCAAAGCTCTTCCCGACAATGTCGAGTCCGACAAAGACTGATAAAAGATTTTAAATTATTACATATAAAGATGAACCGGAGAATGGTTCAAAAGGAGATATTATGATAGACATTAAGTTTTTAAGAGAAAATCCTGAAGTAGTAAAGAAAAACATCGAAAACAAATTCCAGTTTGACAAGCTTCCCCTTGTAGACAAGGTAATCGAGCTTGACGAACAGAGAAGAAAAACACAGCAGGAAGCTGACAACTTAAAGGCAAGCAGAAATGCTATCTCAAAGCAGATTGGTGCTTTAATGGCACAGGGCAAGAGAGAAGAAGCCGAAGAAGTTAAAAAGCAGGTTGCAGAGAATGCAAAGAAACTCGAAGAACTTGATGCTAAGCAGAAAGAACTCGAAGAAGAAACAACAAAGATCATGATGGTAATTCCCAACATCATCGATCCTTCGGTTCCCATCGGCAAAGACGATACAGAAAATGTGGAAGTTACAAAATACGGCGATCCCGTAGTTCCCGATTTTGAAATTCCCTATCATACAGAAATCATGGAAAGATTCAACGGAATCGACCTTGATGCAGCAAGAAGAGTTGCAGGAAACGGTTTCTACTATCTCCAGGGTGACATCGCAAGACTTCACTCGGCAGTTATTTCCTACGCAAGAGATTTTATGATCAACAGAGGATTTACCTACTGCGTACCTCCTTTTATGATCAGAAGCAACGTAGTTACAGGCGTTATGAGCTTTGCCGAAATGGATGCCATGATGTACAAGATTGAAGGTGAAGACCTTTATCTTATAGGTACTTCGGAGCATTCGATGATCGGTAAGTTTATCGATACAATCATTCCCGAGGAAGAACTTCCCAAGACCTTAACCAGTTACTCGCCCTGCTTCAGAAAAGAAAAAGGCGCTCACGGCATCGAGGAAAGAGGCGTTTACAGAATTCACCAGTTCGAAAAGCAGGAAATGATTGTTGTCTGCCATCCCAACGATTCCAAGATGTGGTTCGACAAATTGTGGCAGAACACTGTTGATCTTTTCAGATCGATGGATATTCCCGTCAGAACACTTGAGTGCTGCTCGGGAGACTTGGCAGACCTTAAGGTTAAATCGTTCGACGTAGAAGCATGGTCGCCCAGACAGCAGAAGTACTTTGAAGTAGGAAGCTGCTCGAACTTAGGCGATGCTCAGGCAAGAAGACTTAAAATCAGAGTAAACGGCAAAGACGGTAGCAAGTACTTTGCTCATACATTAAACAACACGGTTGTTGCTCCTCCCAGAATGCTTATCGCATTCCTTGAAAACAACCTTCAGGCAGACGGTTCGGTGAGAATTCCCGAAGTACTTCGTCCTTACATGGGAGGAATGACGGAGATTAGATAACTCATCGGAAGCGGTGGTAATATGAACAGATATTTCAGAGCCGTAGGCTTTTTGAATAATTTCTCAATACAGGAATATGAAAAAATAGTCGAAGACATCATTTTTCGTCCGGAAGGCTCTATAATTGCGGATAATATCAACGCAAAATATCTGATTTTGGACAAAAATCTTGATTGCGGCGAGAATATCGGTATCTGTGCCAGGATCATAAAAGATTCCAAAGGCAATATTCACAGAGATACGGTTTTTCCGTATTTCAGAAGCGATGAATTTGTCGAGCACGAGTACTGTTCGTTCGAAAAAAAGATAAGCGGCGAAGAATTTTTGGGTGTTTACGAAGATTTAAACCTCGGCGAGAACATTTTCTTTTATGTTCAAAACGTGGATGAGCTCTTCAAGAAGAAAAATCTCAAAACCGTAAAATGTTCGGTTGCTATTTCCGGACTTTCGATTGCCGGAAATGTGATTCTGCCCATAAAAAAGAACGACGCGCAAAGAGAAGACGCCAAAGAGTTCAACAAAAAGAGAGTTAATCTTTTAAACAAGGCAAACGACGGCGATCACAATGCTTTCGCAACGGTAAGATACGATGATATTTTGACAAATGTTACTGTTTCCGAGCAGGTATTTGTCGAATCGATGGATATTTATACCGTGGTTGATTCGTCATTTATTCCCTGCGGTGCCGAATGCGATTTATATTCGGTCCTCGGAGAAATAGTTGATTTTAAAACCGTCAAAAATGTGGTCAGCGACGAAAATGTCTACATTTTGAAGGTATCCGTCAAAGGTGTGGTTTTAACAATCTGTATTAATGAAAAAGATTTATTCGGCGAGCCCCAGATTGGTTTCCGTTTCAAGGGAACCGTCTGGCTGCAGGGCCGTGTAAATATTTTATAATTTTTTAAGTCCACGTAGCTCAGCTGGATAGAGCACTCGCCTCCTAAGCGAGGGGTCGTGCGTTCGAATCGCATCGCGGACGTAAATTAATAAACACCCAAAGAAAAGGGTGTTTATATTTTTTAATTCACAGGACATATGTGTCCGGTTAGAAAAACACGGCATTTCTCGCTTTGTGTCGTGTATAAAATTGGCACAAAAAAATACAATTACGTCAGGAAAGGAGGAAAAATCCTTGGATCAGAAAAAAACAGGAGAGTTCCTAAAAGAATTAAGGACCCAAAAACAAATGACACAGGAACAGGTAGCGGAGAGATTTAATGTCAGCTCAAGAACCGTTTCCAGATGGGAGACCGGCAGAAATATGCCTGATATTTCTTTGCTTACCGAAATAGCTGATTTTTATGAAGCTGACGTAAGAGAAATTATAGAAGGAGAAAGAAAAAGCGAGATGATGGATAAGGAAATAAAAGACGTAGCCGACAAAATGGCGGACTATGCACACGAAGAAAGAGGAAAACTTTTAAAGGTTATACAGGTAATATCGATTATCGGAGTGATTATTTCATTCGTATCGATAATACTTCAGACGATAGGATATCACAGACCTGAAAATATATCGATTGAAAGAACCCTGGCTTTACTGGCTTCGTTGGCAGTACTTGTAATCATGTCCGTGACTACTTTATATGTAACAGGTCTTTTAAGAAAAATAACAAACAACAAAGTTCTGATGACGGTAATTATTGTACTGACAGGCGTAATTTTGACTGTTAGTATAATGTGGATATTGGCGGCTTACCTCATAGTCGGAATGTTTGCGTTAATCTTTTATTCGGCGAAAATTAAGGTATACGAAGATGTCGCAGAATACAACGAATACATACACAATCCCGAGGTTGGCGGAACGTATCAGACCTGCAACGGAGAGATGTTTGAGATATTCCCCGAGTCGATTGACGATCCTTCGAAGGTTGAGGAATTTAAATTCGTTTATTACAATCCCTGGGATGCGCAGTATATAACGTATCTGACGATAAATTATGATGAGGATGAATATAACAAAGAAATAGCTCGTCTTCAGAACCTGGGAATTGAAGAATATAAAGAATTGTACAGTGTTTCGGATGAGCCGTCGGGATATGACCTCGTTGCAATGAATTCGGATCCTTATTACGGCTTTGTTTATGCGTTGATTCCTGAAAACGAAGAAGAATCGGGCAAAATCACATATGTCGGAATATGGTTCTGCAATTACTTCCTGGATTTGGACATAAAAGATTATGTTCCAAACGAATACCTCCTAAAAGGATTTGACGCAACAGAAGGCAATCCGTACAGACAATCAAATATATATGATTAAAAAAATGAGCCGAAGGAAATTTCCTTTCGGCTCTTTTATATTGTTTTACCATAAATCAGTTTTTGGAATTTTACGAGCTCTTCCGGTGAAAAGGCTCTTTTGTCGATAACCTGACCGTGGGTGATGATATCTTTTCCCGTTATTGTAAGGATGGTCATTTCCTCAAGTTCGATGATATCTTTTATCTGTGTGTATAGGAAATCGTAATTTGCTTTACTTCCGACAACTCTGAAGAATTTCGGATAGAAAATCACATGCATTTCCACCGGAGTACCGCAGTAGAGTTTCATCTGGCTGTAGTTGACCGCTGCCTGATAAAGATATCCGAACCAGGACATAAAGAAAACGTAAAGTCCGAGCAGGATAAAGATTACAAACGGAATTAAAAGATGAAAAAATACAAAAACGAAACCTGCTGCAAAAAGAAGAATCGCAATACTGAAAGTGATTGCCTGCCACTTAAGATGATATCTTCCGTAAGTGACTCTCGCATATTTGCGGTTCATCGCTTTTGTTAATATGAATTTGTTTTCGAGTACCGGAATCATATCCGGATTGACGGAATCTGTGTGAGCCATAATTTTTTTGCCAATTATTGAATATTTTTAAAAAGGCTTGTTATTAAGCCAGTCATTGTAAGCCGCATTGGCTTCTTCGCTGGCTTTTTTGTCTTTCCACGCACTGATATCGCTGCAGATTGCGAGCATTTCATCGACTACCAGCTCTGCAGTTTTGGGTTTTACATAAATCAGATAGGAAGTCATTCGTCTCATTGCCTTGGGGCTTCCGAGATTTTTGATGATTTCCTCGCCCAGTCTTTCGGGGAATCCGAGAGAGGTCAGGGCTTCCATTAATTCATTTCTGGCATTTATCCAGTCGGTTCTGTCGTTCATAATTGTTTTAAAATAAAATCCTTCACACCCTCGAGTATGCTTTCTTTCCATGCGCCTTCTTCGGCCTTAAGCGATAAAGGGTAAATAATCTGAAAATCCAGAGTTTCACCCGGAACCCTTCCGCTTCTTAAAGGCTCGTAAAAGTTATTATAGAAATCTTCTTCGGTTGCACTTTCAAACTGCTCGGGCTTTAGGAATCGAAGCTGTCTCTTGGTATTTTCGATAAACATCTTTGCTGCAAGAGGTGCAAGTTTTTCGTATTCATCTTTTTGGACGTCAGTGAAAATTGCAGGCAATTCGCCTTTTATGATTCGCTCATTTTCGCGGTCAATCATAATTCCGAAGGGCTCAAAATCAAAGGATTCCTCGGAAAATTTTAGCTTTACGAATAATCCGAACTCGGTATTAAACTGCGATCTCTGATAAGGCGTATCAAAGATAAAATTACCGAGCGAATAAAAGATTATTTTATCTCCCACGGTCTCGTAGTTCATCGGAACATGAGGATGGTGAGATACCACGATATCCGCACCCATTTCAAGATATTTAAGGTATCTGTCTCTGGTGTAGTATGTGGGAAGTGCTGTAAATTCTTCGCCCGCGTGGGCAACAACGATGCACCATCTGCATGTCTTTTTTAATTCTTTTATGATCTTTTCTATTTCTTCAAGGTCGCTCCAGGAAAAACATCCGGGAGTTTCCGGACCTGCTTTTCTGCAGGCTCTCTGATAACCGACGCCTATCATACCGATTCCGCCGGCTTCTTTTATGATAACGGGTCTTCTTGCCTCTTCTTCGTTCATGCCTGCGCCAAGAGTAAGTGCCCCATGCACTTTTGCATTTTCAAGGGTCGCAGCAATGCCTTCGGGACCGGCGTCCATAATGTGGTTGTTGCATATATTCCAGATATCAGCATTCATTCCCTTAAGGAAATCTCCGACCTTCGGATCCATGCTGTGAACTAAGGACAGAGCACCGGTCGTAGCATCAATCTGATTTCTTTCGTATAGCGGACCTTCGACATTTACAATCAAATGGTCGCCCGAAGATAAAAATCCCCGCACTTCATCGGAGAGAAGATTTTCATCCTCCCATCTTTTATCCATATATTTATCAAATCCGATATCTCCGGTAAAAATCAAACTGGTTTTGCTCATATAGACCTCATAAAAGATTACATACTGGCTGCACGACAAGGACGAATGGTCTGTATATCAGACTCAAGAGAGATTTTTAATTCTCTTAAATCTATATCGTTTTGAATATCAAGAAAATATTTGTCGGATACTCCGAAATATTTTGCCAGACGAAGCGAGGTATCAGCTGTGATTTTCCTTCTTCCATGCAAAATGTCTTGAATCCTTGATACAGGAACATGTATATCCTGAGCCAGTCTGTAAGCAGAGATGCCCATGGGTTCCATGAATTCTTCAACCAATATTTCTCCCACTTGTGGGGTTTTAATAATCATATCCATAATAAAAACCTCTCAATTAAACATATTACTTCAAACTATCAATGATAATCAACTATTTCCACTTCAAAAAAATCACAGCCTTCATTTCGAAAGCAAATTCGATACTGGTCGTTTATACGAATGCTATGCTGTCCAATTCTGTTTCCAAACAGTGATTCTAAACGGTTTCCCGGCGGAACTTTTAAATCATTTAAACATTGAGCATTATCAATCATAATAAGTTTTCTAAGTGCAGTTCGTTGTATTTCACTGGGAAACTTTTTTGAATAAACCTGATTATATATTTTTTCGGTTTCTTTATCATTAAAACTTTTTATCATAAAAGAATTATACACGCACTCCGTGTATATGTCAAACGGGTATATGATAAAAAAATAAAGACCGATCAATAAGACCGGTCTTAAAAGCTTATTTCAAAGATTCATACAGCGCATCAGTTTCTTCCGACGTGTTTTCGCTGATGTAATATGTTCTGGTTTTGGTTTCGATTTTAATGTACTTTCCGACCTGAGGGTTTAAATAGAGTCTGCAGCCGGCTTTGCCGTTTACTGTAAAAACTCCGCTTGCGACAGTATCCATTCCGGTGCCTGCAGTTCTTGTTGCCTTCAAATCACTTAAGTCACCGTACTCAACCGAGGTGATTTCGTTTTTGGCGATTTTATATTCGTCCCAGAGCTGATGGCAAATTACGTAATCGTCGGTTTCGATTATATCAATAGGCGTTACGGACATCATTCCGATCCAGATCAGTGCAAGAATGGAAAATACTATTGTAAGGACTCCGAATCCCGTTATGATTTTTCCGACGGGATGAGCCATATTTATGGTCATTCCGACACCCACTCTTTTATCGACGTTGAGCTTTCTGTCGTTGGGGTTGTAATAAAATATGCCTAAAATCCAGTGGTCATCGTCATCTTCGACAAAGTTTGTTTCTTCTTTATAATATTTTTTATCGATAGCCAGTTTCTTAAATGCGTAAATAAACGTAACCATAATCATAACCAGTATATATACTCCCAAAAGCAGAACAAGCAAAATCTCCGCATTTAAGAAAAGCGCACAGGCCAGAACTATAAGTGCAAAAATATTGTTTAACCAGGAAAAGAAAATCATATAATCCGAAAAGATTTTTTTCCTTGAACGGTTGTAGTTTGCATTTATATCGCTGTTTTCGCTTATTACTTCATTTCTGGAATTATCAATCATAAAAGCAATAGGCAGGATAATAAAGTTTGTGGCAATAATTGATGCTACTAATGCTGTGCAGACGAACGCCCCCTCAAAAACCTTAAGAGGTAAAAGTAATCCGAGGTCAATGAGTACGGCTAAAACTATAATCAGCAAACCAACAATGTTTGCTCCAAAAAGGAGAGGTTTGTTCAAAGCGTGAATATTGGAGATGTTTTTAAGATCTGCATAAAGAACGCCTTCGTTTATTATACCCAGGCATTTTTTGTATTTTTTCAGTTCTGAATTGCCGAGAGCATAAGGAATACAAATGACAACCAAAGAAATGTAAACAAATACAGTCCAGACAATCATTTTAATTGTCAGGCCCGGCACAAAGAGAAGCAGCGTTGAAATCACAAGGATTCCGATTAAAATGGCTGTGCCCTGTTTTTTATGAGTGTTTACAATAATATCTATAAATTTTGCGCTTTTATCAATTTTAAATTCAGGTCTGTTGTTAACTCCGAAGATTCGCTGCTTTTTCTGCCAGTTCTTCGGATACATCATTACATAAAGCAGAATAACCGAAGGAACAAGGCATATAAACATTATTAATCCAAGTAAAAAATCATTCATATCATTTACCCCACATTTCATCAATCAGTTTGTCAAAATCTTCTTTAGCAATACCGGAAATTTTCGCTTCCGAAATTATTCGCTTTAATTCGTCAGCATTTTCATTGCTTAAGGACTTTGACTGGTTTATCTCCATACGGACTCTGGCGCCGTTTTTTCTGTCAGTCAGAATATAGCCCTCAGATTTTAAAATCTGATAGGCTTTGCTGACGGTCATCGTGTTGATACCGATTTCCATCGACAGTGCCCTGACCGTAGGCAGCTGTTCCCCGGCCGAAAGTTCGCCCGAGGAGATACCCATTACTATTTGATTTCTGATTTGCATATATATCGGAATGTCCGAATATTCGTTAATTCTAATAATCATTTCGATTTCTCGTTTCTTTTATGATTAATATATTTTATGCCTCAGTAACTTCTTCGCTCTTTGTACCTTTTTTCGTAAGAACGATGACAGCGATGATTATGGAAAGGATAAGTAAAGGTATTCCGCCGATGGCTCCGTTATAGAACGGTCCAAGTATCTGAAGTTTTCCGAAACGCTCAACATTGTTGACATTTGTGAATAATACTGCAATTGTTCCGGCGTTTACAGCTCCGTGTAAAAGAGACGGATACCAGATACATTTTGATTTATCATAAACTACTTCTTCAATCAAACCGAGTGCAATGGTAAAGACTGAAAATACGATAAGTCCGATATAGGGATGTCCGAAGTATTCGGTACCGTATTCGTAGCCTACAAGGATTATTAAAGGGAAGTGGAAAGCGCCCCAGATTAATCCGCCGACAATCCATGTCGGAACCTTGCCCATGCTCTTGTTAAGTTCGGGATAAAGGAATCCTCTCCAGCCTACCTCTTCGCCGAGTGCAAGGAACATATTAATTAAAGGTGCATAAGATATGGCCTGAATTATTTGAATAAATGTTAAAAGATTTAATGATATGCCCACACTCTTAAGCTGCTGTTCAAGATCCAGTCCCTCGGGAAGTGTACTCGCAATATAGGAGCCTGTCAAATCAAACATATCGGGGAAGATAAGGAAAAAGAGTGCTCCGCCGAGTGCAGAAATAATTGCGGGTCCGAACCAGCAAAGCGGAATCAGCCATGCAACCTTTTTAAATCTGGGAATGAAATTGATGCCTTTAAAATTTCCTTTTGCAAAAAGAGCTCCGAAAAACGGCGTAAACATTAATATCATGAGTAATATTGTAAAAAGTATCTGTCCCATACCGCCGGGATTCTTGATTGCCAGGATAGAGGCAGCGATTTGAATTGCGTATGCGCTTACAAATACGAATATTAAGAATTTTACAATCTGTTTTTTATTCATACATTTCCTCCTGTGGTGAATAACACCTACCGAACGTTTTTGTATTAGTTGTTGTAATACAAACTATACAAGCTTTGTTTTTTGCTGTCAATATCTTTTTAAAAAAATTTTTTAAATTGCAGGAGCTGTATTATAATGGAAAAAGAGCTCATAAAAGAAGCATTTATATAAGAAAGGAAATACCATGTACTATCTCATCAATGAAAAATTAGAAAAATCCACGAAAAGTGAATTCAGAAAAGGAAAGAGCCAGTTTGTGGCCGTAATGACGCTCGAGGAGTGGAAAAATACAAAGGAAGATTTCGAAATGGGCATCGACCTTGATATCGACCCCAATGAAATATATTCCACCAAGGCAATTGTCAACTACGATTCGCTGACAGGTTGTTTCAGCATTCCGGATCGCGACGATTTCGAGAAATATTATGATTTTCTTTTTGCCCTCGACGAAAAGGGTATTGTTTTCATTGATGATCACGAGTACGTAAACGGTATTATAGAAAGAATACAGAAAACCAAAAAATGGAGATTCCCGAGCCTCGAGAGATTTATATACGATTTTCTCGAAGAGATAGTAAGACATGACAGAGAGCTTATCGAAAAATACGAAAAAGAACTTACCGAAATGGAAGATCTTATAGCAAAAGACTGTGGCGAGGAAATGTCCGACAGAGCCAATGACATTCGAAGCGACATAAGAGATTTGAGAGTTCATTATGAGCAGCTCCTCGATTTTTCGCAGGAACTCGAAGAAAACGAAAACAATTTCTTTACGCACGAAAACTTAAGATATTTTAAACTTTTTACGAGCCGTATTGAAAGAATGCGTGACGAAACAATGGCGGTTAGCGACCATGCTCTTCAGATCAGAGATATATACAAGGCTCATCTTGATATAAAGCAGAACCGAATCATGACGCTGCTTACCATCGTTACCACAATTTTTACTCCGCTTACGGTTATCGCCGGCTGGTACGGAATGAACTTTAAATATATGCCTGAGTTAAATTCAAAACTCGGTTATCCCATCGTCATCATCGTCAGTCTTTTCATTGTTGTCGGAAGCCTGGTTATATTTAAATTAAAAAAATGGCTGTAAAAAATATTTTTTGTAACCTTTCGTTTCGTTCATTTGTATTATGTGTGAAAGGCCTTAAAAAATAACTTACACAGGAGAACTCATGAGACCTGCATTAAATGAACTGGTCGAAAAGTACAAGAACAATCTCTACGCCGTGGCATTCAATGTTTGCAAAAATCCCGATGACGCAGAGGATGCAGTTCAGGACACGTTTGTTTCATACTTTTCGAACCGCAAAGAATTTGAGACGGAAGAACACGTAAAAGCATGGCTTATACGGGTGGCAATCAATAAAGCAAAAAATATAAACAATTCATTCTGGAGAAAAAACAAAGTCACTCTGGATGAAACAATGGAAACACTGGCTTTCGAAACGGAAGAATCAAAGGATCTTTTTGAGACAGTAATGAAACTTCCGGAAAAATATCGCATCGCCATTCACCTATTCTATTTCGAGGATTACACCGTTAAGGAGATTTCGGAGATTCTAAAAACTTCCGAAAGCAATGTGAAAGTAAGATTATCGCGTGGAAGAAACCTTCTCAAGGAAACATTAAAGGAGGGATGGGAAAATGACGAATAAAGAAAAATACAAACAGGCTTTTTCGGTACTTCATACCTCCGAAAATTTTTCACCGGAGGTAGAAATAATGGCAAAAATAAATAAAAAGAATAAAATCAGAGCAATTATAGCAGCATGTATCGGCATATTTACAGTCGGAGGTTTGGGAACCACGGCTTATGCGGCAAACGTAGGAAACATCCAGAGACAGATTCAGCTCTGGGTACAGGGCGACCAGACAACTGCAACTCTCGATATCGATGAAACACAGGGCGAGTACAAGATTTCTTATACCGGCACCGACGGAGTCCCTGTAGAAATTGGCGGTGGCGGCATCACGATTGATATAAACGGTAATGAAAGACCTGTAAACGAAGAGGAAATCATGGAACACATAATGATGCCCTCGGTTGAGTATCTGGATGACGGTACAATCTGGGTTTATTACAAAAATCAGCAAACCGAAATCACCAACAGTTTCGACAATGAAGGATTCTGTTATACCCAGATAGCCGACGGCGGACAGACATATTACATGACTATCAAAAAGAACGGCGGATACGGTATTGATACAATTAAGTATCCTTCCAAGAAAAACTTTAATAACTAAAACAACCCTAAACCTGGAACTTACTTAATATATACTGCTCAAAATTCATCAGGTTTTGAAAATGCACTCGTAAAAAAATCAAACGGGTGCATTTTTATTTTTGGTGTTGACATTTAAAATCAAAATGTATATATTGAATATATACAATAATTATTGTGAAGAGAAAAGTGCGCATTTTCTCTTCTTTGCGCAAAAAAAAGG
Organism: Lachnospiraceae bacterium; assembly: GCA_017618075.1. Taxonomy (GTDB): domain Bacteria; phylum Bacillota; class Clostridia; order Lachnospirales; family Lachnospiraceae; genus UBA3766. The sequence goes on from JAFZUY010000023.1 coordinate 131,420, forward strand.
AAAACCATATGGACATCATTATCAGTAACGCTTCGGGAGTTCCTATTTACGAGCAAATCGAAGAACAAATCAAAGGCCTAATTATGACAGGAGACCTGAAGGCGGGGGACGCTCTTCCTTCAATGAGATTTCTGGCAAAAGAATTAAAAATCAGTGTAATTACAACAAAACGTGCTTATGAAGAGCTCGAACGCGACGGATATATTGAATCCGTTGTCGGAAAGGGCAGCTTCGTAAAAGGTGTAAGCAGCGACCTTATGAAAGAGTCAATGCGCTTTGCCATTGAAGAATATATGGAAAAGGCCGTTGATAAGGCACTTCTTGGCAAAGTGTCTCTTGAAGAAATGAAGGAAATGCTTGATATCATTTACGAAGAGAAACAGAAAGGATGACATTATGGATGAAGTTATAAATGTAATAGAACTAAAAGATGTTGTCAAAGATTACGGTGATTTTAAACTTGATAAGATAAGCTTCGCCGTACCGGAAGGCTCTGTCTGCGGATTCATCGGTCAGAACGGAGCAGGCAAGACAACAACCATAAATCTGATACTTGATGTAATTAAAAAAGATGCGGGCGAGGTTCTTTTATTCGGACAGCCGGTCGACGGCAAATCCGCTTCCTTAAGAGAAGATGTAGGTGTTGTATTCGATGAAATGGGCTTTCATGATTTTATGACGGGCAAAGACATCAACATTATGATGAAGAATATTTACAAGAACTGGGATGAGGAAGTTTTCTTCGATTATCTTAAAAGATTCTCACTTCCTTCAAAGAAGCCCTGCGGCAAATTTTCAAGAGGTATGAGAATGAAGCTTCAGATTGCCGTGGCTTTGTCCCATCATGCAAAGATGCTTATCATGGATGAACCGACCAGCGGCCTCGATCCGATTGTAAGAAACGAAATGATTAATATTTTCCGTGAGTTTGTCGTAGAAGAAGACCATACGATTCTTTTATCATCTCACATCACGGGCGATCTTGAAAAAATAGCGGATGAAGTCGTATTTATCGACGGCGGACGAATTGTTTTATCGGGCAACAAAGACGAAATACTCGAAAAGCACGGAATACTTAAATGTAAAAAAGACGAACTCTCCAAAATCAGTGAGTCTCTTATCGTAAGCTTCGAAGAAAGCAGCTTTGGTGCTGAAGTACTTGTTAACGACAGACATGCCGCAGCAAAACTTTATCCGGATATGTTAATTGAGCCTGCGCTTTTGGAGCAGATAATGATTTTCTACGTTAACAAGAAGAGGTAGATCTATGAAGGGTTTGATTATAAAAGACATAATGTGTCTAAAAAAACAACTAAGAACCTTCTCTTTCGTCCTGCTTGGCGTATTTGTTCTGGCTTTAATGTATGTTTTAAGCGCACGCTTCGGTAATATTGCCAAGGCCGGCGCGGATATGCTGTTGGATAATGATTTAACGGCAGTTGATGTGAAAAACATAGGTTCCTTTGTGCTTTTAATTTTTATGATTATTCCGCTGTCGGCCGTTTTAGATATGACCGTTATTTTCAATGCGGACGGAGAGGCAGGATTTAACAGGATTTCGAGTTCGATTCCGTTGTCTGTTCCCAAGAGACTTCTTGCAAGATTCCTGACCATTTATGCGCTTTTTGGTATCGGAATTGTTGTTGATACGGTTTTGGCGATTATGATTTCTTCGCTTACCGATATGATGACTTTTGGCGAATTAATGGGAACGGTTGTATTCTTTGCATCGTTTCTTAGCATTTACGGAGCACTTGTTGTCTTTTTCAATATACTGTTAGGATACGGTAAGGATCAGTATTGCCAGGTATTTGCCATACTTGTGACGGTTTTGGCGGTGGTCCTTCTTAATTTAAAGAAACTGATAGTAGTCTGGAAAGTTGCAGTCCTTGAAAAAGAAATAGAGTTAAACGTTTGGGGATGGCTTGATTATATTAAGACCAAAGCATGGGTTGTTTTGATCGCAGCTGTTCTGGTAAGCGCAATTTCCTATGGCCTCTCGTTATACATAGCAGAAAGAAAGAGAGGTGTTATCTGATGGGTGGACTCTTATACAAAGATTTTGTCTCGATCAAGGGCAAAGCATTATCGATAACGTTTATAGTTCTGGTTATTCTCTTTTTAGTTTTCCGTGTGATCTTTTCGGGGAATTATATTAACGAAAATTTTATGGCGGTCACCGAGGCAGGAGAAATGGTTAATATGCTGGATGTAATATTTTTAACAATTCTTCCGTCTGTCTTATATGTTTTTATAATGCTGGTCAGTTTTTGTTTTAACAAAACAGTTGTTTATGATGAGAAGAACAAGGTTCGTTCATATATGCTTGCACTGCCGCTTGATAAGAAAAAATATGTGGCATCAAAGTATATTTTTGTAGGAATTCTGACATATGTATTCTTATCGCTGTATTACATTCTTTTAGTTATTAACAATGCTTTTATGAGCGATGTGGAAAGGCTGGTTAATTCGGCGAATCTGTGTATGGCAATCGCAGTTCCGAGTATGTGTCTGGTATTAATAATGCATATGGTGGACATACCGTTTAATCTTCTTTTTGGAAATGTAAAAGCCAGGACTTTTCAGACAATATTCTGGTTAATGGTAGGATTTGCAGTTGTGGCGTTTTTCCTTTTCGGAGACCTGGAAATACTGGATAAATGGGATTTTTTGAAGCTGATTGAATGGGCCGACAAGCATGCGTTTGAATTAACCGTAGTCTCGATTTTATCACCTGTAATATCGCTTTTACTTTTTTATCTTTCATACAGAATCACGGTTTTCTTTTACGAAAGAAAGGAGGGTATGGATGAATAAAAAACTTGAATTAAAAAGACTTCTTATATACCTTGCCTTTTCATTCGGCTTAGCATATGCGTGGTTTTTTATAACCAATATGAAATTTGAAACCTGGCAGGAAATGTCGAGTGCGAAGGAAAGTTTCATCGCACTTGGAATGCTGGCACCTTTACTAGCGCATATTTTAACGAGACTTGTTACCAAAGAAGGTTTTAAATTATACGGAAAAGATTCCATGATGTTTGGGATTTCCCTAAAAGATAAAAAATGGATCTTCTTTGTACTGGCAATCATACTTCCCTGGATTTATATAGAACTCGGTAATGTTTTGACGATTCTTTTCTTCAGGGAACTGTATGACCCCGAGTATTATCTGAAACTGGAAATTGATAAAAGAATTCTCTATATATATCCGCTCGCAGCGATAATCTCCGGAGTGTTTGCTTCTTTCGCGGCATTCGGAGAGGAAGCAGGCTGGAGAGGCTATATGATGCCAAAGCTTTTAAAACTTTTTGGTGCCGAAGGTGAAGGCAAAGGCGCTTTTCGCGGCAGAATCTTAGCCGTAATAATCGGCGGTATAATCTGGGGATTATGGCATGCGCCCTTAACCTGCACAGGTCATAATTTCGGAACGGACTATCCCGGATTTCCTTATGTCGGAATTGCAAGAATGTGTCTCTTCTGTACTTTGATCGGAATAATGCTGACATTTATTACCGTAAAAAGCGGTTCCGTCTGGCCTGCGGCAATAATGCACGCGGTTTTAAATTCGGGACCAAGCATCTTAAACGGATACATCAATACCGATCTGGCAACAACCTGGGTTACGAAATATTACAGCGGTGTCTGGCAATTGCTTGTGTTGATTGTTTTAGCAGCGATTTGCCTAAAACTTTTATCCGGTAAAAAAGTCCCCGCGAAGGCTTAAAATATAAGTGCAGTCTGTTATGGCTGCACTTTTTAATTTGTTGATTTTCACACTTTATTAAGGTAAAATATTTATCGGATAGCTGAATATTTTTTGACTTGAATTAAGTAAGAGGGGTTACAAAAAATGAAAAAAATAGTAGAGATGTACAAATGTCCAAACTGCCAGGGAAAGCTGGAAAAAACGGACGATGCAAACGTGCTTCGCTGTATGTTCTGCGGTACCGAATTTGAGACCGAGGATTCAGAACCGGAAGAAGTTGAAGTTAAGGAAGAGGAAGTAAAGGAAGAAGCTCTTCCCAAGCAGAAGATGGAAACCGAAGACGGATTTACCAAATTCGAATGGTTTGACTACAGAACCAAATTCAAAAAACTTCTGACCGGACACGATACCAAGGATGCAATGAGAACATTTGCATACTGCACCAACGAACTCGGAAGCAGCGAGGCAATCATAAAATTCATCAAGAGAGAACTGATTGACGAATGCGGAATATACTGCAAGGAGCATAAAGAGGAAAAATTAACAGCCTTCTTAAACAGCAAGTCAATTAAGGGGCAGATTAATCCCGATGACAATGTTATCTTTTATGTCAATAACGGAATTTTCTCATGCGGAAAACACGGATTTGTAGTAACCGACAAAAAGATTGTTTTCTCGGGCCGAAAGCCCCGTGTGATAGAGTATTCCAATCTTCGCAAACTCGCCTTTGATATGGAGTCCGATTTTGTAGACGTTCGTCTTAACAGTTCTTATGATACATCTTTCGGAACAATAGACGGCTCGAAGAAAGCGCATGGCGCACTGGCAGCTTTAATCAGTGCCCTTGCTTTTGAAAACGAACCTGAGAGAGATAAAATTATCGTTACCAATTACAATGATGATAACGATGACGATGATTAAATAATTAGCCTCTCCTTAACAGGGAGAGGCATTTTTGTAATATGGTGATAATACAGTTCATAAAGGAAAATATAATATGCGACATTCTGCTCGTATTTGCGCTTCTTTCATGGGGCGTTACAATCGGCGCGATAATTGTCAGTAAAAAATCCGGTCACTATGTCTCGGGTCTTCCCGCGGTGGGCGGAATTCTTGTAATAATCGGATTTCTGACTTCGTCGGTTAAATGGCTGGCGGTTTTAGGATTACTGGATCCGTATTTGATTTATTTAATCTTTGTAGTGATTCCGGGATCGATAATAGCCGAAAGCAAAATCAAAAAATGGGAGCCCTCAGAGGAATACGACGGATTTCCGGTTGCTGATTTTACGAGATATCATAAAAGTTACGAGGAAATCCATACACCGTTTGAAGATTCTAACGGCTATATGGTGAACTACATTAACCGTTATATTATCATTTCAAAAGACGGCAGATACGAACTTTTAAAAGTGCAGTTTACGGACCGCATAATTGAGAGGTATGAATTCGACAGTATCGAAGAATGCCGCGAAAAAGCATCGCCCAAAGCAAAGTGGCAAAAAATGACAGGAGAAAAAGAGGCTTAAATGAAAAACATTAAAGAGAAAAGACCGCAGGATCCGGTAAGCAGGATTGAATATATGGAAGAGCTTTATGACAGAGGCTTAAAGCTCATAAAAGAAGCAGATGAAAATCCTCTGGCATTCTTAAATTTCCAGTCCGAGATTGAAAAACTCGAGCAGTACTACGGCGACGAAAGATGGAAAAACGATTTTGCGCTGGACGAGCAGGGCAAGCTTCCGGCAGATTTAAAGCGTGGAGTTTTATCAGAGGACGGACTTTACAATCTTTTGGAAGAGAACAAAGAAGTTCTTAAAGAAGTTAAGGAAAAATATAAAGACGATCCCGAGGTTTCGGCGAAAATCAGATTTTTAGGATACGAGGATTTTAAGAAGGATATTCTTAAGAATCACTGGAAAGTTTTCGGCGTCGAAATTTATGAGGACGGAGAATTAGCATATTCATTCGGCGATACAAAGGATAATGTTTATCCGCTATACTCATGCACCAAGAGTATTCTTTCAATCGCGGTCGGTATTGCGCTTGACCAGAACAAAATAGATTTGAGTAAAGACAGTCTTTATTATATCCCTGAAAAATATAAGGCAAATCTTTCAAAGGAACAAAAGGAAAAATGGGAAAAGCTGTCTTTGCACAGACTGATGACCATGTCCGTTCCGGGATTTCCTTTCAGAGCGCCCGACGATAATTATATGGATTTCTCACTCGCAAACGAAGATTTTAATCCCGACGAGGTTTCGTTTAATTACAGCAATATCTGTTCATATATTGTCGGAGTGGCATTAACCGAAGCACTCGGAGAAGACGCATGGGAATTTATCCAAAAGAATATTTTAAAACCGCTTGATATTACGGACGCCACTTGCAGCAGATGCTCGAAGGGCTACTTTTATGGTGCCTCGGGTATGGAAATGTCGGTAAACGATTTAAGTAAGGTCGGACTGCTTCTTTATAACAAAGGCGTCTATAACGGTAAGCGGATTGTTTCCGAAGAATACTTAAATAAAGCAACTTCAATCTTGCAGATGAACTTAGAGGGCGGTTACGGATATTATTTCTGGAAATACCGTGAGGGATACAGCATGAACGGCAAATTTAAACAGAAATGTTATATTTTACCTGAGCGAAAGCTCATAATAACATATCTTGCAGACATTGAGGACGGCTCAAACGTTCTGCGCGACAGCATGGAAAAGCACGTCCTTGGATTATAGAAAGAGGAAAAAATGGAATTTAAAATAGCACTTCTTCAGTTACTTCCTGAAGATACAACAGAAAAGAATTTAATAAAGGGGCTTGAGGCCTGCAGAAAAGCTAAGGAAATGGGCGCGGATGTAGCACTTTTCCCCGAAATGTGGAGCGACGGATACAAACTTCCGCAAGAGAAAGAAGAACTGGATAAACTCACAATTCCTGCAGACGGCGAATTTGTTTTAGCATTCAAAGAACTTGCAGCAGAACTTAAAATGGCTATCGGAATCACTCTTCTTGAAAAGCATGATCCGAAACCTTTAAACTCGGTTATTTTATTTGACCGAAACGGAAACGAAGTTTATCACTACGCAAAGGTACACACCTGCGCATTTTCGTTCGAAGGAGTTTTATCCGAAGGCGAAGATTTTTACGTGGCAGACCTTGATACCGGTCACGGAACCGTAAAAGTCGGCTCGATGATTTGTTTCGACAGAGAATTTCCGGAAAGCGCAAGAATACTGATGCTTAAAGGAGTGGAAGTAATCCTTGCACCCAATGCATGTCCTATGGAGATTAACCGTCTTTCGGCGCTCAGGACCAGAGCTTATGAAAACATGGTTGCAGTGGCAACATGCAATTACGCTAAAGGTCAGCCCGACTGTAACGGACACTCTTCCGTTTTTGACGGAGTACCCTGGCTTCGCGAAGAGCCCGGGGTTAGAGACATGTGCGTTTTCGAAGCACCCGGCGACGAAGGGGTTTATGTGGCAACCATCGATATGGATAAACTCAGAAGACACAGAGAAGTTGATATCATGGGCGGCAAATACCGCCATACGGAAAAATACGAAATTCTCGTAAAATAGGAGAAAGATATGCTCAGATTAAGGCCTTATAAAAAATGTGATGCCGCAAAAATCATCACATGGTGCAAGAATGAAAAGACGTTTCTTTTATGGGGAGGCGAGCATTTCGGTTCGTTTCCCATAACGGAAGAAATAATGAATACAAAATATTTTGATAATAACGGTGACTGCGCAGAGCCCGACAACTTCTATCCGATGACGGCATTTGACGAAGACGGAGCAGTCGGTCATTTTATCATGAGGTACATAAAAGGAAACAACAAAATCTTAAGATTCGGATGGGTCATCGTAGATGATGCGAAGCGCGGAAAGGGCTACGGCAAAGAAATGCTCCGTCTGGGTCTTGACTATGCCTTCAATATTTTGGAAGTAGACAAAGTTACAATCGGAGTTTTCGAAAATAACGCATGCGCATACCACTGTTATCTGTCTGCAGGCTTTCGCCCGTCCACGGAACTTGAGGATTCCTTTGAGGAAATCATGGGCGAGACACAGCGAATCGTTGAACTTGAACTCACCAAAGAGGAGTTCATAAAAGAATAAAAAGTAAGAGGGGGTAAAAGAATGAGTTACGAAAAAGAAAGAGACGAGGTCATTGACTGGTTAAAGCATCCGAACGAGCTCGGAAAAGCACCTTTTAAGATTGAGTTTGCAAAGGAATTTACGGATCCCGAAGGAATCCACTGTCTGATATTCAAATTTAAGACCGGAGCACTCTCACCCTGGCTTTTGGCCATTCACAGTGATTCGGGAATTTTCAGTGAAGAAGAAAAGTACGATGAAAAGAGAGACATCGAGCAGGCGCAGGCTTTGATCAATTATCTTAAGCAGTACTGGAAGAATGTTGCACTTAATGCGGAAGAAAGCAAAAAGCGTGCCGAGAATGCAAAAGCTTTCTGTGGCTTTGTTTTAAAAGCCGAGCAGAAATTCGAGCCGGAGCTTTTCTTAAAAAAATACGAGGAAGACTGGGGCGAGAAATTATTGAACTGCGATACCAATCCCGAAGACGCAGAGGGCGGAACAGCTGCATGCATTTATTCAAACGAACAGGGGTTAAATCTTGTCTTTGGTTACATGGATTTCAGAGTTCCCAACGGAGAAGCAGAAGAAAATGCACAGTTTAACTTTTTCTGGAAGGAAGCCGTTGAAACGACCAAGACCCACAAAGCACATGAAGTTGTAACTGTTATGGGCATCGGCGAAATCAGAGATAAGGCGATGTTTTTCGCAAAAGCCCTGGTATCACTCTGCAAAATGGATAACAATATCGGAGTATATATGAACGGTGTTGTTTTCGAACCAAAGATGGTTGTTGCCATGACAGATATCATAAAAGAAAACAAACTTCCTCTGCTTGTTCTGGTATGGTGCGGAATAGGAAGGGAAGAAAACGGAGTTTCCTGCTGGAGTGACGGAATGAAGTGCTTCGGGTTTGATGAGCTCGAAATGGTAAATGTTCAGGGCAGACAGCCTTCGGAAATTCATTCCATGATGCTTTATATCATAGATTACTGCATCAATCAGAACGTATCGTTCCACGATGGCGAAGAGGTCGGACTTTCCGCCGGCTTAAAAGCTAAGATTGTAAAATCCAAAGGCTTCAATGTGGATATGGACGGAGAAACTTTAAAGATTTCATTTTAAATAATGTAACCCGGGGGAGAAAAAATGGATTCAAACGGAATAATCATCGTAAAAGGATTTGACTGGGGGCCGGCGGTAACAAAGGTCGTTATTAAGCTCGGCATAGATTTTGACAAAACCCGAAACTTTGATACGAACCTGTTCTGTGTTAAGGAAAAAAGAACGAACGCCCTTGGCACCACGAATACGGAAAGAAAAATAACCGACGTATACTATTCGGACGAATTCGGAAACCGCATCGAGGATAAGGGTGACTATCTTTCTATCGAATTGGCATTCGGACCGGACGAAGGTTCACCGATGTATTATGATTTTCCGACCGGTTTTAACAAATGGTTTGATTATGAGATGGTTGTAAGAACCATTTACGGACAGCAGACCAATTTAAATAATGAAAAGTTTGTCTTTCCTGAGATTAAAGACGTTGATTTAACAGGAAAGTTCACGGGTTCGGAAGGTCATACCTTAACGTATGCTTCCTACAAACCTGAAAACGCTTCCGAAGAAAACAAGCGCCCGCTTGTAATATGGCTTCACGGTATGGGCGAAGGCGGAACCGATCCCGTGATTACACTATACGGAAATAAGGTTGTACCGCTTTTTGGAGATGAGTTCCAGAAAATCATGGACGGCGCATACGTGCTGACGCCTCAGACTCCGACCTTCTGGCTTCAGTGTAAGGAAGACATAGCCTCCTGGCAGAAAAACAAGGGCGACGATTCGATTTATTTAAAAGACTTAAAAGAGTTAATCGATAAATTTGCGGATGAAAACTATGTCGACAAAAATCGAATCATTGTCGGCGGCTGCTCAAACGGCGGTTTTATGACAATGGACCTTATATTAAATTATCCCGATTACTTTGCTGCAGCTTACCCTATCTGCGAAGCTTTTCTTCCGAAGAAATTAAAGAAAGACCGACTTCTTCCCCTAAAAGATATGCCAATATGGTTTGTTTACGCGAAGAATGATTTTACGGTTATTCCCGCAAAATACGAAAAGCCGCTCTTAAAAATGTTCGACAAAATCGGCGCAGGTAATATTATTGTCAGTGAATTTGAGGATGTTCACGATACTTCGGGACAGTTTGAAAAAGACGGAAAACCCTTCCAGTACTTTGGACATTTTTCATGGATTTATTTCTTCAATAACGAATGTGTTGAAAACGGCGTATCCATCTGGGAATGGATGGCGAAGCAGACGAAGTAAATCCGATTAACATAATTGTAAAAAAATTCTTGACATTGCCCGAAAAAATAATTATTATGATTTCACATACGAAAAAATGCGATGAAGGAATTATGCGTCGTTTGGAAGTTTCAGAGAGCCGGTGGTTGCTGTGAATCGGTACGAAAGAACGAAGTGCAGTCTCACTCCCGAGCAGAGCTCTCGAAAGTAACAGTAAAGAGTTCCGGCAAGCACCGTTATCAAAGCTAAAGATATGATAGTATCTTACTGAGTGACTTATTTAAGTAAAATGGGTGGTACCGCGGAAGAAATTTCGTCCCTGAGATTAGAAAATTAATCTTAGGGACTTTTTTTGTATGATTACGAAAGCATCGAAGATGCGAAGTAATCCGTATCAGACATATTTATATAGTAAGAAAGAGAAAGGGAAAAGAAATGAACAAGATTTTCATTGCCGACTCAACAATCGCACAGAGTTGCATAAACAATGCATTTTCCATGAGCTTCAAGGAAAAGATGGAAGTTGCGAAAAGACTCGAAAAAATCAAAGTTAATGTCATCGAGATGCCCAAGGCTGTCGAAAAGACCGATGCACTGCTTGTTAAGTCATTGGCAACAATGATAAAAGAAAGCACAATTTCGGTGGCAGCAGCACCCGACAAAGCCGAGATAGATGCCGCAGCTGATGCAATTAAGAATTCAAAGAATGCGAGATTAAGAATTCTTGTTCCCACATCTCCCGTTCAGATGGAATATATTTTAAAAGCAAAACCCAAGGCAGTTCTTGAGAAAGTTCCCGAAATGGTTGCTTACGCAAAAACTCTTGTAAACGAAATCGAAGTATCCTTTATCGATACTTCCAGAAGCGAAAAAGAATTTGTCGCAAAGTTATCCCAGGGCGTAGTTGCATCGGGCGCAACCATACTTGATTTCTGTGATACGGCAGGAACCTGGCTTCCCGAAGAAACTTCCGAATTTATTAAGTACATAAAAGAAAATGTTCGCGGAATCGAAAACGTAACTATTTCCGTTAACTGCTCCGACGAAATCAGACTCGGAAACGCAAACTCCGTAGCAGCAATCAAGGCAGGCGCAACACAGGTTAAAACGACATTAGTCGGCAAAGCATCTCCCAAGATTGGACATTTCGTAAATCTTATCTCCGAAAAAGGCGAGGCAATAGAAGTTTCAATCGATATTCCGAGAGCAGAATTTAACAAGACCCTTCGTCAGATGACATGGATTGAAGGTGAGAATCAGGGTATCAAGATTACCTTTGAAGAAGAGGAAAAAGAAAAGAGCGAAGAATTAAATCTCGACGAGACTGCAGATATTTCAAAGGTTATCAAAGCAGTCAAGAAACTCGGTTATGATTTAACCGATGACGACAATGCAAAGGTTTACAAGGAATTCAGAAGAGTTTCCGAGAAAAAGAAAATCGGAACCAAAGAAATGGAAGCAATTATTGCAACCGCATCACTTCAGGTTCCCGCAACCTATCAGCTTGTAGATTTTGTAATAAATTCCGGAAACATCATTACACCCACCGCCTGCATTACTCTTGAAAAAGAAGGCAATGAGCTTAAGGGCTTAAGCTCGGGTGACGGTCCCATCGCTGCTGCATTCCTTGCAGTTGAAATGATAATAGGACATCACTACGAACTAGATGATTTCCAGATTCAGTCGGTAACCGAAGGAAGCGAGGCAGTCGGAAACGCACTCGTAAAACTTCGTTCCAACGGAAAGCTTTATTCAGGCAACGGTATTTCCACAGACATTATCGGAGCCAGCATCAGAGCTTACCTTAATGCAATTAACAAAATAGTATATGAAGAAAAGCAGGAGAGAAAACCTGACTAATATATTTTAGGATTGATTAACAGAGAGGATTTTACAAATGAGATTAGCGTTTTCTACTAACGGATGGGATGATTTTGACTGGTCGGATTTTTATGTAACAGCCAAGGATCTCCAGTTCTCGGGTATCGAAATTCACGATATTAAAAGAGAAGTTTTTTCAGGCAAGAACAGACCTTTTAATAATGAGAACATTGTTGAGACGGCCAGAAAAATAGCTCAGATGGGTCTTGAGATTCCCGTAATCGATGCTGTCTGCAATATAGCAGACCCTGACAAAGTACAGGAAAACATCGAAGACATCAGGGAATATATCAGAGTTGCAAAGATTTTAAAATGCCCTGCAATCAGACTTCGCGCAGGAAAGAGCAACGACGATACCAATACATCTGACGATCCCGTTATCGAATGTATCAAAGCTACCTACAGAGAAGCAGACAATAACGGTGTTTCTCTTTTGATAGAAACCGTAGGACCTTATGCAAATACAGAGAGACTTCGTAACGTATTAAACGTTTTCGCAAGAGACAATGTTGCTGCAGCATGGGATATTCATCATACCGTAAGATACGGAAACGAAACTGCAGAACAGTCAATTCAGAATTTGGGTGCATATGTACTTCACGTACATATCAAAGATTCCGAAGTTGTTGACGGAAAAATTGAATACAGACTGATGGGCGAAGGAACACTTCCCATTGACGATTTGATGGGAGCTCTTCGTTCAATCAACTATGATAAATACATTTCATTTGAGTGGATTCCCGCGTGGCTTGAAGAATTATCCGACCCCGGAATCGTATTCCCTCACTTTATCAACTTCATGTCTCAGTATGAGCAGGAAGCAAAAGTGGTTGGTCAGACACTTTATTCCAACAAGGCCGGTACAGGTAAGTTTATCTGGAAAAAAGAAGAGATTATCGACAAGACATTCCCTCAGGTACTTGACCGTATGGTAGAAGAATTCCCCGATCAGTACGCTTTCAGATATACTACACTTGATTACACAAGAACATATTCCGAATTCAGGGATGATGTGGATGAATTCGCCAAGACACTTATCGCACTCGGCGTAAAGCAGGGTTCACATGTTGCAATCTGGGCAACCAACATTCCCCAGTGGTACTTATCCTTCTGGGCATGCTGCCGTATCGGCGCAGTCTTGGTTACCATGAATACAGCATACAAGATTCATGAGGCTGAGTATCTTTTACGAAACTCCGATACCCATACCCTTGTTATGATTGACGGTTTCAGAGATTCAAATTATGCAGAGATTATCCAGGAACTTTGTCCCGAATTAAAAGACAATGTTCCCGGCAAAGCACTTCACTGCAAACGCCTTCCTTTCCTTCGTCACGTAATCAACGTAACGAGCAGACAGCCCGGCTGTCTTACATGGGAAGAAGCATTGGAGCTCGGAAAGAATGTTCCCATCGAGGAAGTTTACAGACGTTCATCTCTGGTTGACAAGCATGATGTCTGCAACATGCAGTATACATCAGGTACAACAGGCTTCCCCAAGGGAGTTATGCTTACTCACTACAATGTAGTTAATAACGGTAAATGCATCGGCGACAGAATGGACTTATCCACAGCCGACAGAATGATGATTCAGGTGCCCATGTTCCATTGCTTTGGTATGGTACTTGCGATGACCGCATCCATGACCCACGGTGTAACATTATCACCTATTCCTTACTTCTCAACCAAGCCAGCGCTTGCATGTATCAATCAGGAAAAGATTACATGTTTCCACGGCGTACCTACAATGTTTATTGCAATGCTCGAGCATGAAGACTTCCCGAAGACCGACTTTTCACATATGAGAACAGGTATCATGGCCGGAAGCCCCTGCCCTATCGCAGTTATGAGAGACGTTGTTGAAAAGATGCATATGACGGAAATCACCATCGTTTACGGTCAGACCGAAGCATCACCCGGATGTACGATGTCCACAACCGACGATCCTCTGGAAGTCAGAGTTACCACAGTCGGCGGACCTTTGCCCGGCGTAGAATGTAAGATCATCGATCCCGAAACAGGTGAAGAATGTCCCGACGGTGTAAACGGCGAGTTCGTTGCACGTGGTTACAACATCATGAAGGGTTACTATAAGATGCCTCTTGCAACCGCACAGGCAATCGATGAAGACGGATGGCTTCATACCGGAGACCTTGCATGCAGAACACCCGAAGGCAACTTTAAGATTACAGGCCGTCTGAAAGATATGATCATCCGTGGCGGTGAAAATATTTATCCTAAGGAAATCGAAGAATTCATCTACACATATGACAAGGTAAAAGATGTTCAGGTAATCGGTGTTCCTGACGAAGCACTTGGCGAGGAAATCCTTGCAGCAGTTGTTCCGAAGGAAGGCGAGACAATTACCGAAGAAGAGATTAAGAAGTACGTATTCGACCACATGGCTAAACATAAAGTTCCCAAGTACGTCGATATCGTAGACGGCTTCCCTATGAACGCCGCAGGAAAGATCTTAAAATACAAGATGAGAGAGGCAGCAGTTGAGAAATACAACTTAAAGAAAGCCGACAGCATCGAAACAGCATAATAATGAAACAGTAAAAAACTCCCGGTTTCAGTCCAGACTGGGAGTTTTTTAAGTATGTTATTTAGAATTTGGAAAACTAATTTTGCATAATCTTTATAAAAGACAATTCTTTTTCTTTTCCTTCGTCCACAATGTTTATCAGTCTGAAAGCCGGACCTGTTGGATGAGTTCTGCCAAGTTCCCAGGCTTCCACGGTTTTTTGTGAAACACCCAGATAAGAAGCAAATGCCGCCTGTGTCATTCCGGCTTTGTTTCGTATTGCTTTAATTTCGGTGTTAGTATATTTTTTTACGGGTTCAAAAATAAAAGTGGTTCTTTTACCGGTTTTTTTACCCTTTTCTATCTCAATAGCTTCTTCCAAGCCGGTTTTTAAATCGTCAAATAATATACTCACAGAAATCACCTCCGATTACGTTGTGCTTCCTCTTTAAGAGATTTAACCAATTTTTTCAAAACTCTTTTTTCTTCGGAAGAAAGATTGCTTTGCTCATCTTTGGTAAAAGCGGTTATCAGATAAGTGACCTCGTATTCGGCAAAATCTGTATAACAGACTCTTACACTTCCACTTTTACCTCTGTGCTCCAAAGGGAATCGTACTTTCCTTATTCCTCCTGTTCCTGACATTACCGGTCCGGACTCAGGATCTTTTAAAAGAATTATTTGTAATGCTAAAAGGTCATCGTCATTCAAGCCTATTTCTTTCCAGCGTTTTGAAAATAAAGGTACTTCGATAAAAGTTCTTATCATATTTATTCCTTTCTAATAATATATACCCTACAATGTAGGGTGTCAATAAGTTGCAAAAATACAAATAATCATGTTTTCAAAAACAAGTTTCAAAAACAATTAAAAAAGGATATAAAAACTCAGATATGTATTAAATAACTGAAATGTACGCAGAAAAAGCGCATAGAGATGATTTTCAGGACGGAGAATCAAATAATTTAGATGTCTTCATTAAATCCCCAATCCTTCCATAGAAGGATTGTATAGATATTATCATTAAAGAAACAATAAAACAATACCTATTTATTTAAGCCCAGCAGATAATCGGCGGAAACATTATAGAGTTCACACAATTTGATAATATGCCTGACAGGGATTTCGTTTGCACCGCGTTCATAGCGTGCATACATAGTTTGGGAAGTTCCAAGATAATTGGCAACGAACTCTTGCGTGAGATCGGAATCCTCACGAAGATCGCGCATTATTTTAATGTATTTGAAAGAGTCTTTGGAATCCATAACTCAAGTATAAATAGTAAAAATATTTACTATTGAATTTAGTAAACATCTTTACTAAAATTTAATTAAGAGAGGTTTTTTTAGAAAGAAAAACTAAAATAAGAAGAGGGATTACAGAATGAAAAGAAAACAAAAGATTTATCGTATTATGCTTGTTTTGGCAACAAGTGTTTTCATCGTCGGATGTGGTGGAAGTGAAAGTAAAATTGCCAAATTGGAAAACGAGGCAGAGATTCAATATAATGCAGGAAATCTGGATGAGGCATTAAATAATATCAATCAGGCGGAAGAATTGGGGCAATTATCAGAAAAAGGAACAGAAATAAAAGGTTCCATATTCGTTGAAAAAGCAAAGAAAAATCTTAATTCCGGTGATTATGAGGGAGTAATTGTAAATATAGAAAACGCTGAAAATATTTTAGGAGAAACTACGGAGGAAGAACAAGAATTAATTTATCAGGCTTATGGCGGTTTAATAGAAGACATCTATTCAAAAAACAAAGATTCTTCAGATATAGATCCGGAAGAGATAAAGAAGGGTGTGGAGTATTTAAGAAATCAAATTAAAATCCATCCTGAAAATATAGACCGTACAAAATATGTGTTTTTTAAAAAGAATTATGGATTATATTTGGAAGATAATAATTTATATGCAGAATTGGTTGATTCGTTAAAAGAGGATGTACAGAATATATGGGACTTAGATTTAAGTGAAATAGATCTTCCAGATTATACAAAATATGATTCTATTGAAAAATATGAGGAAGCCTTTTCGGAATTTGAAGCAAAAAGAAATAATGGCAAAACGGATAGCATTAAAGGCATAATAAAAAATATAATATGGAGATATGAGGCTATTCAGTATGCATTTGAATCATCAAAATATGGAATTAAGAATGCTTCTGTTGGTGATCATGTTCGGTTTTCAGAAGAAGACATAATCAATTTAAATAATAACCCATACATCGATGAGGAATTGTCTTTTATTGATTATTATATGAAAAACAACTTTTGGGTTCCCTCAACGTATGAAACAAATTTATATGATTTCTCTTATTTAGAACGGTTTTACGATCTTATTATCTTAAATCCAAATGCAAAAAAAGATAATTCAGAATATATAAATTGCTGGGACACGTGGACAGTTCTTGAGAAAGATGATGAAAAAGCACTTTTATTATATGATATACCTGTTGATGAAGAATGGTTTTATGGGTTTGATGTATATACAGAGTTTGAGAAAGGGAATAAAAAAGATTGGGAGGGTCTTTCTAATGGAGGGTTCATGAATTATCCTAATATTCCGGTAAGGGTTTTAACTTATGAGGAGTACGAAAAATACTCTGATATATTAGATTATTCTGTTTTTGAATATAATAATTATCGTAAATCTTGGTTTTTGCCGGAAAATACTTCGTATGAATCAGATATATTTGAATATGATGGAGAAGTGGCAATAACTCACCCCGACAATCCTAAAGTAATTATTGGATATAAAAATGCTAAATTTCAAAGAGAAATATTAAAAGCAAAAATTCTTGATGTTAAAACAGGATTGGTTCAAGATTTTGACTCGGAAAATCTTGTAAAGAAAACAGATGACCTGGGATTTTCAAATAGTTGGCAGGCTTATGTTGGAAATAATATTAGTGTAAATTATTGTTACAGAGTAGTAGCATGGTTTTATTATTAAACAATTTTTGCCGGGTGCGATTAAGCACCCGGTATTTTTTCACCCTTGTCGTCGTATCGTTATAGAGGCATAGAAAAAAGAGAAAAAAACAGACGTAGGATTATCCTACGTCTGTTTTAGAATCTATATAGTAATTAAATCAGAGAATTTAATTCTGTATATTCATATCCTAAAGCTTTAGCCACATTGGCATTGGTAACCTTTCCTGCATAGCAGTTAACGCCGGATTCGATTACTGCGCTCTTCTTGCAAGCTTCTTCAAGACCTGCGGCTGCAATCTGAAGGCCGTAGCGAAGAGTTGCGTTGGTGAGTGCGATGGTACTTGTTCTGGGAACTGCGCCCGGCATATTTCCTACACAGTAGTGAACTACACCTTCTTCGATGTATACGGGATTGTCATGTGTGGTAACATGTGAGGATTCACCGCATCCGCCCTGGTCGATGGCAACGTCTACGAATACCGCACCGTCTTTCATCTCGGGAAGATATTTCTTCTTGAAGAGTTTGGGTGTTGAACCGCCGGGAATAAGAACGGATCCGATAACAAGGTCTGCATCTTTTACGACGCGTTCAACATTAGAATCGTTGGAAACGAGTGTCTGGATATGTGCTCCAAACATGTTGTCGAGCTCTTCGAGTCTTTTAAGATTTACATCAAGGATTGTTACATTAGCGCCCATACCTACGGCGATTTTGCATGCGTTCATACCAACGGTACCGCCGCCGAGGATAACTACGTTAGCCTTGGGAGTTCCGGGAACACCTGCAAGGAGAATTCCTTCTCCGCCGAATCTCTTCTCAAGATACTTGGCACCTTCCTGAATTGACAGACGTCCTGCAATCTGTGACATGGGAGCAAGGCAGGGAAGTGATCTGTCGGTTTCCTGAATGGTTTCGTATGCAACGGCTTTAACTTTGCCGGTAAGAAGCGCATCAGCCTGTTCCTTGTCTGCTGCCAGGTGGAGATAAGTGTAAAGGATAAGGCCTTCGCGGAATAAAGGATATTCTTCGGGAAGAGGCTCTTTTACCTTTATCATCATGTCTACGAGGTTCCATACGTCAGCGGCATTGTCGATTAAAGAAGCGCCTGCATCAACATACTCGTTGTCTGAAAAGCCCGAACCGATTCCGGCTCCCTTTTCCATGTAAACATGATGTCCGGCAGCAATGTATGCTTTAACATTGTCCGGCGTTAATCCCACTCTGAACTCATTGTTTTTGATTTCTTTCACGCAACCAATTTTCATATAAAATCTTCCTTTCTAAAATTATTTATTTTTAAAATATTTTAGTCTCACGTTGGTTCTGTAAAAATCCTTGGCCGTACATCCTGCTCTTCCGCCACCGGCACAGGCACAGGCGCACGCACAGGCGCAGGCACATGCACACGAGGAAGAATGACTGTGATTTCGTCCGCCGCCTCTGGAGCCTGAATTGGACATATAATATGACGAGAACGATGTACGGTGCGGTACGGTTTCGCTTGTTACATATATATAGGTGTTGGGCGAAGAAGAAAGAGGATATGCTCCCGCTCTTTTTCGTTTTATAATCTCGTCTTTATAATCTTTATATTTTTTCGGAATACGCGTTTCTACTATTTTGGTTTTCTTTTTAATTAAATTAGTAGAGCAGTACTGACAGGTTTTCTTGCCTTCAGCGCATAAAGCACCACAGTTTGGACATTTTTCAAAGTATTCGATGATGGTGCGGGTGATTTTCTTTCTGGTTCCGCTAAAGCCCGAACTTTTTCTCCAGCCGATATAGTTTTTAAGATAATCGATACCTATCAGGATTATGAAGACAGAGGCTATAGCACCAAAAACAAATAAGGGACCTATCCATTCGCGATATTTACTCTGCTTAATCTCTTTGCTTGTATCAAATCCGAAAGCATCATTGGGATAGACGACATCGATAGTGACCTTATCTTTCTTTTTAAGAGGAGCTCTCCAGATAAAGTAACCTAAATATGTATCGTTATCATATCCCGAAGTGGCACGCAAAACTTTTTTACTGTTCCAGTAAATACTCAGCATGTCGACATCGATTTCATCAAACCAGCCCGGAGTAAAGCGGTATACCGTTTCCCCTTCGGTCTCCATGTTCATCTGATACATATAATCCTGGGTAAAAGAAAAACTTATATCGACAGTTTCCCCGGCCTTGTATTCTCTGTCCAGATCGATACGTATATAGGAACCGCCGACACCTGAGTATGCTATTTTTTTAATGCATTTGGATTCGGCTTTAATATTACTGCAGTGAGAGTTGGGAATTCCGATCTTTACCCATGTAAGAGGCCCGTCGGTTGTGGAATCAAGCACCTTCCATACGATATGATAATGCATATTCAGAGTGGCATCATCGTTGACATTCACCCAGATGGTATAAGAAAGAATTTCGTCTAAGTCTTTGGCATGAATATGCATCGGCAAAAAAAACGCTATTGCCAGCATTAAGATGAGTGAAAGAACCGTTTTTGAAATAAAAGATGTGATAGTAAAGTGTTTTTCAGTCATTTGCCATTCCCAAAATATTGTCCCCATGATTTTCATAAAAAAATCACCTCTTCAATATTATCATAAAAATCACAAATAGGGTGCTTTTTGATATTAAAATATGGTAAAATCATTTTGTTTGGAACTGTTAATAAAGTATTTTAAGGGGACAGCATGAAAAGTAAAATAAGAGAACTTGAATATGCGCGCAATCATTTTAATGAAGTACATCATACAACGCTAAATCCCGAAGGACCGGGCGTTGTTCGTATTCACTTGATTCCGCCGGCAATAGAGGATGATTATATCGGCCCGAGTATTGCCATTATAAACGGACAGGACATCATTCCCGTTAACACAGCATGGAGCATTCTTTTAACAGAGTTTATCGAAGAAACCAATCAGTATGACGGCCGTGAAATAAACGAGGAAGATTTCAAAACAATCATTGAGAATACCTGCAAGAAAACAGGCAAAGTATATCCGATGATTCCGAAGTCCGTATTCAAAAAAGACCTTTACAGAATGATGAATACCTTCAAGCAGGTGGCTTACCGCGAACCTGTTGATGAAGAAATCGGATATATGAGCATAGGCGATTACGCTCCTTTTATGAAGGCTCCTCACCGTATGGATCTTATGGTTTCCGCCATGGAAAAAGACGGTAAATGGAACTGCAATCAGCGCTGCATTCACTGCTATGCGGCAGGCCAGAAAAATGCGAACGAAAAAGAACTTTCTACAGATGACTGGAAAAAGATAATCAATAAATGTCGTGAAATCGGTATTCCCCAGCTGACCTTCACGGGTGGCGAACCTACCATGAGAGACGATCTTTTAGAACTCATTGACAGTGCAAGATGGTTTGTTACAAGACTTAATACCAACGGAGTTCTTTTAACCGAGGAATACTGCAACAAACTAAAAGAAGTATCTCTCGACAGCATGCAGATAACCTTTTATTCGTCCGACGAAAAGATTCACAACGAACTCGTCGGTGCAGAAAACTATGAAAAAACCGTTGCGGGAATTAAGAATGCCCTTAAAGCAGGCATCAGTGTAAGCATCAATACTCCGCTTTGCACCACAAACCGCAATTACAAAAAGACTCTTGAATTCTTACATGGTCTCGGAGTTTTGTATGTAACATGTTCGGGTCTTATAACGACCGGAAATGCCGAAAAAGAACGATCAGAAAAGCTTCAGCTAGAAACAGACGAGATAAAAGACATATTAAAGCAGGCAGTTGAATACTGTGCAGAAAACGGAATGGAAATAAGCTTCACATCACCCGGCTGGGTTGAAAATTCCTTCTGCGACGAGATTGGTATCAATCCTCCCACCTGTGGCGCATGCCTTTCAAATATGGCAGTCACACCTTCCGGAAAAGCAGTTCCGTGTCAGAGCTGGCTCTCCGATGATGCTCTGGGCGATTTCTTAAAAGATGAGTGGGAGCGAATCTGGGAAAGTGAAAAGTGCACGGAAAGAAGAGATTACAGCGCATTAATGGAAGGAAAATGTCCTCTTAGAAAGGGCTGCGGTAACTGTTCGGAAAAAGGCAGTATAGATAAGGATAAGGAGGAGAGTGCAAATGAATAAGAAAAAATCTCTCTTATCCTCAGTATTTACAAAAATTGTTTTTGCGCTTCTTTTAGTTCTGACGATAGGTTTGTTTTTGCCCATCCACTCTGAAGCTAAGGATCTGGATGAAATCGTAAACTACCGGATCGTAGTTGATGTCAACGAAGATGCCACCCTTCACATGATTTATCATATTGACTGGAAGGTACTTGATTCCACAAGTGAAGGACCTCTTTCCTGGGTGCTTATCGGAATTCCGAATAACAAATACAAGAGCTACAAGGCTCTTTCGAAATGCATTAAAACCATGTCCTATTCGAGCAATGACGGAGCACTAAAGATTACTCTTGACAGAAATTATAAAGCCGGCGAAATAGTTCCCATTGAATTCGAACTCGTTCAGGACTATATGTATCAGATGGATATGCTGACCGAGGGTGAAACGGTTTATGAATTTACGCCCGGCTGGTTTGATGATATCAAAGTCGACAACCTTGAGATTTTCTGGAACTCGGACAAAGCAATATCACATTCTCCCGCAAGCGACAATTATAACAATTATTTTGTGTGGAAAACCTCATTGGGAAAAGGGCAGAAATACAAAGTAAGCGTAACTTACCCAAATGATGCCTTTAAATTCGACACTTCCAAAAAGATAAAGAAGAACAATGCAAAATTTCAGAAATTTCTTTCGAACCTGTGTCCGATATGTATTGTAGTATTGTTTTTCCTTGGAACATTTGCACTGTATTATTTCTTCAGTTTCTTAGGATGGGTTACAAGCTCCGGCTTTAAAGGAACTTCTACCAAAGTCGTTCGTACCGTCGTCGAGTACATGACCAACTGTCCAAACTGCGGGGCTCCCCGTCAGGAAGGCAAAGAAGTCTGCTCATATTGCGGCACCAATATGATCAAGTCAAAGACCAAGGTTGAAGAAGAAAAAGTACCTGAAAAGTTATCCAAATTCAAGGATGAAATCCTGGGTAACAAAGAAAACGGTACATATAAACTTAAATCTTCGCCCAATACATACGTTCATGTATCGACCATCGTGGTTCCTCACAGAACTTCATTCTCTTCTTATATGAAGAGCCAGTCCTCGTCACGTGGAGGTGGAAGAAGCGGTGGCGGATGCGCACATTCTTCATGTGCCTGCGCCTGTGCGTGTGCATGTGCCTGCGCCGGCGGCGGAAGAGCCGGTTGTACGGCAAAGGATTTCTACAAAACGAACCTTAAGCTTAAATACTTTAAGAAGAATAAAAAAGAAAAATAAAACTAATCCTCACGAAACAAAAAGTTTTGTGAGGATTTTTTATATCACTTGACAATATGGGATATATCCCCTAAAATCAAAATAAGAAGGAGATATTTATGCCGATAGAATAGGAGTCAGATATGTTTCATAAAGCCGTAGATTGTAGATTCAAAGAAAACTGTATAGTGGAAGTTACGTTCCAGGATGGAAAAGTAAAAGAATATTGCCTGAAAGATATGTTTGATCAGTATCCTATCATGAAAGCATTGCAGAACAGAGAATTGTTCAATTCCGGAAAACTGGTTGGAAATTATGGAATTATTTGGAATGATGATATTGATCTTGAAGTTGAAACCATATATGAATGCGGAGTTACTGTCAGAACGGAAAAGGTTTCGTATCATATAGATCTTGGCAATTCATTAAAAAAAGCAAGAGCTGAATTAGGAATATCTCAAAAAGAACTTTCAAATAAAACCGGAATTGACCAGTCGGATATATCCAAAATAGAATGCGGAGCCGGAAATCCCTCCCTGGACACGTTGGTCTGTTTGGCGGAAGCTCTGAATACAGACATTAAGATTACATTAGAAAAAAAATCCTCATAAAAGATTTATTATAATCAAAACCTACACCTTCAAATGTAAAAAAGCATTTGGAGGTGTTTTTATGATGAAGGCAAAAGGAATAAATAATTTAAAGATGAAAGGGTAAAAATAGCAACTTTTCACAAACTTCAAAGTTAGAGTTGACAAACCAGATTTGCAGGATTATTATAATAAACAATTAAGCAATCGTTTAATTGTTTATCGACGCCGAATCGTATCGACTGAGAGAAAACATTTTCTCCTCAAGAAGAATAACGCATTTTAATTTGCTATTTTAGCAAAATAAAAACCTTTAACCTACGACATTTTGAATTGAGAGCATCGCTCGGGACGGCTTATGATTAAAACACAATTAAGCGATCGATTAATGAAACAAAGAATCTTTTAAGGAGGACGATATGTCTGAACAGGAAAGAAAATTTTTGGAAATAGTTGATTTAAAGAAAGGCTTCGGAAGCGGAGATACAAGGCAGGAAGTACTAAAAGGCATGAACTTTACGGTATCAAAAGGCGAGTTCTGTGTACTTCTTGGACCGTCGGGCAGCGGAAAGTCCACACTGCTTAACATCATCGGCGGAATCGACAATCCGGACTCGGGCTACATCTCGATAAACGGAGACAAGCTTCGCGATATGGGCGAAAAAGGTCTTACAAAATACAGAAGAAAACATCTCGGATATGTATTCCAGATGTACAACCTCATTCCCAATCTTAACGTCAAAGAAAACATTGAAGTCGGTGCTTATCTTTCCGACAACCCCCTCGAAATAGACGATTTACTTAATACCCTCGGTCTTTACGATCACAGATACAAACTTCCGAACCAGCTCTCCGGCGGACAGCAGCAGAGAGTTTCAATCGGACGCGCGATTGTAAAGAACCCTGACATTTTACTCTGCGACGAGCCCACAGGTGCGCTTGATTACAACACATCTAAAGAAATCTTAAAACTCATCGAAGACGTAAACAAAAAATACGGCAACACAGTCATCATGGTTACGCATAACGAGGAAATCAGAAAGATGGCCGATCACGTTATCAAGTTAAGAGACGGACAGGTCCGCCACAACGACATGAACGAAAACAAGATCTCCGCAACGGAGCTTGACTGGTAAAAGGAAAGAGTTATGAAAGAAAAGAAAAAGAGAAAAATCATAAATCCCCTCATAAAAAGAGTTCCCAAGGAACTGCTCGGGGAATGGAGAAAATACCTCGTAATATTCTTACTTCTCTCCCTGACCATCGGATTTGTTTCGGGAATGTATGTGGCCAACCACAGTATGCTGATTTCAATAGCAAACGCAAACCGCGACAACAAACTTGAAGACGGCCACTTTGAACTTGAAGAAAAGGCAAGTGACGAATTCATAAAAGCCATCGAGTCCGGTGAGAAGATAGATTTACGGGCATACTTCATCGATGAGGCACATAAGGAAATCGATGAAAAGATTGAGGAGGAAGCTCCCAAGACCTTAAAAGAAGAAGTAGAAAAAGAAGTTAGAAAAACCGTAAAAGAAGAAATAACCAAGAACGTTACGGATGCGGTAAATGAAGCACTTGAGCCTTATGCTGATTTTATGAGCGAGGAAGAAAAACAGGCAAAGATAGACGAGGCTGTTACGCAGGCGCTTGAAGAAAATTACGAAAAAACCGTAGAAGAAGTTCTTCCCGACGCAATCGACGAAGCTTTGAAGTCTAAAGAATACTTAGACGAAAAAGAAAAGGCCAGAACGGAAGCGTACGAAGAAGCCGAGGACGAAATCAACGAGGAGTTTGACAAGCAGGACGCGAAAAAGTCCAAAGCAACACTTGAAGCCGAGAAGAATTTCAAGGCAACACCGGTAGTCTTATATGAAAACTTTTATAAGGACGTTACCGAAGACAATGACCTTGACGGCAACTCGGACGGAAAGGTCAGAATCTACGCATATGAAGACTACATCAATATGGCGAGCTTTAATGAGGGCAGGAAACCTGAGACAGAAGACGAAATCGCCATCGACAGAATGCATGCGGACAATAACGACCTTAAAGTCGGTGACAAAATAAACGTCGGCGGAAGAGAATACACCATCACCGGACTGCTTTCGTATGTAAACTATGCAACTCTTCATGAAAAGAACACGGACTTTATGTTTGATGCAATAAGTTTTGACGTTGCAATGGTAACGCCCGAAGCATGGGAAAACACCAAAGGCAACATCCATTACACATATGCGTTCAAGTACGTTGATTCTTTTGAAAACGAAAGCGAACAGAAAAAAATGTCAGACGATTTTTTGTCCGCACTCATCACTCAGAGTATAAAAGAAGAAAACGATTTGACGGATTATGTTCCCGAATATGCCAACCAGGCGGTTCATTTCGCACCCGACGATATGGGTTCAGATAAGGAGATAGGCGGCGTGCTTCTCTACATTCTGGTTTTCGTTCTTAGTTTTGTATTTGCACTGACCATCATGTCAACGATTACCAAAGAATCGACGGTTATCGGAACGCTCAGAGCCTCGGGCTATACGAAAGGCGAACTCATTGCCCACTATATGGCAACACCCGTAACAGTAACGCTGTTTTCGGCTCTTATAGGAAACGTTCTCGGATACACGGTTTTAAAAAGCACCGTAGTCAGCATGTATTTTAACAGCTACAGCCTTCCCGCATACAAGACCTACTGGTATTACGAGGCGTTCGTAAAAACAACGGTCATTCCGGTAATCCTTATGATCCTTATAAACTTCGTGACGGTTGCGTATATGTTAAGACTCTCGCCCCTTAGGTTTATTAGAAAAGATTTAAAAACCACCAGGAGGAAAAAAGCCATCCGACTTCCGAGATTTAAGTTTTTAAGAAGATTCAGATTAAGAATTCTTTTACAGAACATTCCAAATTATATGGTCCTTTTCGTTGGCATTTACTTCGTTGTATTCTTAATGACCTTTGCGTTCGGCCTTCCGACCACACTTGATAATTACCAGAAGCATGCGACCGACGATATGTTTGCGAAGTATCAGTATGTTTTAAAAACAAACGAAGACGATGACGGAAACAAAATTACAACATCAGTCATCGATGCGGAAAAGTTCAGTATGGCAACCTTATACACGACTGACGGAATACGCGTAAACGAACCCATCGGTATTTACGGTCTTGAGGCCGACAATGAATACATTCCGCTTAACAACAGAGTTTCGGGAAACGATGTATTGATTTCAAGTTCCTACGCAGATAAGTTTGGGTTAAAAGAAGGAGATGCAGTTACCCTAAAAGAAAGATACAATGACAACGAGTATACTTTTAAGATTGTCGGAATATATGATTATATCAGCGGACTCGGAATCTTTATGTCGCTTGACGGCTTTAACGAAACATTCGGAAACCCCGAAGGTTCGTTTAACGGATTTTTGTCAAACGAAGAAATAAAAGATATCGATCCGGATTATATCGCAATGACAATCACCGAAGACGATATCATGAAAGTATCAAATCAGCTCAACCACTCTATGGGCAACTATATGAATTATTTCAAAGTCATCTGCCTTGTGTTTGCATTTATCCTGATTTACCTTTTAACCAAGGTTATAATCGAGAAAAACGAAAATGCCATTTCGATGGTAAAAATCCTCGGATATTACAACGGTGAAATCGCAGGGCTGTATCTTTTAACCACGACATGGGTTGTGATTTTATCGAGCATAGCATCAGCATTTTTAGCAGCCAAGTCGCTTGTGCTTGTATGGAATATTATCCTTTACAGAATGGACGGCTGGCTTCCCGCATACGTTCCTCTTTCAAGCTACGTAATGATAGTTTTGATGGTTATCGCCGCATACTTACTCGTAATGATTATCGATTACAGACGAATCAAGAGAGTTCCGATGGATCAGGCGCTTAAAAATGCGGAATAGCTCATAAAAGAAAAAACAGGCTTTATTTTGTCGATAGTTTAAATGCAGTTAATCTGTATTTTTACAAAATAATATATGGTAAATTATAAGCATAGTTACGAAAGCGGCTATGCTTATTTTTTATGCTCAATACGGAGGTTTACATGGTTACAGCTCAAAACCCGATTATGCCGGGATTTTATCCGGACCCTTCCATCTGCGCGGTGGGAGAAGATTACTATCTTTGCAATTCGACATTTTCATATGTTCCGGGACTTTCCCTGATGCACAGCAAAGACCTGGCACACTGGGAGCAGATAGGAAATGTACTTACAAGACATTCACAGATTCCTTTGGAAGGCGCTGACCATTCACAGGGTCTCTTCGCACCGACCATCAGATACAACAACGGAATCTTTTATGTTATATGCACCAATGTTACGCATGGCGGAAACTTCATTGTGACTGCGGAAAATCCCGAAGGTCCGTGGTCAGAGCCTCATTATCTCGAGGATGCTGACGGAATCGATCCTTCACTCTTCTTCGACGAGAATGGAAAGTGCTACTACATCGGCACACATCCCAATCCCGACGGAGGTGCCAAGTACAACGGAGACTGGTACATTTACATCGCGGAAGTTGATCTTGAAAACTGGAAGATCGGCGAGAAGAAGGACGTCTGGAACGGCGCACTCAAAGGCTGTATCTGGCCCGAAGGTCCGCATATCTATAAAGAAAACGGTTATTACTACATCATGCACGCAGAAGGTGGCACAGGTCCCGAGCATTCGGTAATGATTTGTCGAAGCAAGGATATCTGGGGTCCCTACGTGGGCAATCCCAAGAACCCTATTCTTACACACAGACATCTCGGCAAAGACTATCCGATTAAATACGTCGGACACGGAGATATCATAAAAACACCTAACGACGAGTGGTTTATGACAGTGCTTGCGGTAAGACCTCTCGAGCGATTTACCACAATGGGCAGAGAAACCTTCCTTTGCAAATTTATCTGGGAAGACGACTGGCCCGTAGTAAATCCCGGCGTAGGAATGCTTACGGACACGGTTGATATCGACCTTCCCGAGTGGATTCCCGAAAAAGACGCAGCTTCCTACACATGCAGAACAAACGGCAAGACTACTCTTCCCGGAACAGACAAGGATTATGTATTTGCAAACATGAAGGAACTCGGAGACGAATTCTTATTCCTTCGCAATTACCCTGCGGATATGTATAAACTCGACGGCGAAGGCCTTAAAATAAAAGCACAGAAAGAAGATATCAAAGCAGTTGCTTCACCTTCTTTCGTTTCCATCAGACAGCAGCATCATTACTTCACATCGACGGCGATACTTGATGCAGGAACCATAAAAGAAAATGAAAGCGCAGGTCTGATTCTTTTACAGAACAACCTTTATAACCTTCAGGCTGTAATTTCAGACGGTAAGGTAAACATGATTCTCTGCCAGGACGGCAAAGATGAAATCATCGGTAGCGCAGACATAAACGAAGTTGCTGACGGCAGCATAGTAAAGATTACCATCAAAGTCGAAGGCCTTAACACCAAAGCATTCGCAGGAGACAAGCTTCTTGGCGAAGCAGGCGTATCAAACCTTTCCACAGAAGTGGCAGGCGGATTCGTAGGCTGCTGTATCGGGCTTTACGCTTCGGGCAACGGAAACGACGGCGGATATGTATGCTTTAAGGAATTTACATACAATAAAAATAATTAATCGTAAAGTTTATAAAACTTTAGTCCGATAATTAAAAGGGATAAAGCAATTTCTTTATCCCTTTTTAAACTAAAGGAGCAATGAACAGGTGATTTTATAAAATATGTGGGGTATAAAACATGGATTATAAAAAACTCCTTGAAGAATATGATTGCAATGCCTGCGTGATGTCCATTGATATTAATCCGGACGGAACATACGGCAACATTCTCGTGGTGGACGGCAACAAACTTTACAAAGATGATATTGCTGCATTCACCGGGCATCCTTTTGTGGAAAATTCACCGTACTATGCAAGTTTTCCGAAGGATCTTAATTTTGAGGATTTTATTTACAGGTCGGCAATTCTTCATCAGAATCTTCATACATACGTAAGTCTCTACCAGATCGGACTCTGGGTAGAGATGTATCTTTTGCCGCTAAAATCCGACAAAGAAAATACAGGTTACTGTCTTTACTCATACATCGTTTCCCCGAATGCCAACGCAGGCAGCATGTCCGATATTTCTCCCGAGACTTCATCGGCGGTTCTTTCAACCTGCGTAAAATTAAGAGGAACCGATGATTTTATGAAGACAATTCAGGAGGTAACGGAAGACATTCAAACAATTTGCAATGCACGCCGCTGCTGCATCCTGACACTCGACGAAGAAAACAATACCTGTGTTCCGCTCGGTGTTTCGAGCAAGACGGACAGCGATAATTTCCTTGAGCATGAAGAGGCGAGAAGACACTTTTACAATCTGATGCTTACCTGGGAAGAAACAATCGCGGGAAGCACCTGTCTGATAGTTAAAAACGAACAGGATATGCAGATCATAAAAGAAAGAAATCCCGAGTGGTACGAGTCATTGATGATGTTCCACGTGGACAGCATGGTAATATTCCCCTTAAAGCATCACGGACAGCTTCTGGGATATATCTGGGCAACCAATTTTGATATAGCACATACCGTAAAAATCAAAGAAACTCTCGAACTGGCCACATTCTTTATCGGTTCCGAAATTGCAAATTATCAGATGTTAAGACGTCTGGAGATTTTAGGAACGATTGATGTAATGACCGGTACTCTTAACAGAAACGCAATGAACAACCGCGTTTCGCAGTTCGATCCCACCAAGGATGATTCGATAAAATCCATAGGAGTTGTATTTACGGATCTTAACGGACTTAAGATGATAAACGACAACAGCGGACATCTTGAAGGAGACAGATTTCTAAAGACCGTTGCCGCGGTACTTAGACAGGTATTTATCGATGACGAGATTTACCGTGCGGGCGGCGACGAATTTATGATTCTTACCATCAATGATACGAGGGAAGAATTTGACAACAAACTTCGTGAAATCCGTGAATTATCCAAGTCCCAGAGCAAAGCCAATATGGCAATCGGAAGTTTTTACGATGACTCGGAATTAAACATAAGAAAAGCGCTTCACAAAGCGGATGAAGATATGTATCAGGATAAGCAGGAGTATTACGCGAGACATCCTGAGTTCAGATACAGATAAAAGATAAGAGCCGACTCCTTAAGGAGCCGGCTTTTTTAATTATTCTCCGAGATATTCTTTTAAGGCAGCGAGTCTTTTATGAGCTTCGCTTCTGCCCATCTGATAAACTCTCTCGAGTTCGTCGGGATTGTTTTCAGTTCTGCTTATACCGAGCGATTCGGGAGGCCTGATGACGAAGAGCTTTCCTTCTTTTTCTCTTTCTTTTATGGCAGCAGTCATATCGTTGTAAAGATTGTGACGATTGTCCATTATCTTTGCAATATTTGGATATTCTTTAAGGGCATGTCTGTAAATAATCATGCCTTTTGTTTTTTTCTTTACGTAATCTGCGGGCTGGGTAAGTACAGCTACATTCTTATCATAACCTAAGCTTTCGACAAATTCGTAAGGGATGGGGCAGACGATACCGCCATCCAAAAGTGTGTAGCCGTCCACATGTACAAAATTTGATACGCCGGGCATTGAGGCCGAAGCCTGCATCCAGGTAACATCGTTTTCGCCGCCGTCAGTGCATTTATGAAAGATTACCTCACCGTTTTCGAGATTGGTTGCTCCTACATAAAACTCGAAAGGATCTTTTGCAAAAGTCTCGCGGTCGAAAGGATCGAGAACATCGGGAATTTCATGATAACAGAAATCCACGCCGTATAAATCACCCGTTTTTCGTAAGGATTTGAAACTGCAGAATCTCCAGTCCTTGCAGTATTTTTTGGTATATCTTATCCCTCGCCCAATCTGTTTTGATTTGTAATTAATTCCGAATAAAGCGCCTGCAGAAATTCCCGCACCGCCGTCAAAACGAATGTTTTCTTCCATAAAAACATCGATTACGCCGCAGGTAAACATTCCGCGCATTGCTCCGCCTTCAAGTATCAGTCCTCTGGTCATAATTTTCTCCGTAATTTATCTGTTAAAATATTCAGTCGGTGTTGTGTGAACGCTGTTTGATTTAAAACTTCGCGGCGATTCGCCGTAGTATTTTTTAAACGCCTCGCCCATATAGCTTGCGCTCGAAAAGCCCGTGATGTATGCAATCTCCGACATCGAAAGGTTTGTAGTGTTTAAAAGCTCAGCCACTTTGCTGACTCTGAAACGTGTCAGGTTTTCGATGGGCGTCTGATCCGTATATTTATGGAAAAGATTGTTGCAGAAAGTCCTGCTGACCGAACCCGCCTGCGCGATATCGTCGAGGCTTATGTTCGAATCGTAGTTTTCCTGGATAAAGGTAAGCATGGCTTTAAGCGAATCCACCTGCGAGTCGGAATATTTGTTTTGATGCTCGAGGTCTCCACAGGCTTTTAAGATCTGTTCCCAGATATCATAAAAGGTCTTTGTGAGCAAAAATGCGTTTCCGAGATACTCGGGCGCCTTCGTCATGGCCTTAAACATTTTCTTACCTGTTTCTTCGCTCTTTTTAAACCTGATAAAAGGAATATTCGGATTGTCCGTAACGGCTTTTATGTAGTTATTTTCAACCACGTTCGATGCGCAGAGAATCCTCGGGTGGAAAATGACGATAACGTAATCCGTCCGCTCAGGTCTTTTTGGAGCGTTAAAATGAATCTGACGGGAATTGACGAATATCGTATCGCCCTCGTCGAGACGGATTTCTTTGCCGTTTATGCTGTAATTAAGCCATCCGTTCGTGACGGTTAAAAGCTCCACGTCATCGTGAAAATGCGCATCGTAGGTCCAGGTCGACGAAGGAAACGCATAACCTCTGTAAACATATGAAGGGAAATTGGGATCGTCGTAATTGACCATCTCCGAGCCGTTGGTTCTTTTCTGAATAAAGCCTCTCCATTCCTGAATCATAGGCACCTCATAAAACACAAACAAATTTTCACAAATCAACAAAAAAGAATTCGCAAATCCTTTATTTTTGTAAATATTAACCACAATTTTACCACAAAATTACAGTTGTGTAAAATTGTTATAAATTCATGAAATATTTAGGGTGTTAATAAGGACAGCAGTGTAATATACTTTCAAACCATAAAGAACACGAAAAGGAGGAAAGATATGAAAAAGAATTTAGCTAAAATGGCAAGCTACTATAAGCCTTATCTCGGAACATTTCTGCTTGATCTGTTCTTTGCATTTCTTGCCTCCGCTATAACTTTGATTATTCCTTTGGTAGTAAGATATATAACTTCCAATCTGGAAGAGATAAAGGCCAACGGTGATGTCAGACGTATCCTTATTTTAGGCGGCGTTCTTATTGTTTTGGTTGCAATTTACTTTGTATCCAAGTACTACATCTCCTACGTCGGCCACGTAATGGGTGCGAAAATCGAATACAACATGCGATCGGAAATATTTGCGCATTACCAAAAACTGTCGTTCTCGTTTTACGATGAGCAAAAAGTAGGGTCGCTTATGAGTAGAGTCACAAGCGACCTTTTTGATATCACGGAACTTTTGCACCACGGACCTGAAAACCTGACAATATCGATCATAAAAATCACTGGCGCGTTCATTATATTATCAAGCATCAGCTGGCATTTAACGATTGCGGCATTTGCTTTAGTTCCGCTTATGCTCTTTTATGCGATCTTCATGAACAGAAGAATGAGAAGAGCCTTCAGGGAAAACAGAGTAAAGATTGCAGACATCAACTCGCAGATTGAAGACAACTTATCCGGCATCAGAGTGGTTAAGTCATTTGCCAACGAAGATATAGAGAACAGAAAATTCAAGCAGGGAAACGACGCATTCCTTAAGGCGAAGAGAAACAGCTATCTTTACATGGGCTTTTTCCATTCGGGAATGACTTCTTTTACGATCTTAATAAACGTAATCGTCATTATGGCGGGTGGAGTTCTGCTCGTAAAAGACATAGTAAACGTTCCGGATTTTGTGGCATTCCTTTTATACATTAATGTATTTACCGAGCCGATTCAGACACTGGTCGAGTTCACAGAGCAGTTCCAGAACGGTTACACGGGCTTTGAAAGATTTGCAGAGATTATGGCGATTGAGCCCGATATCGAGGATAAGCCGGGTGCAGTTGAGCTTAAGGATGTTAAGGGCGACATCAGATTTGATGATGTTTCCTTCAGATATAAAGACAGCGCGCACAGAGTTTTAAGACACATTAATTTAGATGTTAAAGCTGGCTCGTATGTGGCTTTAGTCGGATCTTCGGGCGGCGGAAAAACGACTCTCTGCAGTCTGATTCCAAGATTTTATGAGGTATCAAACGGAAGCATTTCCATCGACGGCAAGGACATCCGCGATGTGACGCTTAAGAGCCTTAGAGACAATATCGGTATCGTGCAGCAGGATGTATATCTTTTTGCAGGCAACGTTTATGACAATATTTTATACGGCAGGCCCGATGCGACGAGAGAAGAAGTCATTGCGGCGGCCAAGCTTGCAAACGCGCACGAATTCATCGAAGAACTGCCAAACGGTTATGAAACCGACATAGGCCAGAGAGGCGTGAAGCTTTCGGGAGGACAGAAACAGAGACTGTCCATCGCGAGAGTATTCTTAAAGAATCCGCCTATTCTTATCTTTGATGAGGCGACAAGTGCTCTTGATAACGAGAGCGAAAATATCGTAAAAGAATCGCTTGAAAAGCTTGCAGCCAACAGAACCACGTTCGTTATCGCACACAGATTATCGACGATAAAGAATGCCGAGAGAATCTTGGTTCTCACGGAAAAAGGTATCGAAGAGACAGGTACGCATGATGAGCTGATGGCAATGAACGGAATTTACGCACAGCTTTACAAGTGGACGAGATAAAAGCTTTCCCGCTTAAGAGAACGGTTAGGCGGGAAGCATATTTAGGAAAGATAAGGTGAAAACATGAAGATAGATGAAATAAGGACTTTGGAAAAGAAAGCCGCGAACGGATGGGTGGCTTTTGAAACACAAGAATATGACGGCTGGGAGATGCGTTTCGGTAACGGCTATACAGGACGTGCCAACTCGATCAGTGTATATGAAGATTCGACCAAGCGACTGGAAGATAAGGTTGTTTATTGTGAAAATCTTTACAAAGCGCAGGGTCTGCCATGCAATTTTAAGGTTACAGATGCTGACAAGGAATTATCCGAATACCTTTTACACAGAGGATACAAGGTGGTAACACCGTCCGATGTTATGATCCTTGATACCGACAGCGAAGAGTTTGCAAAAGTTTTATCCGACGAGGGAATTGAAGAAAACTCAGAAGCCTTCAAGGATGTAATCTTTAGCGACGAGCCGGCAGAATGGTTTGATCCGTACTTCGAATTCGAAGGCTTTACGGATGAAAAAAAGATAGAAACCTACAAGCAGTTTCATGCGAATACAAAGGTTGAAAAACTATATGTCACGGTTCTTAAGGACGGTAAGCCCGTAGCGGTTGCATCATGTGCTATCGAAGGAGAGTACAGTCTTTTGCATAACGTAATTGTTAATCCCGCATACCGCGGTTTAGGCCTTGGAAAAAAGCTCTGCCTTGCAGCTATCTTTAAGTCCAAGGAATTGGGAGCGAAGTATTCATACCTTCAGGTAATTAAGGATAATAACGTGGCAATAAACCTTTACAATAAGCTCGGATACAAGAAGATTTACGAATACTGTTATCTGAAGCAGAACAAATAAACGAAATTTTTCGTGAAAGGAAAAGAAATGGAATACGTAATTGAACTTAAAAATGTAGATAAAGAATTTAAAGTTTTAAACAGACATGAAGGCTTGAAAGGAAGTTTTCAGGATCTTTTCTCAAGAGATTACAAGATCATAAAAGCCGTAAACAACGTGTCTATGAATATCAAACCCGGCGAAATCGTAGGGTACTTAGGACCCAACGGCGCCGGCAAATCAACCACCATCAAAATGATGACAGGCGTTTTGCAGCCCTCAGGCGGTGAAATCTTTGTAAACGGAAGAATTCCTTACAAGAACAGAACAGCCAATGCGCAGAATATCGGCGTAGTTTTCGGACAGCGTTCACAGCTCTGGTGGTCACTTCCTTTAATTGAGTCTTTTAAGCTCTTAAAGGATATTTACAAGATTTCAGACAAGGATTACAAGGACATGCTCGCTTTGTACGAATCGCTTGTAGACATCAAGGAGCTTTATTCAAAGCCCGTTCGTCAGATGTCTTTAGGACAGAGAACCTTAAGCGATATCCTGGCGGCATTCTTACACAATCCGCCCATCGTTTTCCTCGATGAGCCGACCATCGGTCTCGACGTTTCGATGAAGGCGAAGATCCGAAACCTCATAAAAGCGCTCAACAAAGAAAAGAATACAACAGTTATTCTTACAACCCACGACATGGGCGACGTTGATGCTCTGTGCGAGAGAATCGTCATAATCGATAAGGGTACCATGCTCTACGACAATGACATCGAGCACTTAAGAAGCTTCTTCGGAGCATACAGAACCCTGCTTTTAAAGACAAAGAAACATCCCGAGGAACTTTCCGACGAGGAAAGAAATGCAGAACTTGCGAATGTCGAAACAATCGTAAAAGAAGATTTCGCTGATAAGGATTTCACTTTCTCGTTATCAGACGAAGGCTGGTGCAGCATTCTTATCGACGAAAATCAGGTAAGACTTATGAAGGTTTTAAACCACATCCAGGAAAAGATGAAGGTTTATGATGTTCGTCTTGAGGAAATCTCCACAGAGAGCGTTATCCGTAAGATATACGAGGACGCTGAGAATATGAAAAAAGCAAACTAGGAGAATACAATGAGAGTTAAAGCTTGCGTTGCCCTTACAAAGGCTTCAATCATGGACTTTTTACAGTTCAGACTAAGTGCCTTTGTAATGCTTCTTGGCAACATTATATATTTAATAGTTATTTACAATTTATGGCGTGCAATTTACGCATCCGTGGATAACGCAACCATCAACGGTATGAGTTTCAACGATACCATGATTTATCTGGTACTCGCATCCGCTCAGTTTACTTTTATGGAAGCTTATCTTGTATGGATGATGGGAAGAGCCATTCAGAGCGGTAAGATAGTGCTTGATCTGTTAAAGCCCGTACCGTACGCCCAGTATCTTTTATTCGGGCTTGAAGGCGGAAACCTTTGCGCGTTTGTCGTGACATTTATTCCGACATTTATCATTGTTCAGATTATCACTAAAGGCGCCATCCACATGGGCATTAACATTCTTTTTTACCTTGCGGCGGCTCTTTTAGGAATGATTATCAACTTTGCAATCGACTTTTTTGTCGGAACAATATGTCTTTACACACAGTCTACCTGGGGTATCAATATCATGAAGGAAGTTGTTGTGCTCTTCTTATCGGGCGCTACCGTTCCTCTGGCATTTTTCCCGGAGACTCTTAAAAGAATTGCATATTTTTTACCGTTCCATGCGATTTACAATACTCCGCTCACTTTCCTTACAAAGGGTCAGGAGCTTGGAATCGGCGAATCGTTTCTGATGCTCGGCGAACAGCTTATCTGGGCAGTGGTTTTACTGCTTATCGGTAAGATTTTCTGGAAGCTCTCCGAGAGAATAATCACGGTGAACGGAGGCTAAAATGAAAAGATTAGGATTTTACATATCAATTTACAGAAAAATAATTATCCAGGACATAAAAAGTAAAATGAGCTATCGTTCGGACTTTATCATTTCCATGATCGGAATGATTTTAACAGATATATCCGAACTTTTGGCATTTTACATTATGTTCCTAAACTTCCCCAGTGTCTGCGGATGGTCATACCACGAGATGCTTTTCTTATACGGTTTCTCACTGGTTGCACTGACACCGCTTCAGTGTCTCTTTGACAACAACTGGAATTTAAGACATTACGTTTATGAAGGCGATTTTATCAAATACTGCTTCCGCCCCATCAATATCTTCTTTTACTTTATTTCGGAAGACTTTGATACCAAGGGCTTGGGACAGTTTTTCGTAGGAATGGGAACCATCATTTACGCATGGTACAAGCTTAAGCTGCCGGTAACATTTTTTAATATCGCAGCATTAATCGTGGCAATCATCGCGGCTTCGCTTTTCATGGTTTCAATCATGAACATAGCTGCGGCAAGCTGCTTTTTCCTTCAAAACTCGGGATATATTATGGTTACAATGAACAAGTTCAGGGATTACGCAAAGTATCCCGTAACCATATTCCCGCTGTTTTTCAGAATTATATTTACCTTTATAATTCCGATAGCTTTTATAGCGTACTTCCCGAGTCTCGTAATTTTACGTCCTCAGGAAATACCTTTCCTTACCTGGTTTTCACCCGTGTACGGCTTGATTTTCTTTTACATCTCATACAGAATATGGATGTGGGGAGCAGGCAAATATTCGGGTACCGGTTCGTGATTAAAAAGCCGTCTGAAAAGGCGGCTTTAGTATTACAAAAAATAATTGAAAATTTAGCCGGAAGCTGAGAAAGGGCATTATGATACTTCTTGTAATAGATACACAAAAAGGGATAACAAACGAAAACTTATATGAGTTTGACATATTTAAAACCAATGTTTCGACTCTTATTGCGGAAGCCAGAAAAAACGGAACGGAAGTTGTCTTTGTAAGACATGATGACGGTCCGGGCAGCGGCTTTTCTGTTGGAGACGAGGCGTTTGAAATATATGAAGGGTTTGCACCCAACGTGGGAGAAAAAATCTTTGACAAGAGCGTAAACAGTGCATTTTATGCATCATCAGGTCTTTTAAAATATTTAAAAGACAAGGATGAAAAGACTGTTATCGCAGTCGGTCTTATGACAGATTTCTGCATGGACGCCACAATAAAGAGCGGATTTGAAAACGGTTTTGAAATGATTGTTCCGGCGCTTTGCAATTCCACAATGAAAACAAATGATTTTATGAGTGCCGAGAATGCTTATCGTTATTACAATGACTTCATGTGGCCTGAAAGATATGCAAGATGTGTGAGTTTCGAAGAAGCCCTGTCCATGATTAAAGAAAATAAGAAGCCTGAAAAGCCGGCAGATAAATCAGGCCTTAATCCATGTGGAACGCTTGAAATCGAAACAGACAGACTTTTGATAAGACGGTTTACTTATGAAGATACCGAATCAATGATGAGAAACTGGGTTTCGGACGATAATGTTCAGGACATGTACGGAGAGCCTTCGTACAAAACACCCGAAGCCGTCAAAGGACTTTTGGATAAGTATATCGGCGGATATAAAAGCGACAATTATTACCGCTGGGCAGTGATTGAAAAAGCGTCCGGCGAGTGCATCGGTCAAATTGCATACTTTTTAGTCGATACAAACAATCATTTCGGAGAAATCGAGTACTGTATCGGAACTGCGTTTCAGGGCAAAGGTTATGCAACCGAAGCAACAAAAGCGGTTATAGCTTACGGATTTGAAAAGATTAATTTTCATAAGGTTCAAATCTGTGTCAGACCCTCAAACCTTCCTTCAAAACGCGTAATCGAAAAATGCGGCTTTACCTATGAAGGTACGCTTCGCGATTATTTTTACAGACACGGTGAATATGAAGGCAGAATGTTTTACTCGATTTTAGGAAACGAGTATAATGGGTAAAAAGGAGATAGGATTATGATTTTAGAAGAAGAAAGACATATATTAAACGGCAGAGAAGTAGTATTCAGGAGCCCAAAAATTGAAGAAGCCGATATGCTGATTAAATATCTTAAAACAGTTACCGGCGAGACAAGATTTTTAATGTGCGAATCGGACGAAGTCCAGTTTACTACTGAGAGTGAAATTGAATTCTTAAAAGAACATAACGATTCGCCTAAAGGTCTTCTGATGCTTGCGTTTGTAGACGGAGAACATGCGGGCAACTGCTCGTTCTTACAGGTTGGCGGCACCAGAAGAAGCGCCCACCGCGCATCGCTCGGAATCGCGCTTTACCAGAAATACACAGGCTTCGGTCTTGGCAGAATGATGATGGAACGTATGATTGAGATCGTAAAAGAATTAGGCTTCGAGCAGGCCGAACTCATTGTAATCGGCGGAAATGACAGAGCATATCATCTCTACGAAAGTCTCGGTTTTAAAGAAACCGGTCGAGTTCCCAACGCCAACAAATACGACGACGGAACATATGCGGATGATATCCACATGGTAAAAATTCTATAATCTGGTTAACTTTAGACTATCCGGCAGCGTTTATTAGAAACTGTTGCCGGTTTTTTATTTTTTTATATACGCATTGCGTGGCAGAGAAAAGAGTGATATAATATAAACACGCAATGCGAGGCTTGCTGGATTTATAGAAATCACAAAAAAGTAAGAAAACTGATAATGAAAGGATTAAGTATATGAAATCAACATTTGATGAGTTTATTACTGATGATTCAGAACAAAAGAAATTGTTTGATCAGGAATATGATATTTTTTTACTATCAGAACAAAAAGCGGAAAAAGAATTGAGTATTGCTATGAAAATTAAAGGACTAAGAGAAAGGGTAAAAATGTCCAGAAAAGAATTTTCTGAACATACAGGGATACCAGTCAGAACATTGGAAGATTGGGAGGCAGGCAGGAGAACTCCTCCGGAATATATTCCCAGACTGATAGAGTATCAACTAAAATACGAAAAGTTGATTTAAGAAAATAATTGAAAGAAATCCACCGAAACAGAAAACATATTGACTTGGTATATATCATGGTATATACTATAAATGAGAAAGGTGGGTGATAGTTATGATGACGGCT
Organism: Lachnospiraceae bacterium; assembly: GCA_017618075.1. Classification (GTDB taxonomy): domain Bacteria; phylum Bacillota; class Clostridia; order Lachnospirales; family Lachnospiraceae; genus UBA3766. The sequence goes on from JAFZUY010000023.1 coordinate 171,631, forward strand.
AAAGTATTTGAGAATGGAAGAAGTCAGGCAGTCAGATTGCCAAAAGAATGTCGTTTTTCCTCCGATGAAGTTTTGGTTAAGCGAATAGGAGATATTGTGATTTTATTGCCCAAAACAGGAAAGTGGGATGAGTTTATGAAGGCAATAGATATGTTTTCTCCCGATTTTATGGAAGACGGCCGTGCTGAGCAGACACTTCAGGAGCGAGAAGATTTATGAAATATATGCTGGATACCAATATTTGCATATACGCAATTAAACATAAACCGCAAAAGGTATTTGAACAACTTCTGAAAACAGAACCGGAAGAAGTTTGTATATCGTCTGTTACATACGCAGAATTAATGCATGGAGTTGAAAAGAGTAAAGAGGTAGAAAAAAACCGTGTTGTATTATCTATGCTGCTTTCCAGAATAGAAATAATGAGTTTTGATGTTAACGCAGCAAATGAGTATGGAAAAATTCGGGCTGATTTGGAACGAAAAGGAACTCCGATTGGTCCGTTGGACATTATGATTGCAGGTCATGCAAAATCCTTAGGGTGTACTGTAGTGACTAACAATGTAAAAGAGTTTTGCAGAGTAGAAAATTTGAAAATAGTTAACTGGGCAGAATAAACGAATATAATATAGAAGGTCTCTCTCGTCAATCGACGAGAGAGACCTTTTTGTATAAACATATACATTTGCACCTTTTTCGTTTTTTATAAGCACTTATATTAATAAAACAATTATAGTTTACAATCTATCCTTGAAATAATAAAAAATCTTACGAAATGTTAAGAAAAACATGGTGTGTTACATGTTATAATATTTTAGGTATAGTTTTTTTAAATGGGGAATGGTATGAAAATACTGCTTATAGAAGATGATTACAATTTGGCTTTGGGATTAAAATACTCTTTGAAAGATGAAGGGTTTGAAGTTGTGCATGCGGATACCGTTGCGTCCGGAAAAGAAAACTATCTAAACGAAAATCCCGATCTGATTCTGCTTGATATCACGCTTCCCGACGGAAACGGATATGAGTTCTGCGAATTCGTCCGCGAAAAGGATAAGAATATCCCAGTCATTTTTTTAACCGCAATGGATCAGGAAGAAAGCGTGGTAAAAGGCTTCGGTTTAGGTGCTGACGATTATGTTACAAAACCGTTCAGAGTATCCGAGCTTACTGCCAGAATCAGAGCGCATTATAAAAGATATGAAAGCTTAAAAAAAAGTAATCCGGATTTGTCGCAGATTGATGCAAATGCGGATTTTAAGATTGATCAGACCAGACTCTGCATATGGAAAAAGGGCGAGAAAATTGATTTAACCCCGACAGAGTATAAAATTATCAGGAAACTCACGGAAAATCCCGGCGAAACAGTTTCAAGAGAAGATATACTTGAGAGCTGTTTTGATACACCGGGAGAATATCTGGACGTAAACACTTTGTCAGTTCATATAAAAAGAATCAGGGAAAAACTCGGCGAGAACGATAAAGAGGGGCATATAAAGACCGTTCGAGGAGAAGGATATTGTTTCAGCATTAAGTAATAAAGTATTGGAGGCAGCATGATTTACCTGGAAGAAAAGAAGTATTTTTCGGTGGTTTTGATCATTGTCGCAGGACTTTTTCTTGCGACGTTTTTTCTTATAAGCAAGCCGCAGATTTTACTGCCGGTTTTTGCGTTAGGATTCATAATCCTGGCATTTTTCGGAGCGTTTTTTATAAGAAAAGTCTATAAAAAAGCGATAAAAGCAGAGCAGTATTTAGATCAGGTAATTTCAAACGAAGGAAATTTAAGCATTACTTCAAATGCCGAAAAAGACAGTATTTTCGCAAACATCATCGAGGAATTAAAAGAACTCGAAAAAATCAGGCAGAGCCAGGAGAGCGAAAAAAACAAAGAGCTTTTATGGCAGAAAAATCTGATGAGCGACATTTCCCATCAGATAAAAACACCGCTTGCAACACTTGAAATATATACTGATATTTTCAACAAAGAATTCGGCGAAAACGAAGAAAAGAAGGAACTGTCCGAGCATGCAAAAGAAGCGATTGAAAGAATCCGCTGGCTTGTAACAGGCATGCTTCAGATTGCAAAACTCGAATCAGGAACCTACAAAATGGAGAAAAAAGAATCGCCTGTCAGAGAAACAATCGACCGAGCACTCTATTCTTTAAACTCCTTAATCTCAGAGAAAAAAATCAATGTTCGTATCGAGGAAAGAAAAGAGGAAAACCGCGAAATAATAATTCCTCAGGACAGCAAATGGCTTGAGGAAGCTTTTATAAATATCATTAAAAACGCCTTAGAATACTCACCCGATGAAGGAAATATCGACATTTTTATCACCGATACTCCGATGGCGGTAAGCGTTGAAGTAAAGGATTACGGCGAGGGAATCTCCGAAGAGGAAATTCCGAAGATTTTCAACCGTTTTTACAAGGCGGGCGGACAGAGAGAAAAACGCAAGGACAGTGTTGGCATCGGACTTAATCTCTCGAAAGAAATTGTTAAGGCGCATAACGGAATTATTACCGCGGAAAGCAGGAGAGGAAACGATTCTTTTACGAGTATTTATACAACCTTTTTAAGGTAATCTTACAGTATCTTAAGATGACTTTCTCGAAACCTTTATGTATGATGAAATCATAAAAGATATCGGGAGGAAATCGTATGAGTTTCATCGAAGTCAAAGGTCTTAAGAAAATATACGGAAACGGTGAAAGCAGTGTGACTGCCCTGAAAGATATTACATTATCTTTTGAAAAGGGCGAATTTGTTGCTGTCGTTGGCAGCAGCGGTTCGGGAAAGTCGACACTGCTTTCTTTGCTTGGCGGAATAGATTCTCCGACCGAGGGAGAAGTAATAATCGACGGTGAAAACGTTCATAAAATGAAAGCCGGGGAAAAGGCCGAATTCAGAAGAAGAAAAATCGGTTTTGTTTTCCAGGAATACAATCTCATACCGGTTCTTTCGGTGGAGGAAAACATCGAAATGCCTCTTCGCCTCGACGGCATCCGCATGAAGGATAAAAAAATGGACGAACTTCTTGATATGCTGGGTCTTAAGGAAAGAAGAGACCATCTTCCCGAACAGCTTTCAGGCGGTCAGAAGCAGAGAGTTGCCATCGGCCGCGCTTATGCGCATCATCCTGCGTTAATCCTTGCGGACGAACCCACAGGAAATCTGGATAAGGCAACAGGTCTTGAAATCATGGCACTTTTGCAGAATTCCGCAAGGAAGTTTTCGCAGACCATGATTCTTGTGACCCATGACGAAAAAATAGCAGCAATGGCAGACAGAATCATCACGCTTTCCGACGGATGCGTGATTGGAGACGCAGTGGTAAGAAACGCCGTTTCGGAGGATGAAGTATGAGTTATTTTTTCTCGCTTTCGCTTAAGTATATGAAGAGGAATAAAACCCGAACCCTTTATTCGATATTCGGCATTATTCTGGTATTTATTCTTTGCTATGTGACAATGAGTATCGGATATGCTGCGTGGGATTATTCCTTTTATGAGGAATACCTTTCGGATCCCTACGAACTTTACACTATGCCAGAGTATTGCGAAGAAAAACCCCAGGAGTATTCTTCCAACATATTATGTGTATTCCCGGATTTGAAGGATACCCTCATAAAACTTCAAAATGATTCAAGAGTAGATGAACTGAATTTAACAAAAGTAAATGTGGAGCATAAAGAAATTGAAGTTTCAGATTTTCAGAAAACGGACGTTGTAAGACTTCGTATAAGACTAAAAAACACCAAAGCTCTTGAAAAAACGGCTGAAGAATTAAGCAAGGAATATGGTCTGGATATAACAGTGTTTCCGTATGTTTTAATGTATTTTGGTCAGGGCGAGTCCGAATCAATACTCTTCTTAAACTGTGTTCTGATTTTAATAGCCTCAATATTCGGAATGCTTTCGGCGTTTATTTTACGAAACACCATGACGATTGCGGTTACGGAAAGAGTCCGGGATTACGGAGTATTCAGGTGCGTCGGAATGTCGGAGTGGCAGCTAAGACTTCTTTTGTTTGCGGAAGGAATTACCATGTCGATAATAGCGTCCGTCTTCGGAGTGCTGTTAGGATTTGGCGGATTAAAGCTGCTTGAGCCCTGGATCAGGGATACTTTAAGTTTAAGCAGCAACTTCGGTTTCCGCCTGTATCCGATGGCAGCAGTATACACAGCGCTTCTTTGTATAGCGGTTACTCTGTTTTCGCTGATTGAGCCTTCAAGACTGGCAGGAAAAGTGGCTCCGGTTGAAGCTCTGAAGGGTATTTACACGGCGTTTGAAAAGAAGAGAGCAATTAAAAAACTCGATAAAAAAGGCGGAATTCCGGGAAGACTTTTTAAAACCGCAGGGCTTTATGCACACAGAAACATACACAGAAAAAAGGGCGGCACTGCATCCGTTTTTTCGATAATGTTCTTTTGCATAGTATTTATTCTGACGGTATTCAGTTTTACGAAAACCTTCACAAATACCATGAACAGATTCATTAAAATCTGGGATATTGAATATTCCGAAGCCGTTACAAGAGTTGATTTTCTTGACTACGAATTCAATTTCTATGATTCAAAAGAAGATGAAAAAATTATAAAAGATTTAAAAGAACTGGATAATGTGGAGGATGTGCTTCCTTTTATGGTTTCCGAGCAGGGATTTGCATATACGCAGTATTCGTTTGATGAAAAGATTCAAAAAACCGGAAATTTGAAAGCTTTGCTGATAGAGGTGGGACTGACAAAGGAAGGATTGGAAAAGGAAAGGAAATACCTTGAAAGCGGAGAAATCGACTATGAAAAGATGGTTGCTCAAAATGGTATTTTAGTCTGCAACACATATAAAGAAACCAAGCAAAAGAATGCCGGATTTGCCAAAACATACAAAACGGAAACATATGAAATGACCGATTATAAGGTTGGGGATACACTAACCGCTTTGAGTGTTGAAGGCAGTGCAAGAGTGAGGAAGGCATTTTATGATTCACTCATTGAGGTGGCAGAGAAATATCAGATAAATGCGTACACCGATTCATATGGGAACGGTATTCCTTTCGGAGATTCAGCCGATAAGTATCGCACAATCATTCTGCTTGCACAAAATGACGAAGAATATGATGTAATTCGACAGGACCTTTTGCAGGCAATAAAGGAAAGAGGATACGATTTGACGGGATATGTTAATGAGGATACGCCCGGGATTAATCTGTATCAGGCAATGAAGCAGATAGAGTTTGAGAGAGGATCTGTCGAAACATTTATCGTAATGGGTATTCTTTCCGACGAAGTCGCTACAGGAGACCGTTTTGTGGATATGGTTGCATATACCCGTTTTGTTTATCCGATGGATACGCTGGTTAACAGGGCAAAGAAAATTACATCATACGAACAGGAAAACGGCGGATTTTTGTCCGAAGAAGGAAGACCGCTTACCGATTTTTTGTTTTCAACTGCGTACGGCTCTTCGTATGATATCGAAATCGGAGTTAAAAGAACTCATCCCGAAAAATCTGATACAATCATAAAAGATTACGCAGAGAAAAAAGGGTTAATCTATTACAACAATTATGCCACATGGAGGGGAATAGAAGACTATTCGGAAGACTTGCAGTATATTAAAATGGCCAAAGTGGCGGCAGCTTTGTTCGGAGGTTTTGTAATGCTCATTTGTATGGTGCAGATTATCAATTCACTCCAGGCAAACATGAGAGTCAGAAACAAAGAAATGTGGCTTTATGATGTAGTCGGTATGGACTATTCGACCAAATTCAAAATGGTATTTATCGAATATGGTTTATCTGCAGTTCTTGCATTTGTTTTGGGATGTATTGCTTCTTTGATAATAAGTTTCTTATCCGTCAAGAAACTGCTGGATATTACAGACAGTTTTTCTTATGCCTGGCCGATTGAAATAGCATTCATCATCGGAATAGCAATATTCGCCGCATTATTTGGTGTAATCGGAATAGAACTTAAGAAAAAACCGGTTTAATTTTCCGAAAAAGTTAAGATACATTGCTTAACAGGACCCAAAGAATATATTTCTTTGGGTCTTTTCATGTTAGAATAATAATGGTTTAAAAGTGTTTTTGAATTGGCAGGTTTTCATATGAATAAAAACCATAAAAGAATAAATCATCCTATTCCGCCTGTATTTGACGAAAATTCCGAGATACTCATTCTCGGCAGTTTTCCGTCGGTTAAATCGAGGGAGCAGGGTTTCTTTTACGGTCATCCGCAAAACAGATTCTGGAAAGTTACGGCAGCAGTTTTTAATGAAGATGTGCCGACAAACAACGAAGAGAAAAGAGAGTTTCTTTTACGAAATCATATTGCCCTCTGGGATGTGATCGAGTCCTGCGAGATAACGGGCTCGGCGGATTCGAGCATAAAAAACGTAAAAGCAAATAATATAGGAAAAGTATTGAAAAACACCCGTATTTCTCTAATATTTGTAAATGGAAAAACGGCGGAAAAACTGTATAATAAATATGTGTTTCCGGTTTTAGGAAAAGAGTGCGTCTGTCTTCCTTCCACGAGTCCCGCGAATGCGGCGTGGAGTTTGGAAAAACTTATCGGTGCGTGGAAGATAATCAGATCGGAAAATAAATGATAAAAAAGGCATAAAAATGGGTGCAGACAAAGAGAAAGATCCCCTTGCGTGGGAAGAAATAAAAACAGAGCATATCGTAAAAGACGAGTGGATTGATTTCAGAAAAACCACATACCGTTTCCCGGACGGAAGAGTATTCGAGCCGTATTACAGCTACTCAAGAAGAGATTATGTTGTCGTAGTGGCTACGGACGAAGACGGCAATTACATATGTGTGCGCCAGTTCAGACAGGGGATAAGGAAAGTTACCACAGAGTTTGTTGCGGGCGGAATCGAGCGAGAAGGCGGCAGAGAATATATAAGCGATGATACAACGCGCGCCGAGGATGAACTTGAAGCAGCTAAAAGAGAACTGAAAGAAGAGACCGGTCATGAATCCGATGACTGGAAGTTCCTTTTCAAAGTGCCTTCCAACGCAACAATGGCAGACAATTACGCATATATTTTCGAAGCCAAGAATTGCCGCAAGGTATCGGGTCAGTCTCTCGATGAAACCGAATATCTCAATGTGGTTAAACACACGGCAAGCGAAATCGAGGAAATGATTGAAAGCGGCGAGTTCGCGCAGGCAGTCCATGTACTTGCATGGCTTTTATCAAAAAAGGAAAAATGATAAATATTGACAGGAGAAACGAGGCATGAAAATGAAGACGGGAAAGAAAAGAAGTGTATGCAGGATTATATCTTTTATGATGATTTTTTCCTTACTTTCAGTATACGGATGTAAGGAGAAAAAGATTGAAGTGGTAGATTATCCCGAGCCGACGGTAACCGAGGTAACAGATAATACTCAGGACGCTGCAACTCAGGACGAGGATACGAATTCTGCAATGCCTTCGGCACTGGATTTGGAGGCCTTAAAACCCGAGGTAAATACTTTAAAGGAAGAAGGCACATTCGTTTATAATGCTGCGGTTATTCCCGACTGGATTCTAAAAGAATTTGAAAACAATCCTAAAATAGTAAGAATAGCCAAGGAAATCCTTGTTGCGATAGACCACGCAGAGGAAGAATATGAGTTTTCTTCGGATTTGAATTTAACAGAGGATGAACTGATACAAATCACCTTGATTATTTCTTATTCATGCCCGTTTTACAGCCAGATTATATATGAAAAGGCTGAAAACGAAAATGTTTACACGCTTAAGTATTTCCCCAATATGGAAGCAAGCGACGCTGAAGTAAGCGATGCTGACATAATTGATACAAGTGCATACGGCAATAAAGGCTACAATATGTCAGACTTCGCAAGCCAAGAGGAAGCCATCGAAATAATGGATTCTTATAAGGACTATGTGACAGCGCTTATAAATGACAATTTAAACAGTGAAATGAGCGAAAGAGAAATGGCTGCGGTAATCTACTCGGAACTTGTAAGGGGTGCAAGTTTCTCTCCAGAAAATCCGGATTATTATCTGGGTCAGGGCGAAGAAAGTATTGACCCTGAGAGCTATTTTGGCAGAAAAGCAGTAGATAATATAATTGATCAGAAATATACCCGCGGAATAGAACTCTTAAGAACATATCAGTATATTATGAACCAGCTTCATATCGAAAGCAGACTGGTTGTAGGAAACGGAATTTTCCAGGATGAGGTAAAAGAACAGTTTGGCGAAAAATATCCCACAACTCCTTACTGGTCGTGGCTTTCAATGCAACTGGACGGCGAATATTTCAATTGCGATATTATTCTCGAAAAGTTAATACATGATTTTAAATTTGGTGACGATACCGATGTCTATCCTGAGATGACATATTTCGGAATGAGCGATGATAAAAGAAAAGAATCCTACAAGTTTATGGATACATCCATTTACCTCATGGATATAACGGATATAAATTCGGAACCTCCCCGTCCGCCCAAATGTCCGAATAATTACGAATATCACTATTCTAATTAAAAATACAGGAGAAAATGAGACATGAAAAAGGGAATGAAAAGAAATATAAGCAGGATAATATCTTTTATGATGGTCTTTACCCTGCTTTCGGCATACGGCTGCAATAAGGGAAAGACGATTGATCCTGACTTTTATCCCACGCAGAATGTAAGTGAAGAAGAGACCATAAAAGAAGAAAAAACCGTTGAAAATATAACAAAAATTGCGCCTGACCAGGTGTCTGATGAGGATATTTTAAAACCCGAAAAGAATACTTTCAGGGAAACCGGCAAATATGAATATAATCCCGTGGTTATTCCCGACTGGATTTTAAAAATGTTTGAAAACGATCCTAAAATAATCAGAGTTGCAAAGCAGGCGTTAATTGCAATCAATAATTGCGAGACCGAATTTGTGCTCGATGAAGATATAAAGTTAACCCAGGAAGAAATGGATTATGTTTTTGGCGTGATTTATTATTCAACTCCGCTTTATGCTGTGGCAGGCGTATATGAGACCGACAAACCAAACGTATATAACATTTCATATTTCCAGGAGTTTGTACTTGGAGAAGAGGATGAAAACGGCGTAGCACAGGATGTTCAGTTAGTCGGAGAGGCATCTCCCGAAGAAGCCAAAGAGATAGTCGAAGCTTTTCAGGAATATGTAACGGAGACGATAAACAATAATCTTACGTCCGATATGACTGAGAGAGAAATGGCATCAATTTTATATAAAAAGATAGTTACGGATATAGCTCTTGAAGTCGAGAATACGGAAAATTATCAGGGACTCAGTCAGGAGAGCTTTATATCGGGTGGAATGATAAAAGGAATTTTTGATAAAAAATACACCTCGGGCGGAGAATTTGTTCGTCTTTACTCTTTCTTTTTGACACAGCTTCATATTGAATCCAGGGAAGTACTCGGCACCAGCGGATTTTTCACTGAGGAATTAAAATCCGAATTAAGAGACGCGGTTCCTATTTCATATTACTGGGGCTGGCAGGTATTGCAGCTTGACGGTGAATATTTTAACTGTGATATTACACTTGAAGCGATAGCATTTAAGGAGAGATACCAGGGTGCGGAAGGTGCAGAACCGGATATGATTTATTTCGGAATGAGTGATAAGAAAAGAAGTGAATCGTATAAAGTCGGAAAATCTTCCGTATATTACAATGATGTAATCCTTTATAACACGGGTTCAATAGGAACTGTTCCGAATTGCCCGAATGATTTGGATTTTCACTAATAGTTAAAAAAAAGTTAATATTAATGATATAAAATGTTAAAGGTTTGAGTTTATTGTTAATTCGAACCTTGGAAACGGAGGAATGAATGCAGTTAGTAAATCTTAAATGCCCGAATTGCGGCGGAGATATCGAAAAAGACGGTGACAGCCTTTATTGTAAAGCCTGTGGAGCAGCATTTGCAGTCAATTATGATGAAGCGGATGTAGAGCATGAAAAACTGCAAAACTACGACCAGATTTCAAAAATCGAGCACGAGCATGAAAAGGAAATGGAAGAAATCCGTTTCAAGCAGAACGAAAAGTCTAAAAGAGCAGCCGAAAGACGTGAGAACAGACGTAAGGCAGGCCGTGAATTCAGAGGCAGAATCTTTTCACTGATTTTTATACTCGGATTCTTCAGCATCGGACCTCTTACCTGGTGGTTTATGGCAAAGCAGGGATTGATGCCTTCGTTTAAAGAAATGATTGAAGAGGAGATGAAGCAGTCCACAAGGGATGTGTATGATATCTCCATCGACAACTTTACGGATGATGTTATTGACAACATGATAGCAGCCGCAAAGGAAAAGAAGCAAAAGTCCCGAAACGATAATCCTGTCAAAGATTATATTAATGATGAGTGGGTTGAATATAATTTAAGCGAAGTTGAGTACGACAGCGCATACTTAATAACCGGGGCCAGCGAAGGAAAAAACAGAGTAGTAGTAATTTTAAAACTTGAATATACATCCGATGCGGAAGATAAAACCACTTACGATGCTTTGTACTTTGATAATCTCAAACTCTCGGATAATGATACCATTGTGTCAGATTATGCTCCCAAGAGTATTCACAGAAGCGATCTGGCATGGAAAAGCGATTCATATGAGAATAGAGATCAGTGCTACAGAGAAAATGTTCTTGCATTCGGAGGTACGGTTACAGAAATTAAAAAATAAACGGGGAAAAATGAATTAGTCTTATTATGGGAGGTTTGGCATGAAAATAGCATTGTTGGCCGCAATCTGTTATCTGATAGGTTGTATCAACCCTGCTTATTTAATCGGAAAAGCCAAGGGATTTGACATCCGGCAAAAAGGCTCATTAAATGCGGGAGCATCCAACGTCGTCATTAATGTCGGAAAAAGAGCAGGGGTTTTTACAGCATTGTTTGACATTTTAAAAGCATTCTTCTGCGTTAAGATGTCAGGAATTTTACTGGGAGATATGCCGACGGCGGTTGCTTTTTGTTCCGTCTGCTGCGTACTTGGCCATATTTTCCCGTTTTATCTTAAGTTTAAGGGCGGAAAAGGATTTGCGAGTCTCGGCGGACTGGTGCTCGGATTTAACTTTAAGGTTTTCCTTATAATGCTCGCCTGTGCGATTCTTTTAGTACTTGCAATTGATTATCTCTGCATCATTACCACGCTTACATGCTTAAGCTTTCCTGTTATTTACGGTACAATGACCGGAGATTATATCGGAGCGGTACTGATCCTGGGGCTGGGATTTATAATAATATCCAAGCACTTCCCCAATTTTAAAAGAATAAAACTGGGCACGGAAGCGCGGTTCTCCGCAATGTGGCACAGGGACGAGGAAGAAGAAAGAATCCGTCAGAACCTTGCCAAGATGGATAAAACCGACAAAGAATCATAAAAGAATAAATATGTATAACGAGAGGTAATTTTGCCTCTCGTTATTTTTTTGCCCTCGTTTTTGTGCAAAACATAGAAAAAATATAAAATACTCAAAAATGTTTTGACATTTCCTACAAAACGAACTAATATTTTAATCACTTCACAAAAAATTATAATATGAAAGGAGAATGATTCTTGAAAAACAATTTAATACTGCTTAAACGATTTTTTTCGTTTATTTTATCAATGCTGATTTTTATGTCGGCATTTTTAGGCACAGGCATTCCTGTTAAGGCTGAGACGGTAACGAGGGTAGAGGCGATAGATTATTCTTTGTATATCCCGGGCGGCTCATGGCAGACGCACAAATACTATATTGACGGAAATCTGGCCTACTGTGTTCAGTCAGAGCTTGCGCAGGTAAACAACGGAGACTACCAAACAATCGTTGAAAGCTTTGACACATACCCTCTTTTATGCAAGGTTTTGTTTTACGGGTACGGCGGACCGGCCTATAAAATGGGCGAGTTTTTCTCAGGATACGGCATTACGCTGACCGACGAGCAGGCGTATCTTTACACTCACATAGCTGCGAATTATGCATACGGCGGAAACGTCTGGTACGGGCTCGACGAGCCGACGGCAGAGGCCCTGCATTTAACCGACTGGATAAAATACTGCAGCAACAATGTCTGTATGCCGGAGAATAAGCATTTAACGGGAGGCAAAGTAAAAATTGCCGTCCCGGATGGCGCACAAAGGATTGCATATCTGGATTCGTATACATTCGAACCCATAAATGTAAGCGTTGAAGTTAAGATAAATTTTGAAAAAACCAAAAACACTTACGGAGATGCAACCACAAACAATGCAGTCTACGGACTCTTCGATTCCTCCGACACTGAACTTCAAAGAATTACTCTATTAATCCCCGCCGGATCTACAACGGCAAGCGGCAATTTCACATACACCTTCGATAACGACGGTACCTATTATGTAAAAGAAATTACCTCTCCCACGGGATATATCCTTGATACAACCAAATATTATTTTAAGGTAGACACTTCGGGACAGAGTGCATCCTCTACAGATACTCATTTTGTTTCTGTCAACAGCAGGGAAATTACCTTTACCAAGAAAGATGAAATACCTGTTAAAGGACGTGTATCGTTTAACAAAATCGACTCATCAGGCAATTCGCTTTCGGGTGCGGGTTTTGACGTTTATTTAAAATCAAATCTCACCGTAAAAGACGGCAAATACGATTTTTCTTCCGCCACTCCCGTCTGTACAAGAATTTCCTCAGATGCCTCGGGAGCGGTAACTTCGCAGGAACTTGATTACGGAACTTATGTGGTTCATGAGGCCGTGGTTCCGAAGGGGAAACTTGCTGTGGATGATTTTGAAGTATCCATAGTTAACAACGGTGAAACGGTTAAGGTAAAAGATAAAACAGACAAGACGATCCAGGGTAAGTTTTCACTGGTAAAAACAGGAGATGACGGACTTCCTGTAAAGGGTGCGGGCTTCAGTGCTTATGAGAAATCAAAGCTTAAACTTAACTCTGACGGAACATATGACTTTACATCTGCAACGCCGGTGACAATTACCTCTTCGGGAGATACGGTGCTTAAAACAGATGAAAAAGGCAAAGCGGAAAGCGGCCTTTTGGACTATGGCACATATGTTATCTGCGAGAGTGTGGTGCCAAATGGTTACAAAGCATGCGACCCCTTTGAAGTCAAAATCGAAAAACAAAATGTAACCGTAGATGTCGGAAACATAAAAGATATTGTGATTCCGGCGAAAATAAGGATCATCAAAAAAGACTTTGAATCCAAAGAGATCATCTTTAAAGGGGGCGCGCAGTTTAAAATCTACGATGTAAAAAATGATGTTTATGTATCCCTCGGAGGTACGGATACTTTTACAACCGATGATACAGGTACGGTTACTACAGCAGATCCACTCCCGTTGGGAACTTACAGAATCGAAGAGGTGGAAGCACCCGAAGGATATCTTTTAGATTCGACACCGGTTGAAATTGTATTTAACAGCACATGGCCGTATACGATGGAGGGGACGGATAAAATAATTACCGCAGAATTTGAAAATACCCCTAAAAAAGGCAGAGTGGAAATCACCAAAACGGGCAAGGGCTTAACGGGTTTTGCAAATAATAAATTTGTCTGGACGGATGTAAATTTATCCGATGCGGTGTATGAAATCCGGGCGGATGAAGACATTTATTCACCCGATAACAGAGGAAATCTTATACATGCGAAGGACGATCTGATAGGTACTTTAACCACCGATTCGTCAGGCCACGCGGCGATGGATAATATGTACCTCGGAAAATACTACTTTACGGAGGTTACAGCTCCCACAGGATACGTAACAGATAACACTCATAAAACATTTGAACTTTCTTACAACAATTCTTCAACTGCTCCGATTATTTCCCTGAATTTCTTTTATGATGAAAAACAAAATATAGTCTTAAATCTTACTAAGAGTGATGCCGAGACTAAAAAACCGCTTTCGGGCGCAGAGTTTGGCATATACGCGGATGAGGATATTTATTCATTTGACGGAACACTCCTTGTATCTTCGGGCGAACTAATTACGACGGCCATATCCGATTCTGACGGATACATTGATTTCGGCCTTGATCTTCCATACGCAAAATACATGGTAAAAGAAACAGAAGCCCCGGTTAATTATGTGTTAAATCAGGCGGAATATTCTTTTATGGCAGTCTACCCTGCGAGTGATGTGAAAGAAGTTTTTTATACGAATTCATGGGATAATACGCCTGTCCGCGGGTGTCTTGAAATCACAAAGGAGGGTGAATCTCTGACGCATTTTAAGGACGGAGAATTTATTTTTGAAAACAAACCTTTAAAGGGAGCGGTATTTAATGTATTTGCAAAAGAGGATATTTATACTTTTGATAATTCAAAGGATGCGGAAGGAAACAGAACGCTTTATTACAGCAAGGATCAGCTGATTGAGACAATCACAACAGGGGAAGACGGAAAGGCAAAAACATCAAATCTACCTGTCGGACACTATTATCTGGTTGAGACGAAAGCACCGTACGGAATGATTATCGACGCTGCACCGATTGATTTTTCAATTGAATATAAGGATCAAAATACTGCGCTTGTTTTAACAACTAAAAGCATTTCTAACGCGCGACAGAAAATAAATCTTAAGGTAACAAAAACCGAAACGGGCAGCAGTAAAAATCTCTCGGGTGGAAAGTTTAATCTTTATGCGGATGAGGATATTAAAAACTTTAAAGGCGAAGTGATAGTGCCAAAAGGAACGCTGATTTCTCAAACCGAGGCAGTGGACGGTGCGGTTAATTTCGGTCTTGATCTGCCTCATGCCGTTTATAAAATAACCGAAGAAAAAGCGCCCGCGGATTATTATGAAAATGACGAAGAGTATGCGGTTGATTTAAGTTACTCTGATTCGACGATTAAAAATCTTAATGCGGAATTAAATATTTTCGACAAGAGGCTTCCGCATTTTGCGAAAGTGATGATGAGGGTAAAACCTGCTTTCAAATCAAAGAGTAAGAGCAACTACATTACCGAAGACAACGGCGAGGGCGGGTATTCGATTCTTTTAATATCGGAGGAACCTACACTTCCCGTCAGCTCAACTTCAAATATGTGGTTTTGCCTTTTTGCATCATCAATACTGCTTTTGGCAGGCAGTTTCATAACAATGATTATCTTAATAAAAAGGCGAAAGGCCGTAAAAGAAAGGAAAAAATATGAATAAGAAAATATTAATCAGAATCATTTGCATAGTGGTATCTTTCTTCGTTGTTATTCCTCTCAGTGCGTACTTTTTGTTAAAAGATGAAGATATTCCCGAGGTTTCAGCCCCCGCTGAAACCTCTAAAGAGGAATCGGCAGAGCCGCTTCAGATTGCTTTAACAAATAATGATGAACAAAAGGAAGAAAAGAGCGAAGATAAATATATAACGGTTGATTATTTCTTTTATACGGAAAATCCCGATGAGAAAAATTATAATGTTCCCCAAACAACTAAAAGAGACGGCAAAACCTATGAGTATACGGGGAATTCAAAATACAGCATTTCGGAAACAATCGAAAGCATTGCAATCAGTATTGAGCTTGAGGTCGAAGATAAAAATGACGCCGAAGAAACGATAGTTTATGTTTCGCCCGAGACAGGTGTTCAGTATGTTTTATCTGCTGATTCTTTTAACTGGGGAGACCTTACCGAAATCAAAAAAAGAGTGACGGAAAAAGTGGAGTATTCCGCGTGTATTGGTGAACCTGAAATTCCTGAAATCAAGGCCATCGCCTACATTAACAAGGACACTGCCAAAGAAGAAAAGACCGACGGAAAGCTGGTAAAGAAAAGCTACTCAGAGGAATACTGGGCAAAAGCGGTAGAGCCAATCCTCGGAACTTTTGAAAGAGATGCTTCAGACTATACATATTATAAAACCGGTATCATGAACGGTGATGAAGAATGGTCCGTGAAGGTTGATATTGACAATGCTTATCCTTCATGGGAAGGCTACGAAAAAGATGTATTAAAAATCGCCGGCATTCCGGATGAAGAAATCAATGATTATCGTGTAATCGGAGCCGACTGGGTGGGAGAAAAATATTATGATGTGACCGAATTTAACGGAAAAGAAACCGTGGTTGAAAAAAGAGACGCGGCCTATGCTTACGAGGCAAAGTGCAGGGATTATTATGCAGAGTACGAAGGGTATGGTGCTTCGCTTGGATATAAAACTACTGCTACATATTTTACGGACATCGACGAAGCCCTCGAGGCTTTGCGAAAGAAGGATAGTTCTGCAACAAAAGACCTCATAAAAGATGACATCAAAACCGTCTATAAGATGAAGGTTACAGCGACTTTCAAAGAAGTTTCTGCTCACAAAGATACGGTAAAAAGAAATCTTGGGAATGACAGAAGTCGCGCAAAAGCCGAAAAGGCAGATAAGGAATTGCTTGAAAAATACAAGGCTTACAACGAGGACTGCGTAGGTATTATTTCGATTGAGGATACTGTATTAAATCACCCCCTGATGCAGAGTCCCTATGACGAGGATTTTTATCTGACGCATGATCTTGATAAGAATTACAACAGTTACGGAGTTCCTTTTTTAACACTGTCTTCCGACTTTAAAAGAGAAAACGGCAACAACATTATTTACGGTCACAATATTCGTTATAATGAGCGTGATATTTTTGCAGATCTTGTCTTTTATGAGGACATCGAATTTTATAAAAACCATCCTATAATCAAGCTCGTGACAGAGGATGGCACGGATTATTACTTAATCTTCGCCTATTATCTGATAGACACCAAAGATAATGACTTCGTCTACTGGGATAAATGTGAGTGGGAAAGCGAGTCTGAGTATCTGAAATACATGGAAGAAGTGGATAAAAGAAACTGGATAAATTGCGAAATCCCCTGTGATATCGGCGACAAATATTTAACCCTTTCTTCATGCAGCGTCGAGCTTGCTCATTCGGGAACTAACAGAATGGTGGTTATGGCAAGAAAACTGTATGAGGGGGAAGAGGTCAGTAATTATGTTGAATTTGCGACCGCAAAAGAAAATCCATTATTACCCTCAAGATTGAAATAAAATGTATGAGTAAAAATAGACCATCTATCATAATAATGATAAAATTATGATAAATCTATGATAAGTTTTGAAGAGGATTTTGGGAAATTACCGGATTAGAAAAAGATATATATAAATCTTTAGGGGTGTGCTCATAAAAGCAAAGAAAGTTCCGTGTCTTAAGAGCGAAACATCGTTATATCTGCAGGATCTCGTGGTAACATCTGAATTCAGAAGTCAGGGAATCGGAACGATTCTAATGAATGAGGCCAAGAAATACGGTAAGGAAAAAGGAGACGATTTTTTCAGAACACAGGTCTTTCCGCAGAATACTGACGGTTTAAGATTTTATGAGAGAAACGGTTTTTCCGAGAAAATGATTACAATTGAATGTCCGTTTTAAAAATATTTAGGGGGTAAAAAATGGGTTTATTCAAAAAGAAAAAAGATGATAATGTATTGCAGCAGGATTTAAAGAACAAAGAGAACCATCCGGGAATGATTTTCCTCATCCATTTGCTGATGGAGGAAAAGTGCGAAATGCCGGATAAGGAAACCATGTGTGCCATTATGAACAAGCACCTTGACGATATTGACTGCTATGCATACAGCACCGAAAGTGCGGGCTTTGCTGCAAAGAGATACAATATCCATTTTGAAAAGGATAACAAAGATGCACCGCCCATGCTTATGCTGACAAATTGTTTTGAAATACCAAATCCCATTTTAAACGACCTTGAACGTACTCAGACATGGGATTGCGCGAACTCGGCCGAAATTCTCGAATCATGTAAATATCAGGTACTCGCAAATGATATGCTTGCAGCATGTCTGCCGTATAAAGATCGTGCGGACTTGCTGGTCGACTACATCGAAGCTTTGGTTGAAATGTTCCCGACTTGCAAGGCGGTAGTTTTTGACAACTCGAAGAAAATGTTTACAAGAGAAGCAATATTAAACTGTTCGGTTCCAAAGGAACAAAGGTTCATTTATTATGCGGTAAACGCAAGGTTCTTTAATATCCAGGGAACCGAGGACAGAATGGTTGATACAATTGGAATGAGCACCTTGTTCCTGCCGGATTTACAGTATCATTTCCACGGACTTAATCCCGACGATGTGGTTAATCACGCATATAATCTTTTACTTTATATTTATGATAACGACAATCCGATTAAGTCGGGCGATCATGTGGACGGCTTAAAAGACGGTACGATGAGCAGGGAAGTTCAGTGGAATGTTCAGTATGAAAAATCCCTGATTCAGCCTGTAAGAGAGGTAATTGACGTTAATACGGGCGAATTTGCGTCCGGAACAAGACATTAAGGATAAAAGATCCTAAAAGAAATTTAAGGAACAGGAAAAATGAAATTAATAATTGTGCGCCACGGCGATCCGGACTATGAAAACGATTCACTGACAGAACTTGGATGGAAGGAAGCTGAGGCGCTTTCCGAAAGAATGAAAAACGTAAAAGCGGATGAATGTTATGTGTCTCCGCTTGGCCGCGCAAAGGATACCGCGAGCCTCAGCTTAAAAAAGATGAACATGGAGGCGACGGAGCTTACGTGGCTTAGGGAATTTGCTCCGATAGTAAAGCGTCCCGAGAAAACAGGAGTTGCATGGGACTGGCTCCCTCAGGACTGGACGAGGATGCCTTACGCTTTTGACTTTGATAAATGGACGGATTATCCGGCGCTTGAAGATGCGAAAGTACGTGAGGAAGTTGACTGGATATACTCCGAGTTTGATACATTCTTAGAAAAGCACGGATACAAAAAAGAGGGCAAGCTTTTTAAGGTGCTTAATCCCAACAGCGATGTAATTGTGTTCTTCTGCCACTTCGGCCTGGAGTGTATTTTATTATCTTATCTTTTAAATCTTCCGCCCTTTGTTTTATGGCATTCAACGATTGCGGCACCGACTTCGATAACTACGGTTGCGACCGAGGAAAGAAGAGAAGGCATAGCACAATTCAGAATGCAGGCATTCGGCGATACCTCGCACCTTTATGTGGCGGGAATGGAGCCCGCTGTTTCGGGAAGATTCAGAGAACTGTTTACCAACGAAAACGAAAGACTGGACTAAATTATGGAAAAGAAAGATAAAACACTGGCATGGGTCGGCCTCATTATCGGACTCATCGGAATATTTTCGGCACTCTTCGGAGTGGTGGAATTTAACCGCTATGTGGTAATGCTGATTCCGCTTATTCCCAGAATGATTACAGTAATCGTAAGCTACTGGATTGTAGCGGCAGTTCCTATTTTAGTGATGATTTTTTCAAAAGACAAAGTCTCCGACCTCGGTTTTACGAAAGAAAAAATCGGCCTTCAGATTTTAATCGGCGTTCTTTTAGGAATAGGAATGTCGCTTGTACTGACGCTTGTTCCCCATCTTGCAGGTTTCGGCGATTATGTTGACAACGACCACAGATACAAATACCTCTGGCAGTTTGTTTACGAATTTTTTTACTGCACGGCAGCAGTAGCAGCAGTCGAAGAACTCTGTTTCCGAGGATTTGTTTTTTCAAAGGTTAAAAAAATCAGCGATAAGGAAATCGTAGCGATAATTGTTTCATCCGTATTGTTCGGGCTTTTCCACATCGCTTCGTTTAATGTTGCCCAGCTTATAATTACAACGCTTCTCGGACTTTTCTGGTGTATTTGCAGAAAATATATTAAGAACTGCACAACGCTTTCTCTTATCATCTGCCACGGAATTTACGATGCGATGATAACCGTCTGGATATTTGTCTTCATAAAATAAATGGGTGTTGACGTTAAAAATCTTTCATGATATTATTGCGACAGTAAAAGAAAGGCACACGAAAAGTGTGAAGGTGAAAGAATGATAGTTAGATAGTTTGATTTGGTAAATGCAGACGAATTGATTTTAGGCCCCATGGGTCTGTTTGTGTATGCCGAATTAGATTATCGTATTCATTTTAGATTTCACCCGCGTAAGGTGTGCTTCGGCATATATAAAATCTTTAATTATACGTATAATCTGCTTTCGGCTTGAAAGCGGATTCTTTTTATTTTACGGGGCTTTTGACCGGAGGTGAATGACATGGCACAGATAAAAGTAAATGATGTCACGTTCTCATACGAGGGCAGCTTCGACGATGTCCTAAAAGACGTGAACTTTAATATTGATACAGACTGGAAACTCGGCCTCATCGGAAGAAACGGAAAAGGCAAAACCACTCTTTTAAATCTTCTGATGGGAAGATACGAATGCAACAAGGGAAGCATTTCATCCAGCACGAGATTTGACTATTTCCCTTACGAAATAAGCGAGGATGACCTTTCAAAAACGGCGGACGAACTGACAGGCAAGTGGAAGCCCGAAGCGGAATCCTGGCAGATATTAGTTCAGATGAACCAAATCGGAATGGATGCGGAATGTCTTTACAGACCGCTTAAAACATTAAGCTTCGGCGAACGAACAAGAGTAATGCTTGCGGTACTTTTTGCTGTGGAAGGCGAGTTTCTTTTAATCGATGAGCCCACAAACCATTTGGATACCGAGGCGAGAGAGGCAGTAAAAAATTATTTATCCAAAAAGAAAGGTTTTATCCTGGTTTCGCATGACAGAGATTTGCTTGATGCGGTTTGCGACCACGTGCTCGTTTTAAACCGTCAGACAATCGAGGTTCAGACAGGCAACTTTTCTTCATGGTGGGAAAACAAAGAAAAGGCGGATTCTTTTGCAAAGGCAGAGAATGAAAAACACCTTAAAGAAATAAACAAGCTTAAGGTTGCGGCCGATCGCGCAGAAAGATGGGCCGATAAAAATGAGGCCACCAAAATCGGTTTTAATCCCATAAAAGAGCACGACAGATTTCTTGATACAAGAGCTTATATCGGGGCCAAAACCAAAAAGATGCAGTCGAGAGTTAAAAACTTCGAAGGACGAATCGACAGGGAAATCGAAGAAAAAGAAGGCTTGCTTCAGGATATTGAAAAAGATATAAGACTTAAAGTAATGCCGCTTAAGCATTACAAGGATGTGCTTATTCTGGCAAAGGATTTATCCCTTCAGTATGCGGATGCCGAAAAGCCGCTTTTTGAAAACATGAGATTTCAGATAAAGCAGGGCGACAGAGTGGTTTTAAAAGGCGAAAACGGATGCGGCAAAAGCAGTATCATAAAAGCCATTCTCGGGAAGGCAGCATACGAAGAAAACATACCGGGATGTGAAAACCTCATCGTTAACGGAACGCTTGATGTGGCTTCGGGACTTAAAATTTCCTACATCAATCAGGACACTTCATTCTTAAAAGGTAACCTGAAGGATTACTGCAAGGCACATGATTTTGACGAAAGTCTTTTCCTTGCAATACTAAGCCAGCTGGATTTTTCGGCAGTCCAGTTTGCAAAAAACATGGAAGAGTTTTCCGAAGGGCAGAAGAAAAAAGTGCTTATAGCATCAAGCCTTATAACAAGTGCACATCTTTATATCTGGGACGAACCGCTTAACTACATTGACGTTTTTTCGAGAATGCAGATCGAAAAACTGATACTGGAGTTTAAGCCGACCATGCTCATAGTCGAGCACGACGTTCGTTTTCAGGAAAAGGTTGCAACGGACATAGTAGAGTTTAATTAAGATACGGAAATGATATGGAATTTCTAAAGCGAAACAATGCTGAATTAAAATAAACTGACGCTCCCAAAGAAATTTGGGAGCGTTTTCTTTTAAAGACAGTTTGCAAAAGTTAAAAACTTTGCTAAATTATATATGGTAAAAAAACCAAAATCAAAGGAAGAAAGAAATGAAAAAAGAAGAAAAAACAAACGTAATGAGAGTGCTTGACGCAAAGAAGATCTCATACGAAAGCCATACATACGAGCCTGATGCGACATTAACGGGAGAGGAAATCGCAGCAATTTTAAACGAAGATTCCGCAAAAGTTTTTAAGACCTTAGTCACTCAGGGGAAGAGCAATACATATTATGTTTTCGTTGTTCCCGTAAAAGAAGAACTCGACCTAAAAAAGGCTGCAAAGGCAGCAGGCGAGAAGTCAATCGACATGATAAAACAGAAGGAACTACTTCCGCTCACAGGCTATGTTCACGGAGGATGCTCTCCGATTGGAATGAAAAAGCAGTTCAAAACCTTTATCCACGAAACCGCGCCTTCATATGAAAAAATATATGTCAGCGCAGGCAGAGTCGGGGCTCAGATAGAGCTTTCACCCGCAGATTTAATATCGGTCACACGAAGCGTTACCGCAGATATTATCGTAAATGTTTAAAAAAGTTGTTGACTAGCTTTTTTCCGTGTGATATTCTTTTTTCAAATTTAAGAGATTAAACCGTTGAAGCGGAGATAACGGCAATGATGCCCCTACAGAGAATCCGGGATGCTGAGATCCGGGTACGAAACAAATTGTCAAATGGACCGCTGAGGGCGCAGTGAAATGATTTTTCAAAGTATTCTGCGACGTGAGGCAGACGTAATTTGCCGGAGATATGAAGGTATCTCGCTAAGCGCACGAGTCAAATCGTGAATCAAGGTGGCACCGCGGATAGTATATTCGTCCTTGACAGAATCGGACAGATTTTGTCAGGGACTTTTTTTATGCACACGGCCGCATAATGAAATTTGCTGCTTCGCAGCATGCGGCCGGCGCGCGAGTAGGGAGATTTCATCATCCCTACTCGATAATAAATAATTTTCTTTTTCCTCCTTAAAACCGGTAAATAATCGTAAAAGTCCCTGCAAAAACTTATAAACGTTAACAAGAGAAAAAAAGGAGTTTGTATGAAAATCTTACCGTCTTTGGAAGAAGTTAAAAAAATCGCCGAAACAGGCAAATACAACGTTTTACCCGTAAGCACCGAAATCCTCTCGGATTTCACAACGCCGATTGAGACTATGAAGATCTTAAAAAACGTTTCGACGCACTGCTACATGCTTGAGTCGGCACAGGCGAACGACAGATGGGGCAGATACACATTCTTAGGCTTTGATCCGAAGATGGAAATCACCTGCATCGACGGTAACTTAAAAGCAGGCAATCTTAACATAAAGACCGAAAATCCTTCGATTCAGCTTCGCCAGATTTTATCCGAATACAAGAGCCCGAGATTCGATTATCTCCCTTCATTCACCGGCGGCCTCGTAGGATATTTCTCATACGATTACTTAAACTACAGCGAACCTACCGTAAAAAGCGACGTTACCGACACCGAGGAATTCAAAGATGTTGACCTGATGCTTTTTGACAAAGTAATCGCATTTGACAATATGAAGCAGAAAATCATCCTCATCGTAAACATGCCCCTAAAAGACATCGAAGTCGGCTATAACAAAGCGGTGATGGAATTAAACCAGCTTAAATCTCTT
This sequence comes from Lachnospiraceae bacterium, assembly GCA_017618075.1. Lineage (GTDB taxonomy): Bacteria > Bacillota > Clostridia > Lachnospirales > Lachnospiraceae > UBA3766. The sequence goes on from JAFZUY010000023.1 coordinate 194,997, forward strand.
TTACGAAACGGCGAAAAGAAAGAAGAGCCGGCCGGAAAACTGCTTGGCGAAGTTACACCTCTCTTTAATAAAGAAGAGTTCTGCGAAATGGTTGAAAAGGCAAAGCATTATATTCACGAGGGCGACATCTTCCAGATAGTGCTTTCGAACCGCTTAAGCGCACCATTCGAAGGAAGCCTCTTAAACACATACAGGATGCTTAGAACCATCAACCCTTCGCCCTACATGTTTTACTTCTCCGGAACGGACGTGGAAGTTGCAGGTGCATCGCCCGAAACCCTCGTAAAACTTGAAAACGGCGTGCTTCACACCTTCCCCCTCGCAGGCACAAGATGGAGAGGAAAGACCGAGGAAGAGGATTTGGCACTTGAAGAAGAGTTGCTAAAAGATGAAAAAGAACTCGCAGAACACAATATGCTCGTAGACCTTGGAAGAAACGATCTCGGAAAGGTCAGCAAGTTCGGAAGCGTATTCGTTGAAAAATTAAGAAGCGTGGTTCGCTTCTCACATGTAATGCATATAGGCTCCACGGTTTGCGGAAGGATAAGGGATGACAAGGATGCACTCGATGCAATAGAAGCAGTGCTTCCTGCAGGAACACTTTCCGGAGCACCCAAGATCAGAGCCTGCAAGCTGATTGGCGAACTGGAAAACAACAAGCGCGGCATCTACGGCGGAGCAATCGGATATATAGATTTTACGGGTAACATGGATACCTGCATCGCAATCAGAATCGCTTACAAAAAGAACGGAAAAGTATTCGTTCGAAGCGGAGCAGGAATCGTGGCCGACTCTGTACCCGAGTCCGAATATACGGAGTGCTTAAACAAAGCAAGAGCATCTCTTACGGCACTTGAGAATGCAGAGGAAGCGGATATCTGACAAGGAGAGAAAAATGATTTTACTGATAGATAACTACGACAGCTTTTCATACAATCTTTATCAGCTGATAGGCGAGATTAATCCCGACATCAAAGTAATAAGAAACGATGAAATGACCGTCGAAGAAATAAGAAACCTAAACCCCGAGAGAATAATCGTTTCTCCCGGACCCGGAAGACCCGAAGACGCAGGCATTATTATAGAAGCAATCCAAACTTTGGGAAAAGACATTCCGATTTTAGGCGTCTGCCTCGGCCATCAGGCCATCTGTGCAGCGTTCGGTGCAACGGTTACCTACGCATCAAAACTGATGCACGGAAAACAGTCCGATGCCACTTTCGATAAGGACTGTCCTTTGTTTAAAGGATGCCCCGAAGTTGCACCGGTTGCAAGATATCACTCCTTAGCAGCAGACGAAAAGACCATTCCCGACTGCCTTAAGGTAACGGCCAAAACAGCGGACGGCGAAATCATGGGAGTAATGCATAAGGAATATCCGGTATACGGAGTACAGTTTCATCCAGAGTCGATACTTACACCCGACGGAAAACAGATGCTTGAGAATTTTTTAAAACTGTCATAAAAGAAAATGAATAAACGGAGGATATAAAAATGATTAAAGAAGCAATCGTAAAAATCGTAAACAAAGAAGATTTAACATATGATGAGGCATTTCAGGTAATGAACGAAATCATGAGCGGCGAGACATCTCCCACTCAGAACGCGGCATTCCTTGCATCACTTTCCACCAAGAGCGCAAAAGCCGAAACCACAGACGAAATCGCAGGCTGTGCGGCAGCCATGAGATCCCATGCTACCAAGGTTGAAACGGGCATGGACGTATTTGAAATCGTAGGTACGGGCGGAGACAATGCACAAAGCTTTAACATTTCAACAACATCTGCACTTGTAGCGGCAGCAGGCGGAATGAAGGTTTCAAAACACGGAAACCGCGCAGCATCTTCAAAGTGCGGTACTGCAGACTGCCTCGAAGCACTTGGTGTAAATATCCAGCAGAGCCCCGCAAGATGTATCGAACTTTTAAACGAAGTCGGAATGTGCTTCCTCTTCGCGCAGAAGTATCATTCTTCAATGAAATATGTAGGCCCTATCAGAAAAGAACTCGGCGTAAGAACAGTGTTCAACATCTTAGGACCGCTCACCAACCCCGCATCACCCACCATGCAGTTACTCGGTGTTTATGACGAATACCTCGTAGAGCCGCTCGCACAGGTACTTGTAAGCCTTGGCGTTAAGCGCGGAATGGTAGTATACGGAATGGACAAGCTCGATGAAATCTCCTTAAGCTCACCCACCAAAATCTGCGAGATCAAGGACGGCTGGTACAAAACATATACCATCAAGCCCGAAGATTTCGGATTTGAGAGATGTACCAAGGACGATTTAAAGGGTGGCGATCCCGAAGAGAACGCAAAGATTACCCTCGCAATTTTAAACGGCGAAAAAGGTCATAAAAGAAACGCAGTTCTTTTAAACGCAGGCGCATCACTTTACATCGGAGGCAAGGCTGCAAGTTTTAAAGAAGGTGTGGCTCTTGCGGCAGAACTTATTGACTCAGGTAAGGCACTCGAAGTATTAAACAAATTCATCGAGGTCAGCAACCGTCCCGAAGCAGAATAGAAATAAAAGTGGTGCCTGGCTCACCTAGTGTGCCTGGCTCCATAGAGGATAAAAAATGAGTGAAACAATCTTAGACAAACTCGCAGCGTATGCGGTCGAGAGAACAGAAGCAGCTAAAAGTCGTGTCAACACGACTGAAATAAAAAAGATGGCTTTCGATATGAAAAAAGGCAGTTTTTCTTTTGAAAAAGCTCTTAAAAAAGACGACCTGGCTTTTATCCTTGAATGTAAAAAAGCCTCTCCCTCCAAAGGCCTCATCGCTCCGGATTTCCCCTATCTGAAGATAGCAAAGGAATACGAAGCGGCAGGCGCCGACTGCATATCGGTACTTACCGAGCCTAAATGGTTCTTAGGCAGTAACGAGTACTTAAAAGAAATTGAAAAAGAAGTATCTATACCGTGCTTAAGAAAAGATTTTACGGTAGACGAATATATGATTTACGAAGCCAAAACCCTCGGCGCATCTGCAGTACTTTTAATCTGCTCCATCCTTTCCAAAGGACAGATTGAAGAGTATCTCGGAATCTGCGCTGACCTTGGAATTTCGGCAATCGTTGAAACACATGATGAAAAAGAAGTCGAAACCGCAGTTGATGCAAAGGCAAGAATAATCGGTGTTAACAACAGAAACTTAAAAGATTTCACGGTTGATTCTTCAAACAGCAGGAGACTACGCGAACTAATCCCTTCAGACAGAATCTTCGTATCGGAGAGCGGACTTAAGACTCCCGAAGATGTCGCAAACATAAGAAGAGCAGGAGCGGATGCGGTACTGATAGGAGAGACGGTAATGAGAGCGGCTGACAAGGCCGAGGCTCTTAAGATTTTAAGGAGTGCTTTATGACAAAGATAAAGCTTTGCGGACTCACGCGTCCGGAAGATATCGAATGCGCCAACAGTTTAAAGCCTGATTTTATCGGATTTGTTTTTTATAAAAAAAGCAGCAGATATGTAAGCTTTGAAAAAGCGGCAGAGCTTAAAAAGCTATTAAGTCCCGAGATAAAAGCAGTCGGAGTTTTCATTGACGAAGACATTAGAGACGTAGCGTATCTTTTAGGAGAAGGAATCATAGATATCGCGCAGCTTCACGGAAGCGAGGACGAAGGGTATATATCAAAGTTAAGAAGCCTTACGGGCAAGCCGATTATCAAGGCTTTCAGGATAAAAGGCAGTGAAGATGCCGCATTGGTAAACGCCTCGGGCGCCGATTACGTACTGCTTGATTCGGGCGCGGGCGACGGAAAACTTTTGGACAGAAACCTCATAAAAGACATAAAAAGACCTTACTTCCTCGCAGGAGGCCTTAGTCCCGAAAACGTAAAAGAGGCGATAGATGAAATAAATCCTTTTGCAGTCGATGTAAGTTCGGGAATCGAGACAGAAAAGAAAAAAGATCCCGACAAGATGATAAAGTTTGTAAAAACTGTAAGAGAAGAGTTTAAGAAAGGAAACACGATGAACAATAACGATTCAAATCCCGCAAGATTCGGTATTCACGGCGGACAGTATATTCCCGAGACCCTTATGAATGCGGTTATCGAACTTGAAAAAGCATACAATCATTACAAAAACGATCCCGAGTTTAACAGGGAACTGACCGAGCTTTTAAATGAGTACGCAGGCAGACCTTCAAGATTATACTATGCAGAGAAGATGACGAAGGATTTGGGCGGCGCAAAGATTTATCTTAAAAGAGAAGATTTAAACCATACGGGCGCTCATAAAATAAACAACGTTCTCGGTCAGGCTCTTCTTGCAAAGAAAATGGGCAAGACCAGACTTATCGCAGAGACCGGCGCAGGCCAGCACGGTGTTGCAACCGCTACGGCAGCAGCACTTATGGGCATGGAATGTGTGGTATTTATGGGCGAGGAAGACACCAAGAGGCAAGCCTTAAACGTATACAGAATGAGACTTCTTGGAGCAGAGGTAATTCCCGTAACCACAGGTACAGCCACACTCAAGGATGCGGTTTCGGAGGCCATGAGAGAGTGGACCAAGAGAATCGATGATACGCATTACTGCCTCGGTTCCGTAATGGGCCCTCATCCCTTCCCCACAATCGTTCGTGATTTCCAGGCAGTTATATCCAAGGAAATAAAAGAGCAGATGCTCGAAAAAGAAGGACGCCTTCCCGATGCAGTTTTAGCATGTGTCGGCGGCGGCTCGAATGCAATCGGAACCTTTTATAATTTTATAAATGATAAAGAAGTAAGACTTATCGGCTGTGAGGCAGCAGGCCGTGGAGTGGATACATACGAGACCGCAGCTACAATCGCAACAGGCAAGCTTGGAATTTTCCACGGTATGAAATCATATTTCTGCCAGGACGAATACGGTCAGATTGCTCCGGTTTATTCAATCTCCGCAGGTCTTGATTATCCCGGCATCGGACCGGAGCACGCATATCTTCACGATATCGGAAGAGCGGAATATGTTCCCGTTACAGATGAAGAAGCCGTTCAGGCATTTGAATATCTTGCAAAGACCGAGGGCATTATTCCCGCAATCGAATCCGCGCATGCAATTTCCTACGCTATGAAAATTGCACCGACCATGAGCAATGATCAGATAATAGTCATCACAGTTTCCGGTAGAGGCGACAAGGACTGCGCGGCAATTGCCCGTTACAGAGGGGAGGATATCAATGAGTAACATTTATAAAGCATTCGAAAATAAAAAAGCATTTATTCCTTTTATCACATGCGGCGATCCCGACCTTGAGACCACAGGAAAAATCGTAAAAGAAGCCGTAAAAAACGGCGCTTCCCTCGTGGAACTCGGCATTCCTTTTTCGGATCCTACCGCAGAAGGCCCCGTTATCCAGGGCGCAAACCTTCGCGCATTAAACGGCGGCGTTACGACGGATAAGATATTTGATTTCGTAAAAGAATTAAGAAAAGACGTTACGATTCCCATGGTATTTATGACCTATGCGAATGTGGTATTTTCTTACGGTTCAGAGAAATTCATTAAGACATGTTCCGAAATCGGTATCGACGGAATCATTTTACCCGACCTTCCATTTGAGGAAAAGGAAGAGTTCTTACCCGACTGCCACAAATACGGAGTAGATTTAATTTCTCTTATAGCTCCCACATCCAAGGACAGGGTTGCGATGATAGCAAAAGAGGCGGAAGGCTTTATCTATCTCGTTTCAAGTCTTGGTGTTACAGGTACAAGAACCGAAATCAATACGGACCTTGATTCAATCGTAAAAATCATCCGCGAGAATACAAACATTCCCTGCGCCATCGGATTCGGTATTTCCACACCCGAGCAGGCAAAGAAAATGGCATCAATTTCAGACGGCGCAATCGTAGGTTCCGCCATCATAAAAATCATGGCAGAGTATGGAAAAGAATCTCCCGCACATGTAGGAGAATACGTTAAGTCTATGACCGATGCGTTAAAATAATATTAAAGGAACAATAAAAAAGACCTGAAGATTGATGTTTCTTCAGGTCTTTTTCTTATTATGATTAGAATCTAAAAGTTTCTTTCGGCCCAAGATATGAGCGTGCGGGGAAATTGTCTTCTTCGAAGATAAGGATCTTTTGAAGAACAAAGTTAGGGCTTAGCGCGAAGATGTTGATTTCGTTTATGCCTTCATTCAGTTTAAGAACCGCGCCTGTTTCTCTTGTATTATCAAGCACACCCTTGGACCAGTAGGGATTTCCGTCGCCTACCGCGAAGAGAGGATTAATCATATTAACCTTCTTCATCGCACCTTCGTTTGCGCTTATACCATAAAAGATTTCATTATCCCTCGAATAAGGATTGCTCGGATTTACGGATAATTCAACTCTGTAATCTCCCTTGTGAGGAACGCGGATTTTATATGTGAGCTTCGGAGCATCTTTCCCCCTAAAAATCACATCCTGCGGATATGCTTTTACGGCATCAAAACCGCGGGAGTAGTCTTTTATGATTTCAAATGCGCCTTTCGCGGAATCGGTCTTTGCCGTAAAGTCCTTTGCTTCGATTGAAATATAATCTAAGGCATCGATTGTTCCGGGCCAGTTTCTCTGATGGAGAGGAGCATTGATGACTTTCTCGTTCATATCGACTGACTTTCCGCACCAGTAGAATGTGCCGTCGGCTTTCTTTGAAGCGCTGATGTCAGCCATTGTGTTTACGGGAAGCTTTATAACCACATTTCCGTCACTGCAGTGGATGCAGATTTCTGGAACGGTCTTTGTTTTACGATATTTCTTTCTGTCGAGTGTAACTTTCAAGGTTTTTAGAGTAAAAGGTTTTACGATTCCCTTTTCTTCCGAAACGCTCATAAAAGAATTCGGATTTTCAACCGTAAAGTTTGCCTTTACCTTTCCTGCCGTACTTAACAAAAGCTCGGCTTCGTCCTTTGACGGATCAAGGAAAGCATCGCTTACAAGCACATGTCCGGTCCAGAATTTTCCTTCAGAAGAAGCATCGATACCCTTGACGGAAACGATGAGTCTTTCTTTGTTGGCGGGTTCAAAAGTATGGATAACGGGGTATTTGCAGCCTTCCTCGCACCATGCGTTAAAGCCGATGTGCTCGGAGAGTCCCATACCGTACCATTTACCGCCTTCGATTGTATGAAGTTCGTCGACGATTTTTCTGTCGTACTCTATGCATTCGTTTATCTTTTCACCGAGGGTTATTGCATATGTGCTTCCGAAGCGCGCAAAGTCGTGATTTAAAGTTGTAAGAAGCCACATCTTCTGGACATTCAGATTGGCGGTTAAAGGAAGCCAGACAAGCTCATAAAAGGCAAATCTTGTATTTCCGTTTAACTTGTCCAAAAGCTTTTTCGCATCAGCCATCAGTTTCTCGCAGTTAGCCAAAGCATCGAAAGCTTCGTTATATGCAAAAGGAGCATAAAGCGTATCATTCATTGCTTCGGTTCTTCGAGCAGAGGTGATTCTTGTATAGCCTTCGAGAAGCTCAACACACTTTTTTAGTTCTGCGGGAGAAAGTTTTCCTTCGAAGTTTCTCTTCACACAAAGCTTTGTATATTCATGGGCACTGTTAAAGTTTGATGTGCCCCATTTGTCAAAGTCATAAGCGAGTTCAAGGAAGTATCCGAGCGGATATTCGTTTGAGAAAATATCGCCCACGTTTACTATCCACAAATCCCTGATACCAAAGTCATACGCGGTCGTCATCTGCTCCCAGACCTTTGAAAGATGAGAGGTATTAAACCACTCAAAGGATACGGGTAGTCCGTGATAATCGAAATGATAATACATTCCGTAGCCACCCTTGTGTGAGCGCATTTTCGGAGTGGGAACTGTTCTTAAGTTTCCAAAATTATCATCGCAGAGCATGAGCGTTACGCCCTCAAGTTCGGGATCTCCCATCAGGCCTTCGGTCTTTTCGTCACCGTAGAAGTACGGCTCAACCTCTTTGTATAGTGCGAGCATTCTGGGTACTTCATCAAGGTTAGGATTAACATTTTCTCTGATAAGTCTGTTCTGGGTTTTTAATACTTTTCGTAAAAGATCTATATTGTCTTTCAGGGTTGCTTCTTTGCCCATGATGGCGGTGTCTGCTTCGCCTCGCATACCGACGGTAATGACGTTTTCGAACTTACCGCTTCGCTTAAGGCCGTCTTCCCAAAATCTGGTGATTCCTTTTTCGTTGGTTAGGAAGTTCCATGCGTCGCCGTAGATGGAGCCTTTGCCACGTAAGTATTTGTATTCTTCGCCCTGTCTTAAGCAGGGTTCGTGATGGCTCGCACCCATTACAACGCCGAGTTCGTCTGCGAGGATGGCGTTTTCGAGACCGGGTCCGTCGTTCGGGAAAATAGCGGACCACATTGCGGGCCACATATAATTGCCTTTGAGTCTAAGAAGCAGTTCGAATACATGCTCGTAAACCTTTGCGTTAAATCCGCCGAATCTTTTGTTGCAAAAATTTCCGAAAGCGGGCCATTCATCATTGATGAAGAAACCACGGAATCTTACGGAAGGCTCTTTGGATACGAAACGGTAGTTGCCGGGTAATTTAAAACTGCTCTTTTTAACGGGCTTAATATCGAGCCAGTCGATAAAAGGAGATACGCCAAGCATCTCTGAGAGTTTGAAAAGACCGTAGATTGTGCCTCTTTTATCGCTTCCGACGATTATTAAAGCATCGTTTTTAACTACGATTTTATATACTTCGCGTTTGCCTGCGATGTCGGATAAGTTTACGCCTAAATCTTTTATGAGCGCATCGTCAACCGTTCCGGCATAAATCGGATTTTTAACAGTTTTGTTTTCAAGAACTGCAGGCTCGGTTCCAAAAACGGCTTTTAAATCAAGCGCAACTTTCGCTGCGATTTTTTTAATTCCGTTTAATGTATTCGAATCAAGAATTATGGCATTTTCACCTTTTTTTATCTTGTTTGAAGAAATGATAAAATCCATAAGCAACCCGTCCTTTTTAAGATGTAAATGTATCTTTCTCAATTATATCTTTTATAATAAAACAAAGCAATAGTATTCTAGTATACATATTGATTTTATAAGGCTTAAGGGTGTAATAAATGCCGTGTTTTTGGTATTATATTAAAGAGAGCGGATATTTAAAAAACAGAGGACTTTATTATGAAAGTATTTTTGCTTGAAGATGATGATGCAATAGGAATGGGTCTTAAGTATTCTCTTGAAAAAGAAGGATATGAAGTCACTCATGTTAAAACGGCCAAAGAGGCAAAAGAGAGTTTTAAAACAAACGAATATGATATCAGCATCCTCGATATCAATCTTCCCGACGGAAGCGGATACGATATTTGCAAATTCCTAAAAGAATCGGAAGACATTCCGGTTATTTTCCTTACGGCTGCCGATGCGGAAGTAAATGTTGTCATGGGCCTGGAACTCGGCGCCGATGATTATATCTGCAAGCCCTTTAGGGTAAACGAACTGATGGCGCGAATCAAAAGTGTATTAAGACGTGTGGGAAAGGGCGATAAAAAGGATAATAACGAGGCTTCAAATATAGAGAAGCTCGGAAATCTTAATATCTATACTAACGAAGCAAAGGTTACGATTGTTGATGAAACTTCAGGCAGGGAAGAAAGCATCGAACTTACCGCGCTTGAATATCGTTTATTACTTACCTTTTGCAACAACAGAGGAGTGGTTCTTACAAGAAACCAGCTTTTATCCGACATGTGGGATATTAGCGGTGATTTTGTAAACGACAATACTCTTACCGTATATATCAAAAGACTTCGCGACAAGATTGAAAAGGACCCTTCGGATCCGAAGATTATTAAGACCGTTCGCGGTATGGGATATATCGTTGATAAGTAGAAAAGGCAGATGCAAATGAAGAACAAAGATTTTCGAAATATGATAATAATCGGCGCGGCCTTCACACTGCTTGTTACGGTTTTAAGTGCGATTTTTTTAGGATGGATACCCGCAGTGGCAGTGCTTGCAACGGGCCTTGTTTTGCTGGCAGTTTTTTTCTTTTATACGAGAAAAAGATATAAAAAAATCGAGCAGTTAAACGACTATCTTGTCAGAGTCCTGGCAGATAACGAAGATGATGAAATCTTAGATCAGGAAGAGGGCGAGCTGTCGATTTTAAAGACAAATATTTATAAGACAACCTCGACTTTAAAGTTTCAAAAGGAACTTCTGACGGACGATAAAAAGAATCTCGCGGCCGCAATTGCGGATATCAGCCACCAGCTAAAAACACCGCTCACATCAATGATGGTGATGAACGATCTTTTGGTGGATGAGCAGGATGAAAACAAAAGATGTGAGTTTCTTCAGACACAGTCCTCGCAGCTTAACAGAATGAACTGGCTCATCCAGACACTGCTAAAATTATCGAAACTTGACGCCGGAACCATAGTACTAAAAAAAGAAGATGTATCTTCCACGGAGCTGATTGAAGAGGCGGTAAAACCTTTCGGCATTCAGTTTGATTTAAGAAACATCAAATTTAAATCCGACATTTCTGACCTTAATATTCGCTGCGATAAAAACTGGACCGTGGAAGCCATCCAGAATATCATCAAAAACTGCATTGAGCATATGGATGACGGCGGAGAGTTGTCTGTCGAAATGGTCGATACAAATATTTATACTCAGCTCACCATAAAAGACACAGGCTGCGGTATTGCAAAAGAAGACATCCCTCATATCTTCGAGCGTTTTTACAAAGGAAAGAATGCAGGTAAAGACAGCGTCGGCATCGGCCTTGCTCTTTCAAAGTCCATCATCGAAGGAGAGCAGGGTGAGATTACGGTTGAAAGCACGGAAGGTGTAGGAACGAAATTTATTATAAAATTTTACAAAACACTGATTTGACGAAAGCACTCAAATCGAATATCATTCTTTTAGCAGATAACTGCAAACTATGGAGGAAAGAAAAATGGTAATGTTTTTAAGATTAAGAAATATCTAATGGCATGAGACTTATAAAATAGTTTCATGCTTCGATTTATGACGCGCAAACTATTTATATAAGGAGAATCGATATGATATTTCAAGACAATATAATTAAAGAATATTTACGTAACGTTTATTTTATTTCAGGTACGCCCTGTGGTGGCAAGACCACGATAACAAAAGCACTCGGAGAAATATACAATATTCCGGTGTACGTTATCGACGATCAGATTCCTTACCACATCCGCTTATCCGATAAGGAACATCAGCCCGAGATGAACAGAGACTTTAAGGATGCTGACGAATTCTTCGGAAGAACTGTGGAGGAATACAAAAACTGGCTTATCGGTAACAGCAGAGAGCAGCTCGATTTTATACTGCTTGATCTGATAAAGATGTCGCAGGATAAAATGGTTTTATGCGACATTCATATCGTGGCTGAGGAAGCGTTTAAGTTTACGGATCCGTCACACATTGCATTTTTAATAAGAGAGCCTAACGACCTCGTAGACGAATACTGCAACAGACCGGATCATCAGCCGTTCAGTGATTTTATCCATTCGGCAACTGATTACGAAAAAGCCAAGGCAACCTGCAATGAAACATTATATTCGCTTAACATCGAACGCTACAATTTTATCAAAAACAGCGAGTATTTCTGGCTGGAGAGAGATAACAACAGAAGCGTCGATGAAACCGCCAATCTTGTGGCAAAGCATTTCGGATGGAATAATCAGGCGGAAGTTACGATAGAAAAAGTCGATAAAGGCACTCCTCTTGCCAACGAACTTTTATCATTTATCGAAAATTGTTCATATGAAGCAAAGGATCATATTGCGGGACTTGTAAGAAACTGGGAGTTTACCGACTGGGAAACGATGTTTGCAGCCAAAGCGGACGGAAAAGTAATCGGAATGGCCTCGGCATTAAAAGAAGATTATTATCCCATGCCCGAGTTATTCCCGTGGGTATCCTGCATCTTTGTAGACGAAGACTATCGCGGACAGCGAATTAGCGGAAAGCTAATCGATTACGCCAATGAATATTTAAAAAAGCAGGGATTTGAGAAAAGTTATATTCCGACCTGCCCCGGAAATGTCGGTCTTTACGAGCATTTCGGATATTCATTCATAAAAGAAATCACGAACTACGGCGGCGATAACGATTTATTATACGTAAAAGATATTTAATATAACATAAAAATGAAAATCGAGGGTGTGTATGCACCTTCGATTTTTTACATGAGAAGACCGACAAATAATTTTATTCTGCTGCCGAATAAACTCACTCTGCGAGAGAGAGGGCATCTACTCGATTTGTAGTTTTTATGATAGAATAATCTAAGATTTTTTAACGAAGGTGTTTTATGAAAAGAATCAGAATAAACATTTCATATATAATCGGAGTACTTCTTCTTTGTCTGATTGGTTTCGAAGTTTTCAGAATGATTAGAACAATTGACAGTGTAGGGGATTTTATATATTACATTCCCGAGACAATCTGTTATATCGGCGGAGTTATTTTCGTGCTTGGCAATATCCTCGGAATCCTTCCCGTGGGAAGTTACAGAAAAGAACTTTTCGAGGGCCTTTGTGGGTATTTAAAGGAAAACGGTGAGAAGCCCCTTGCCGCATACAGGATTAATGAAGAATATTATGAGAGACTAAGAAAAGATATAAGAGACGAAGAGGTGCTCAATCTTATTGCTCAGGATGTTGTTTCATACTGTGGCGTCAAAGTCGGAAATCTTGCTGTTTACAATCAGAGCAATCTTATCGAAGCTGCAGGAACATATAATTCCGACACGGATGAAATCCATATAAGTGTTGCCAATACACGAACGATTGATGAAGTGCTTGCAGTACTGATTCACGAATGTATGCACTACATCCTAAAAGAAAAAGAACTCTGGCTTGAAGATGACAGAGAAAACGAATTCCTAACCGACTTATCATGCCTCTTTTACGGTTTTACCGATCAGATAAACAAAGGCTATATTATGGTTGGATACTTAAAAAGAAATGAAATCAGATATATAAGAAAACTGATAAAGAGGTTTTATGTAAAGGGATGAAAGCATAAACAGGCATGTTAATATTCATATAATAGTTTTATTCTAAAGTCTATTGAGGAATCCAATTCTTGCAGATCTCTTTGGACGATTACGTCTTATGGAACGCAGGGGTAGTGGATTTAAAAAAATTCTTGATGCGTACGAAAAATCAGAACGATATTCAGAAGAATTGTCATCCATTATGGATAAATCAAGAAGATCAATCCAAATGCTAATGAAGCAATTGATTGATGAGGGAATTATAGAAAGGATTGGTTCTAAAAAGATAGGAACCTGGATAGTAAAATAATAATATTTGAGGAAATATAAATGCTAACTAAAAATGATATTAAAATATTTTTGGAAGAAGCAGGAATAAAGCGTGATGATAAAGTGACAATACACTGTTCTCTGCGCTCGATAGGTGAGATAGAAAATGGGGCAGATGGACTTATCGATGCATTCGTTGATTATCTAAACGATGGACTTTTTATTGTTCCGACACATACATGGAATAAGGTTTGGAGAGATACGCCGTACTATGATGTCAGATCTACAGTTCCGGATATAGGAACACTTCCTGAGGTGGCAGCATTTAGAAAAGACGGTGTAAGATCTTTACATCCGACACATTCGGTAACGGTGTTCGGCAAAGATGCAAAAGAATATGTTAAAGGTGAAGAAAAGTGCGCTTCACCGGCACCGATTGGAAGTTGTATCAGCAGACTTTACGAGGAAAACGGCAAAGTATTGCTTGTGGGAGTCGGACATGACAAGAATACATATCTCCATTCGGTAGATGAAAGGTTACAGATTCCTGACAGATTAAATCCGGAAACTTTTGAAATTACGATTGTGGACTACGACGGCAACAAGTTGACGTCTCCACCTTTTCACACACATTTTACAGCTGCTTCCGATACCTGCGTTTCAGAATATTATCCAAATTACAAAGAAGCATTTGAGTACAATAAAGCAGTTGAGTATTCTAAACTCGGAAATGCGATAGTATATATCTGCGATTGCAGAAAGATGACTGATATGTGTAAAAGAATGTGGGAAAGAACTGATCATGATTTGTGTATTTCTGCAAAACCTATTCCGAGGGAATTGTATGAAGACGAATCGTGATGATTTTTGATAGAGATTTAAGCAAATAGCAAAGGTAACTAAATTTTGGTTTTACTAACTAACGAAGGTGAATTATTTTTTCATTTGATTTACTATAGTTTTCCGGGAAAGTCGGTGAGGCATGAATCAGGAAGAGCGACTTGATTATCTTATAAAAGAATTCAAAAAAGAATCGATTGAATACAAAAATTTGGAGATACCGCGTGATATCGAAGGCAGGCAAAGGATACTCCGTTCTCTGATGAATATCCGTATGCCCGGGAAAATGGCTGAAGATGTTCTGGCTGTGCAAAATGATTATCTTAAAGAGCGGGCACGAGAGAAAGGCGTTTTGACTCCGAAGGATATTCCCGTGGTCAGGGATGTGATTTCTATCTGGCAGGGTGATATCACAAGGCTCGCAATTGATGCAATCGTTAATGCGGCCAATTCACAGATGCTCGGATGTTTTGTTCCGATGCATACCTGCATTGATAACTGTATTCATAGTTTTGCCGGAATACAGCTCAGAGAAGAATGCAACAGGAAGATGAACGAACTACGAATAAGATATGGAAAAGATTATGAGCAGCCTACAGCAGTTCCGATGTTAACAGACGCATATAATCTTCCGGCGAAGAAGGTAATTCATATCGTTGGTCCAATCGTTCAGTATGTGCTGACATCTTCACTGGAAAAGGATCTGGCGGATTGTTACAGGAATACGCTGGATATGTGCCTGGAGAACGGCTTAAAAAGCGTGGCATTTTGCTGTATATCAACAGGTGTATTTCGTTTTCCCAATAAACGTGCTGCGGAGATTGCAGTCGATACAGTTGTAAAATGGCTCTCAGAACATGATGGGCAAATGGAAAGGGTAATATTTAATGTTTTCAAAGATGATGACAGGGATATCTACAAAGAACTTTTGTCGTAAAGAAGAACTTATCAAACTCAAAGAGGCAATTTCTTCTTGTGATGCAATTATATTAGGAGCAGGCGCTGGTTTGTCGACCTCAGCCGGCTTTACTTACAGTGGAGAACGTTTCGAAAGATACTTCTCTGATTTTGCAAAAAAATTTGGAATCAGGGATATATATTCGGGCGGATTCTATCCTTTTCCCGATGCTGAAACCCGCTGGGGCTGGTGGTCGAGACATATTTACATTAACAGATATGTGAAGGCGCCCAAACCTGTATATGATGATCTTTATGAACTGGTGAAGAACAAAGAATATTTTGTCATTACGACAAATGTTGACCATCAGTTTCAGAAGGCCGGATTTGATAAGGAGCACTTGTTTTATACACAGGGAGATTATGGCTTGTGGCAATGCTCAAAGCCATGCCACAGGAAAACCTATGACAATAAAAGCAACGTCGTAAAAATGTTATATTCGCAAGGGCTTTCCATAGACGCTTCCGGCGGACTCGCAGCACCTGATTTTAATAATATATCTATGAGAATTTCATCGGATTTGATACCATACTGTCCTGTCTGCGGGGAGGAGATGAGCATGAATCTTCGCTCTGATGATACATTTGTAGAGGATGAAGGTTGGTATAAGGCATCCGGACGTTATTCGGATTTCATTGAAAAACATTCATCTGATAAAGTGCTGTTTTTAGAACTGGGAGTCGGTGCCAACACTCCGGTGATTATTAAGTATCCGTTCTGGAAAATGACAAAAGCAAATGAAAATGCCATATATGCCTGCCTGAATTACGGAGAAGCATTTTGTCCGGTTGAGATAGCGGACAGAAGTATTTGCATTGATGGTGATATCGGAGATGCTTTGAAAGCAATAAAGGCATAAGGTTTTGGTTTTGCGCGCTAAAGAGGAAATAAAACGAATGGAGGGTTAAGAGATGAAGGTTCTTATCATTAACGGAAGTCCCAGAATGAACGGCAACACATCCATTGCTGTAAATGAAATGGTAAAGGTGTTTGAGAAGGAAGGGGTCGAGGCAGAGGTTGTTCAGATTGGTAATAAGGATGTGCGCGGTTGTATTGCCTGCGGTACTTGCTTTACGAAGGGACAGTGTGTTTTTGATGATGTGGTAAACGAGTTGGCTACCAAGTTTGAAGCAGCAGACGGACTGGTGGTCGCTTCTCCGGTTTATTATGCTTCGGCAAATGCAACATTGATTGCATGTCTGGACAGATTGTTCTACAGTACACACTTTGATAAGACCATGAAGGTCGGGGCAAGTGTGGTATGTGCAAGACGTGGCGGATTATCTGCGACCTTTGATGAGCTGAACAAGTATTTTACCATCTGTGGAATGCCGGTGGCATCCAGTCAATATTGGAACAGCATTCACGGAAGAGAACCGGGACAGGCTGAAGGAGATGCTGAAGGACTTCAGATTATGAGAGTACTTGCAAGAAATATGACCTTCCTGATGAAGAGTATTTCTCTCGGTAAGGAAAAATATGGACTGCCGGAGAAGGAAGAATGGCAGCCAACGCATTTTATCAGATGATATGATTTAGAAATAAGGGGATTATCTTACAGGATAATAAAACAAGGGCATTTGGCATTTCTTAGTATAGATAATAAGCAGTATATTGGAGTAGAGAAGGACTAATGAATAGAGAAACTAATAGCAAAAAACTTCTACTGATTGGGTTGATTGGAGCGATAATAACCGTCATCGGCGGTGAATTACCACTTGGTTGGTATACAAATCCTGACTTACCTGACCGGGTAATGGCACAGTTTGCAGGTTATGGAAGCGTTTCTGATCTACAGCTTGCACTGGGTGTTTTCTTTGGCGGAATAGGAATTGCACTTCAAGGTTTGGGCTATGAAGGAATATCAAAGATCATAGGAACTGATCCTAAATTGCGTCACCCTTCGAAAATAATTCACATTGGCGCATTGGCATGCGGATCGTTAGGCCCCCTTGTTCATATCTTGGCAATAGCTATGATGTATGTCTGCAGGAGTGGCAATCAGGAAGAAATAATGAGATTTGCCGGATTAATGGTTGCTCCGATCACGATAGTATTCATGCCTATATATATGGCGATGATGGTAGTTATGTTCGTCATGATCATCAGGGGAAAAACTGTATGGTCAAAAGGATACGCATTCGCAAACCCGATGATCATAATGATGGTTGTAAATGCAGTAACATTCTTCGGACCTAATTTCCCCGTTGTGCATTCAATACAGATGGCAAACATGGGATTGGGATCGCTTATTACTTTTGCTTGTCTCATCACTAAGAATGCAAAATGCAAGGCGTAATTGAACGTTATTTTGGAAGATAATTAACTAAGAATATTACAGTTTTTCGTAATAACGGAGAAATAAATGATAACGGTGAATTTATATTATAAAGGGGAAAATGGTAACGCGAAAGCTTTTGTTGATGAAATGGAATCATCAGGCATCGCAGAAAAGATTCGTTCCGTAGAGGGTAATCTAAGGTATCAGTATTTTCAACCTCTGGATGATCCGGAAACAATTCTTTTGATAGATTCTTGGAAGGATCAAGCAGCGATTGATAAGCATCATGCATCGCCTATGATGAAAGCAATTACTGAACTTCGAGAAAAATATGATTTACATATGTCAGTAGAACGCTTTATAAGTGATGAATATAAAGAAGATATGAAGTATATTCGCAATTAAGAGAATTACAGTTTTGCTAAATAGAAAGAATCATAAATAGATGTTGACAGGAAATAGGTAATGTGTTACATTATTTTCAGAAATGTAACATGTTACCTATTATTTAATTGGAGAGAAACCTATGAATTACAATAAAGAAATAAACAAAACTAATGTCGAATTTGGAGATATGCCTCCGCAGGCGTTTCTTTTAGGGTTGCTAAGCGCTTTTGACAACCGATACCAGGCGGCAGCAGATGAGTATTTAAAAGAAATAACATGGAAACAGTTCTTTGCCATTATTTGTATCAATCTTTGCAAAGAAGCGCCTACAATTAATGAACTTTCTGATGTTATGGGCAGTTCACATCAGAATGTAAAACAAATCTTATTAAGGCTGGAGAAAAAGGGCTTTATAGCTACTTTTGAAGATGAAAAAGATAAAAGAAAACAACGTATTTACGTTACTGATGCAGCAAGAAATTTTTTGGAGACAAACGATAATAACGGACAACAGAGCCAATATGTGATTGGTCGTATTTTTGAAGGAATAGATGAAAAAAGCCTGATGACTACTATTCAAACGATTATGAAAATGGAAAGGAATCTTAACGAATTATGAAAACACTTATAGTATACACATCCCAAACAGGATTTACTCAAAGATATGCTGAATGGTTAGCTGAAGAAATGAAGGCGGATATCCTTAATCTTAAGGAAGCACAAAAGAAAGATGAAAAGTATTTTGATTCTTATGATGCAATAATCTATGGCGGATGGGCAATGGCGGGAACTGTTACAAAAGTAAAATGGTTTCTAGACAAGACGTCTTCATGGGAAGATAAGCGCCTTGCACTGTTTTGTGTCGGAGGAGGCCCCAATGACAGTCCGGATATTGAGGTAATGTTTAATAAAACATTAAATGATAATCAGAAAAAACATATCAAAACTTTTTATTGTCAGGGAGGATTTAATTATGAAAAGATGAATGCCCCCTCAAAGATGGCAATGAAGATGTTTGTATCCTCACAAAAAAGAAAGAAAAATCAAACAGAAGATGAAAAGAAAATGGTGGAGATGATTTCTTCTTCGTATGATATTTCGGATAAGAAATTCATTGCTCCTATTGTTGAATATTTTGAGAGTGAGAATTAGATTATGAAAAAAGTTATCAAGATTGTTTTAGTTGTTTTGGGTATTTTAATCTTAACATCAGCTGTGATTATTATATCTCTCGTTCTTGCGACCGTGATTCATATGAAAAAGCAGGTTAACAGCTTTAATAAAACACGAATAGAAATATCACAGGTTCAGGATGGAGTATATGAGGGCAAAAGCGAAACCGATTTGGTAAAAGTCGAAGTAAGAGTGACGGTATCAAATGGAGAAATATCAGATATAGAGATACTTAAGCATGAATGCGGTTTGGGTAAACCGGCTGAAGAAATGATTCCGACAATGATTCAGAAGAATGATGTTGAAGTGGATGCAATTACAAATGCCACGTATTCGAGTGAGGTGATAAAAGACGCAATCCGGAATGCTCTTCGAAATGGAAAAAGACAGGATTGATAATAAAGAACAATGAGGCGATGTGTTATTTGCATCGCTTTTTTGATATAATAAAGCATATTTATAAAGTAAATTTCAGTTTTATGCTCTATTGGAGGAACTTTTCCGAGGATGATTGATTATCTATCAAGATATAAAGTCATAGTATTTGATTTGGGTGGCACATTGATGGAATACTCAGGAATGCCATTGAATTGGAGTGAATATTATTTTAAGGGATTCAAGACAGTAAGCGAAAACCATAATTTATTCCTAAGTGATAATGAGATACAAATATCATCGGAAATATTAAAAGCGTTTAATCCTCGTCATACTGGAAGAGAAAATGAAATTGCCCCGGAAGTATTATTTGAACAAGCTATTTCTCATTGGCAGAATAAAGTTGATATTGAGACTGTGATTAATGATTTTTTTTCCGGTTTAGAATTGCACCCATTGATTTATGAATATTCATATAAAACAATTGATGATGTAAAACAAAACGGATGTATGACTGCTGTTCTTACTGATCTGCCTAATGGAATGCCAGATGAATTGTTTAAGAGATCTATCCCTGAACTTCTCTCACGGATAGACTTATATGTTTCATCTCAGTCATGCGGTTATAGAAAACCGAATGCCAGGGGTATTTCATATATAACGGATTATTTTGGGGTTGAAAATTCAAATCTGTTGTTAGTCGGAGATGAAGAAAAAGATCATAGAACAGCAATAAACGCCGGCTGTGATTATATGTTTATTGAGGATTATCTAAAAACGACATTCCGGAAAACCTGATAAGGGGATTGAAATGATATTGATATTTGACCTTTTCCAGACACTTGTCGAAGACATTCATATGGACTTTAATCTTGGATTAAAACCTCTTTGGGAGACATATTATAGGGATAAATGTTCCTTTGATGAAATCAAGGCTTATGGTGAAGAATTATTTGTATATATGCAGGATCTTCATAAGAAAGGCTTTGAGTTTCCTTTTGTAAATGATGAATTACCGATGTATGCAGAAAAATATGGCGGTGATGTAATTGATATGAGCATAGAAGAGGAAGCAGAGTTTTTGA
The DNA here is from genome assembly GCA_017618075.1 of Lachnospiraceae bacterium. Taxonomy (GTDB): domain Bacteria; phylum Bacillota; class Clostridia; order Lachnospirales; family Lachnospiraceae; genus UBA3766. Next base: position 215,323 of record JAFZUY010000023.1, read on the forward strand.
GCAGGTGCAATGAAGAGAGAGTCTTTGATGGACTATCAGAGATGCTCGATGTTTTCAGGAAAGAAAAAATACCGATGTTCGTACTGTCAAATAGCGGATTCAGAGCAGGTGCACTCCGGTTAATGCTTGATTCCTATGGTATAGGCAGGTACTTTGAAAGAATATGGTCAAGCGCGGATTTTGGCAGGGTTAAGCCATCAACAGAATTCTTTGATATGGCAATTAGCGAGATACTTGATCTATATCCTGATAGCACCAAAGAGGATCTGTTGTTTGTCGGTGATACTTATGAGACGGATATAGTGGGCGCTCATAATACTGGTCTTAAGACAGCTTGGATCAATAGAAATAATGCATCTGATGTTAACGGCTTTGCTACATATCAGATTAAGGATATAACAGAACTTCGGAAAAAACATATTGTATAGAAGAACGTATTGTATTTCAGTTTTATAGACGATGACAAATCGGGATTTGCAGAGGAGAAAGATCACATGAATGAAGTGAATAAAACACTGTATATTCCGCTGTATGGAAAATCAAAAGTGAGCCAACAGGGGATTATCCTGAATGATCCCTCAGCTGAGAGAATTTGGAAAGAAGAAGCCTTTCCAATTCGCGGTAAGTCCAGGTCAAGGTGGCTTGCATACAATATGGCCATGAGAGCCCGTGTGTTCGACGACTGGACAGACAGTATGCTGCAACGGAGCAGCAATGCGTTGGTGCTTCACATTGGGTGCGGACTTGACAGCAGGTATATGAGGGTAAAAACTCGCTGCTCCGAATGGGTGGACTGCGATCTTCCAGATGTCATAGAGATTCGCAGGAAGTACTTTCGGGAAAATGAAACGTACCATATGATGGCTTTGGATGCGTCCAGACCTGAGCAGATTGGATCGCTCCCAGATTGCGATACAGCCATCGTTGTCCTTGAGGGACTCAGCATGTATCTGAGCAACAGCCAGGTATGGGCGTTATTGCAGGAGCTTGATAAAAAGTATCGGGAACTCCATATTCTGATGGATGTTTATACCGAATTCGGGGCCAAGGCATCGAAATATAAAAACCCTGTCAATGACGTTGGCGTTTATAAACTATATGGGATAGATGATATCGAGACCATCATCGATGGACTTCGAATAAAATTCGTAAAAGAGCACAGCTTCACACCCGCCGCGCTGGTCAAAGAGCTTATGCCAATCGAAAGGCTGTTCTTCAAGCTGCTATTTACAGGCAAGCTGTACCGAAAGATATATCGCATGTACGAACTTAAGGCATAAATTCCGGTTTGCCCGGATATCCTCAAATACATAATCGCACATAGGAGATTGATAATGAAATTTTATGAATATGGGGAAAAGAATGCGCATGTGATTGTTATGCTTCCGGGATCGTTTTGCCCGGCAAGTGCACTTGAGTATTTATACAAAGATCTTGAAGATATGTTTCATGTGATCATACCCGATTATAATGGCCATTATGAGGGCGGAGGCTCTTTTACGACCAGACATAATGAAGCCGATCAGATAAGAAAATATCTAAAGAAAAAAGGCATAGATTCTGTATGCATGGTGTATGGACAGTCTATGGGTTCAGAGGTGGGGATGGAACTTGCTTCACAACTGATAAAATCGGGGGTTAAAGTAGGGTGTTGTTTTTTTGACGGTGCACCTATGATAACTCTTTCAAAGCCATATAAGTTGTTCATGTATTATAAGTTTAGGACTATGATCCGTATGATGAATAACAAAAGTATTGATGATGTGATTCAATGGAAGTTCTTAAATAAATTTACTAACGGCGATACAGAATCAGTCCGCCCGATGATTGAATCTTTAATAAAGATTGCACCGGTCATATCAGATAAAAGTATTCGTAACGAGACAGAATGCTGCTACACATTTGATTTTCCGAACATGACAGAAGAGATGCAAAGAAACATTTATTTCCTGTATGCAAAGGATGAGAAAGCATGTAAGACCTGTTACAGGTTGGTAAAAAAAGCATATCCAAGAGCGAGATTTAAGGTGCTGAATGGATACGGCCATCTGACTTATTCGGTAAAGTGTCAGTCGGAGTATGTTAAACTGCTTAAAAAGGTATGTAAGGCTCACACCATAGATAAATAACTTTTAATATAACTTATAACAACAAATCGGAGTTTATCGGTGGAGAGAATGGAGACTTTTGTAAATAGATGATAAAACTTGAAACAGAACGATTATGCCTGCGTGACTATGTAGAAGCGGACTTTGAGGCATATTATAAATTAAAAACAGATGATCAGACG
>JAFZUY010000024.1 GCA_017618075.1 Lachnospiraceae bacterium
ACCTTTTATCCCCAACCCCACTAGGAGTATCTGGATATTCACCACGATAATACATTTCCACACATTTTCTTTTAAATTCGTAACTATAGCGCATAAAAAACCCTCCTTACTGGTTTGTCCAGTAAAGAGGGTACATATCAACTTAAGTCCGATGCCTTTTTTATTGCCTATTATCGTTCACATTTAAGGAATTTTGCGCTGTATGCAGGAAGATGAGTACCGCCTCCGAAGTCGAAGTTTTCGCCTGTTATTAAATCAACCGCCATACCGCAACCGACATCGAAATGAGCCGTATAATCGTTCTCATCACAGTTGATGCATACAAGAACTCTTTCATGTTCGCTTCTTCTTTCGAATATGCACTGTCTGTTGGTAAGTACCACCGAGCGGAAGCCGCCATAGTTAAGTGCCTCGCTGCCTTTCTTTGCGTTAGCAAGCTTTGAAATAAAGTCTGTCAACTCGTTCCATTCAGGCTTATCAAAACTTACACGAAGTGCGGGATCGCCCTGTGACTTGTCAGCCTTAGTTCCCCATTCGGAACCGTAGTAAACGCAGGGGATTCCCGGCATTCCGAATACCATTGCATACACCAGCGGAAGATGATTGGGATTTTGAATAAGTGTAGCGATTCTTGACACATCATGATTATCCGCAAAACTTAAAAGATGTGCTCCTCTTGCGACACACCAGTCTTCGGGACCAAAGAGACGTAACAGTGAATGAACAATTTCAAACATATTGTTGGAGTTAAACGCAGAATGAATTCCCTTGTAGCACTGATAATTTGTCAGCGAATGAATACCCATTTCATTTAACATTCGGCCGTATTCGCCGTGAAGAACTTCACCTACGAGGAAGAAATCTGCCTTTTTAGAGTCACAAAAGCCCCTAAGACGATTTAAAAAGCCTTTATCCAGACAATATGCCACATCAAGGCGAATGCCGTCGATATCAAACTCTTTTATCCATCCTTCAACGGCAGAGAAGATATGGTTTATAACATCTTCATTGTAGAGATTTAATTTAACTAAATCATAGTTGCCTTCCCAGCCTTCGTACCAGAGACCATCGTTATAATTTGAATTGCCGTCGAATGCAATACGTGCAAACCAGTTAACGTATGGCGAATTCTCTCTGTTCTTAAGCACATCCTGAAAAGCCCAGAAACCGCGACCGACGTGATTGAATACACCGTCTAAAACAACCTTTATTCCTTCTTTGTGAAGATTGTTGACAACTTCTGCGAAATCTTCATTTGTTCCGAGCCTGCAGTCGATCTTTGTATAGTCCCTGGTATTGTATCCGTGAGTGTCGGATTCGAATACCGGAGAGAAATAAATTGCATCGGCTCCCAATTTTTTGATGTGTGGAATCCAGTCATTTACCTTTAAAATTCTGTGCGTAAGCACACCGTCATTCTCAAACGGCGCCCCACAGAACCCTAACGGATATATTTGATAAAAAACAGACTCGTAAGCCCACATATTGTGTTACCTCCTATATTAACCCTTTCGGTCAACGAACATATTTGCGACGAAAGTTTGTTTACAAAAAAAGTTATCAAATGAATCGTGTTGATAAAAAATGCCATTAAATAAGGGGAAAAGCAACTTTTCCAACAAAGTTATCAACAGTTTTATGTAAATACGGAAAGTTATCAACATTGCTTGTCTTTTTTGGTCAACTTAACTTTGAAGACATAACAAAGTATTATGGCAACCACAAGATATGCAAAGCATATTGCGATTACCCAAGGTGAATAAACTACATTATTTATATGTTTAAACTCGTAACAAAGGTTTGAAACAAGGTTTGCAGTCATATGGAATAAAAGAGCATACAGAAAACTTCCACCAAAATCCATACAGAGGCAGATTACAAATCCCATGATAAGTGCGTATAAACCCTGCATGAGATTTCCGTGATAAATCGCAAAGAAAAATGCAGATCCGAGTGCAGCAAGCGGAAGGAATGTAACTTTTCTTAAACGGTAAAATATCACGCCCCTAAAGAGTATTTCCTCAGCGAACGGTCCGATCAACACATACGCAATTATTCTAAAATAAAAGGGAATACCGTAAAAGGAATCACTGTCCTGAACAACGTGTTTATTTCCGAACACTTCCCACGGGATTTTCGAAAAGAGAAAATTAAAGACTACGGTCAGCGAAAAAGCCGACAGTATTACAAATAATATATAGAGTATTATATATTTCTTATTTATTACACATGTTTTGGGGTTATAAAAAAGAGCGCCTCTTTCGTCCTTCGTTATGGTAAAAAACGAGGCTATGGCGGCGACTAAAGAAGACACGGTTCCTATAAAAGTATTATCGTATTTAAAAAAGCCGGAAAGAGAATAAAGTATCACTATCGAAAGCAGATATGAGACGATATAAACTACTATTCCGACGATAATTTTAACCGGTATTTTTCTGTTTGGGGTCATTTCTTTTTTCATATTTTACCACTCGGTTGATTTTAGCTTAACATATTATATATATCAAAGAGATTTAAGTCAATTTTGTGGACTTTGACCACTGTTTATGCTACAATAAAAACCGTCAGAAAACATGACGTATTAATTACAGGAGGGAAATCTAATGGGATTTATTAAACAAATCGCTTCAGAAATTGGTCAGGAAGCAAAAGCTGCTGGCAAAAACATGTTTGGAAACCTTATGGGTTCGGCAAGAAATACTGTTGAAGATCAGTATCTTGAGTACTTCTACTGTGATGCATTCGCTGACGGCGTTCTTGCAGTAAAAGGTAAAAAAAGAAATCAAAAAGGTGTTAATAAAGGTAACGATAATGTAATCAGCAGCGGATCAATCGTCGAAGTAAATGCCGGACAGGCAGCTTTGATTATTGACGAAGGTAAAGTCGCAGACTTCTGCGCAGAGCCCGGACAGTACGTATATGATGCATCTACCGAGCCTTCAATCATCGGCGGACTTTTGACAGGCAAGTTTGGCCAGAGCGTCGTTGATACATTCAAGGAAGTCGGCAAACGTTGGGCATTCGGACAGGAAATTCCCAAGACACAGAGAGTTTACTACATCAATGTTATTGAAGTAAGAAACAACCTCTGGGGAACCAGCAATCCTATTCCTTTCTTCATTGCAGATCAGGTTACAGGATTCCAGGGTGATATTTCACTTATAGCTAACGGTGAATACACATTCCACATTTCCGATCCTATCCGTTTCTACGCATTCATCGCTGCAAACTTTGCAGGTGATTCATACAACAAGAAAGAACTTCAGAGCATTATGAGATCTGACTTTATGACAGCTCTTCAGCCCGCTCTCGGTGCACTTTCAGATTACGGCGTAGGCATCAGATATTCAGCTATTACCACAAAGACTGACATCCTTGTTGAAAAGCTCAATGAGAGACTTTCAGACAAGTGGGGCAAGATGCGTGGTATGGAAGTCATTGATGTAACATTCAATACATTAAAGGCTACCGAAGAAGACGAAGCTAGAATCAAAGCATTCCAGGATCAGGCTGTATACACAAATGTCAACATGGCAGCAGCTCGTATGACAACAGCTACAGCAAACGCTATGGAAAATGCAGCAGCAAACGAATCTACAGGTCCTATGATGGCATTTGCAGGTCTTAACATGGCTCAGAATGCAGCAGGCGGAATGAATGCAGCTAACCTCTTCGCAATGGGTCAGCAACAGCCGCAGGCAGCTCCCGTACAGCAGGCAGCACCTATCCTCGGATGGTTATGTTCATGCGGTAAGGATGGCAACACCGGCAAGTTCTGTGCAGAGTGTGGAGCTAAGAAGCCCGATGCAGCAGGCTGGACATGTTCATGCGGCGCAGTTAACCAGGGCAAGTTCTGTCCGAGCTGCGGAGCAAAGAAACCCGAAGGCGCACCTATGTATAAGTGCGACAAGTGCGGATGGGAACCCGAAGATCCGATGAATCCTCCTAAATTCTGCCCTGAATGCGGAGACATCTTCGACGAGAACGACATCCAGTAAAAGATTTGCTAATCTTAAAGAATAATTAAAAAATGCCGGGTTACGTTAGGAAGGAAACTTCCGGACTAGCCCGGCATTAAATATAAGAATTAAGGAGAAAGTAAATGTCAAATTATAATCCTTCAGATTTATTTGCAGTAATCTTTGCGTCATCATTTTTTATCATTTATCTTATCATCTTTTTAGTGATGATTTTGTTTGTAACAGCATTATGCGTATTTGCCATCATCTGCAACTGGAAACTGCTTGAGAAGGCAGGAGAGCCTGGATGGAAATCACTCATACCTTTTTACAACATTTATACAATTAATGATATTGCTTTTACGAGACCTACTTCGATTGTATTTTTCATTATATTCTGCGTAACTTACGTATTTATATGTATCCCTTACCTCGGAGCATTTATATTTGCGATGGTGGTGGGCGTTATTGCAGCATTCACCGGTTATGCGGTAGCAAAGGCATTCGGCAGAGATACGGGAATGTGCGTATGCGCAATCTTCTTTGCACCGATTGTATTTGCAATCCTTGCATTCTCAAAGGATATTGTATATACAGGCGACAAGTTAACAGTTTTCCCTGAAAGTACAAATAATAACTAATCATAAAAGATTATAAAAAAATAAGAGGTGTCTGGATCCTTTAGGTGCCTGACACCTCTGTTTTTATGTTCAACTAGATTAATGCTGTAGAGAAATATCTCTCTGCTCTGTCGGGAAGGACTGTTGCGATAACTTTGTCCTTGCCGTATTTTTCTGCCATCTGCATAGCTGTCCAGACATTTGCACCTGCGCTGGTGCCGACCAGGAGGCCCTGAACATGTGCGAGGCTTCTTGCTGTATTAATGGCGTCGTCATCGGTTACCGTTACAATGTCGGTAATGATTGATGTATCGAGAATGTCGGGAATGAATCCGTCGCCGATACCCTGGATCTGATGAAGACCGGGCTCGTCACCAAGAAGTGCGGACACGTTCTTAGGTTCAACTGCAACGATTCTTGTGTCGGGGTTCTTTTCAAGGAGATATTTTGCAACACCCTGAAGCGTTCCACCCGAGCCGATACCCGAGATATAAATATCAATTTTCTGACCTAGCTGTTCGCAAAGCTCTACAGCGGTGGTTCTGTAATGGATATCGGGGTTTGCAGGATTCTGGAACTGCTGAGGTACGAAATATTCATCGGAGCTTGAAGCAATTCTTGTAGCTTCTGCAACTGCACCGTCCACACTTAATTCGGGAGGAGTGAGTACAAGCTCTGCACCGAGTGCTTTGATGATTTTCTTTCTTTCCTCTGACATGTTCTCAGGCATTACAATGATTACTTTGTAGCCTTTTCTGACACCGCAGAGTGCAAGTCCGATACCTGTGTTGCCGCTGGTGGGCTCAACGATTGTCATGCCGGGTTTTAATTTTCCTTCTTTTTCGGCAACTTCAATCATGTTCTTGGCGATTCTGTCCTTGATGGAGCCGCCGGGATTTAAAAATTCGGCTTTCGCAAAAATGTTATAGCCGGTACTTTCTTTTAGGGATAAAAGCGGAGTGTTTCCGATTAAATCGATTATGTTCGAATAATACATATAAAGAAATCCTTTCACTGGTGATAAGTAAAATTTATTACCAAACATATTTATTATATCTTAAATATAATTAAATTCAAGAAAAGTTCTGAGTGAAGAATGACATTTCTTATGGTATAATATTGCATATATGCGAGTAAAAAAGCAAAAAACATAAAAGGCAGGTGATTACAATGTTTCTGGAAATTCTTAAGGATGATCAAAAAGATTTGTTTTTACAGCTTGCGGTTATAGCAGCTAAGGAAAACGGTTACGTTGACGAAGCGGAAAGCGAAATGCTTCTCAAGTTTGCCGGTGAAATGAAAATTGCGCCCAGAGCTGAAGCAATTTTGTCTTTGGACGAGATAATTGACGGACTTGCAAAGTCCTGTGATAAAAGAGAAAAGAAGGTCGTTCTTTTCGAAGCAGCCGGCATTATGAATACCGACGGCGAATATGACGACAAAGAATATGAATTCCTCAAAAAAATCGCTGCTAAATTCGAAATTTCAGAGGAAGAGCTCGGTGCAATGATGGGCCTTGTAAGTGATTATGTTGCACTTTTCAACGAAATCATCATTACCGTTATCGATGACGAAAACGAAATTTAATTTCTTTTATGAGAACGTATTAAGTATTTCGTAAAATAGCCGATGCTTAATATGGTGCTTTATTGTATTCTAATATTTTGGCCTGTGAGCAGACGGGCCCTGATATAAAAAATTAATTAAGGAGATTACAGCATGAAATTTGGTTATTTCGATGACGCCAACAAAGAATATGTCATCACCACTCCCAGGACTCCCTATCCCTGGATTAACTACCTCGGAACTCAGGGATTCTTTTCTTTAATCTCAAACACAGCCGGCGGCTATTCTTTCTACAAGGATGCACGTCTCAGAAGAATCACACGTTATCGTTACAACAATGTTCCCATCGATATGGGCGGACGTTATTTCTACATTAATGATAACGGCACTATCTGGAATCCCGGCTGGTCACCTGTTAAGACAGAACTCGACGAGTACGAATGCCGTCACGGTATGGGTTATACCAAGATTACAGGTAAAAAGAATGATTTAAAGGTTAATGTAACATTCTTCGTACCTCAGGATTATGACGGAGAAGTTCAGCAGGTAGTTCTTACAAACGAAGGAAATGCTGATAAGGAATTCGCATTCTTCTCATTCGCAGAATGGTGTCTCTGGGACGCACAGGACGACTCCAACAACTTCCAGCGTAACTTCTCTACAGGACGTGTAGAAGTTGACGGATCTGTTATTTATCACAAGACAGAGTACAGAGATCGTCGTAATCATTACGCATTCTATTCCGTAAATGACGCTATCGACGGCTATGATACAGACAGAGATTCATTTATCGGTCTTTACAACGGATTTAACAATCCCGAAGCAGTTATTGCAGGCAAGGCAACTAACTCCTTCGCAGACGGCTGGGCACCCATTGCTTCTCATTATAAGAAGATTACTCTTAAGCCCGGTGAGACTAAGACACTTGTATTTGTTCTTGGTTACGTTGAAATGCCTCAGGCAGAAAAGTTCGAAGCAGACGGCAAGACAATCAACAAAGTTAAAGCCAAAGCAATGATCGAGAAGTACTCAACACCCGAAAAGTTTGAAGAAGGCATGAAAGAACTTAAGACATACTGGAACAAGCTTCTCAGTATCTTAAGCGTTACAACACCCGATGACAAGGTTGACCGTATGGTTAATATCTGGAACCAGTATCAGTGTATGGTTACATTTAACCTTTCACGTTCTGCTTCATATTTCGAATCAGGTATCGGACGTGGCATGGGCTTCAGAGATTCAAACCAGGACGTTCTCGGATTTGTACATCAGATTCCCGACAGAGCTAAGGAACGTATTATAGATATCGCTTCCACACAGTTCCCCGACGGTGGCTGCTATCATCAGTACCAGCCTCTTACCAAGAAGGGTAATGCGGATATCGGCGGTGATTTCTCGGACGATCCTTTATGGCTCATCCTTTCGGTTTCCGCATATATTAAGGAAACAGGTGACTGGGGCATCCTTGAGACAAAGGTTCCTTATGACAACGATATGTCTGTAGCTGAGCCTTTGCTTGATCATCTTACAGTTTCCTTCTATCACATTGTAAACAATTTAGGCCCTCACGGACTTCCTCTTGCAATGCGTGCAGACTGGAACGATTGTATCAACCTTTCATGCTTCTCAGATACACCCGGTGAATCATTCCAGACATATACCAACCCTAAGTTTGCTGCAGAAGGCGGTTACTCCAAGGTTGCTGAGTCTGTAATGGTTGCAGCTCTTTTCACATATTCGGGACCTAACTACGTTGAAATCTTAAAGCACCTCGGCAAAGATGAAGAGGCAGCCAAGGCTCAGGCAGAAATCGACAAGATGAAGAAGAACATCATGGAATCTGCATGGGACGGCGACTGGTTCTTAAGAGCTTACGATGCTAACGGCGAAAAGATGGGCTCCAAGGAATGCGAAGAAGGCCAGATCTTCATCGAGCCTCAGGGCTTCGCTATTATGTCCGATGTCGGCAAGGATCAGGGCGCAGACCTTAAGACTCTTGCAGCTATCGACGAAAGACTTAATACAAAGTACGGCTTAGTACTTAACAACCCTGCATTTACCAAGTACTACATTCAGTACGGCGAAATCTCCACATATCCCGGCGGATACAAAGAGAACGCTGGTATCTTCACACACAACAATGCATGGATTATCTGTGCTGCTGCATACGCAGGACAGGGTGATCAGGCATTCAAATATTATTCGGAGATTGCTCCTGCATTTACCGAAGAAACATCGGATATCCACAAGACAGAGCCTTATGTATACGGTCAGATGATTGGCGGTAAGGATGCAGGTTCGGATATCGGCCAGACAGGCAAGAACTTCGGCCAGGGCAAGAACTCATGGCTCACAGGTACTGCAGCATGGAACATGGTTGCCATTTCCCAGTACATCTTAGGTATTCAGCCTGACTTTGACGGTCTTAGCATCAATCCTTCCATTCCTCACGAGTGGGACGGCTTCACAGCTATCAGACGTTACCGCGGCGCTACCTACAACATCACCGTTAAGAATCCTAACCACGTATGCAAAGGTGTTGCATCTATGGAAGTTAACGGCCAGGCAGTAGACGGTTGCATCGTTCCCATTACAGACGGTCAGAAAGAATACAATGTTGTAATCACAATGGGCTAATCACTCATAAAATAAACGAAAAACAGCAGGAGAAATCCTGCTGTTTTTTGCGTAAAAAATTTTTTAAAATTTTTAAAAAAAGTTGTTGACATTAGTATGACATATTGCTATGATAATAAGGTTTATTTCTAAACGTTCTTAAAAGCGTTATCGACAGAATGGTTGCTGATTCTAAATACTGAACATTATAAAAACTGTTGATTGGGAACGATTTTCCGAAAACGCATATCACAAAAATACTTCAAATATTCAGACTCCAAGGATTACTAAAACAATTACCGGAAAGAACCGAAGGATTATTCTATGAAGAGAGCAAAAGCCGAATTCAGAAAAATCATATCTTTTGTATTGAGCATTGTAATGTTCTTTACTTTAATCAGTATTCCGAAAATTGCCGAAGCCAAAACTTATTATGAAGGAGACTGGACAGCAGGTCAGGTTTTCTTTCCGGGAGATGTTATAGGAACTCCTCCTGAAAACCAATGGATGATAATAAGGTATGGCTTTTCTACTTCAGATGAATGGTTTCCTTTTAATGAAGAGGCATGGGGCGGAACCGGTAACAGTTATTATTTTCAGTATGGCGGTTTTTATGAAGAATATGCCAGCGGTTCTTCCGAAAGAGTATATCATAAAGCATTTACTTTCCCTGAGCGTCCGGATAGAGTTCCGGATGATGTCAGTTCAATTGTTTATATAGCCAGAACCGATTTCCTAAAACTGGGGAGTTTCGACACTTTCCTGATGGATACATATGGTTATCCCATCAAGGATAAAAAAGTCAGAGGACTTGATGTCTATGCGTACAGAGGATGTGCAGTTGAATTTTATAATAACAACGGTTCCAGAATATTAGAGGACTATATATTTTGTATTTTCCGAGACGGTCCATCTGTTGGATGCAGCGGACAGATAAATCCGGCGAACTATCCTTTGCTGGATGGTATCATAGGGTGGTCTACAAATCCCAATTATATGAATTCTCCCGCCACTGATGATGTATTTATTCCGGCGAGCAAAGGGGAGAGGTTCACAGTTCCGAGTGATTTAAATATTTTCGAAGCTATGTACAATAAAGCGAATAACGGATCTTTGAAGCTTTATCCTGTATATTATAAGGATACGGCCCTTTCTGTATCAATCAGTGATTGCATGGAAGATGAAACTTTAAATTACAGCATTACCTCCAACAGACCTTCAGGAAGGGATAATTATTCGGTTGAATTCAGAAAATTCATAACATCGGATGAGACTGTAGCCGTAAGCGGAGTACCTTCGGAACCCGGACAATACAGAATAATTGTAAAGATGGATAAGGAAAGCTTATCTTATAATGATTCGGGTTCAAATCTTAACTATATACCATATTCCGATGCATATACAGACTGTGATTTTACGATATCTCCCACACATGATGCTTCCGTGACTAAAGCGCCGGTCGGACTGAACCTGGATTATAACGGTTCATTACAGGATCTTATTGTTCCCGGGACAGCATATGACGGTGAAATGGTATACAGTTTTACTGAATCAGGAACTTATTCAAACGCTATTCCTGCAAAAAAAGAAGCGGGGAAATATACCATATGGTATAAGGCCAAAGGAATTAACAGACCGGACAGCGCTACGGCAAAGGTTGAAGCTACAATCAACCCGATTAAAGTCGGATTGGAATGGTCTGAAAACGAATTTATTTATGATGGTGAAGAACACTGTCCTTCAGTTAATCTTACAGGTTTACTTGCAGGAGATGACTGCCAGGCAACGGTAACAGGTGCGCAAAAGAATGTTGGAACATATACTGCAACTGTTTCACAGTTATCGAACTCCAATTATTCATTACCAAGTAAAATAGATAAAACATTTACTATTTCGCCTGCTTCTTCAACAGTGTATATTGCTCCCGGAGAAAATGATTTAACATATAACGGAAAAGAACAGGAACTAATAAGTGCAGGAAGCGCCGATGGAGGAACAGTTGTTTACAGTCTTTCAAAAGACGGAACATATTCTTCGGAGCTTCCTAAAGGCAAAAATTCTCAGGAATATACAGTTTGGTATAAATCCATAGGTGATTCGAATCATACGGACAGTACAGCAAACAGTATAAATATCAGGATTAAACCCGCGACGGTCGGACTTGAATGGTCAGAAAATGAGTTTATATTTGACGGAGAAGAACATTGTCCAAACGCCTTTGCAACAGGATTGTTCGAGGGTGATGAATGCGAAGTTACGGTTAGCGGGGCAAAGAAGGAAGCCGGAACATTTACAGCCAAAGCCGTAATGCTATCAAATTCCAATTATACGCTTCCGAATGATACAGAAAATACATTTACAGTTTTACCGACAGGCTCATCTATTAAAACATATCCGACAGCCAATGAACTGATTTATAACGGCAATAATCAGGAATTGCTGACAACAGGGGAAACGAAAGACGGGGAAATGGTTTACAGCCTTTCGGAGAACGGAACATATTCTTCGGAAATACCTTTAGGCAAAGAAGCAAAAGTATACACAGTCTGGTTTAAAATAATAGGGGATTCAAACCATACTGACAGCGAAAAAGATAATATAAAGGTCATTATCAAACCCAAAACAGTTGACTTGGAATGGTCTGATACAGAGATAAAATATGACCGAAAAGAGCATTGTCCTACAGCTAAAATAACGAATCTTTGCGGAGATGATATTTGTGAAGTTAAGGTCTCCGGCAGCGAAACCGAAATAGGAATATATACCGCAACGGCAACAGAACTTTCGAACAAGAATTATAAGCTTCCGAAAAACAATACTACAGAGTTTAAAATCTTCGATCCGGAAAAATTAAAGGGTGAAGTAACCATTTCGATGAAGGGATATATTTACGGCGGAAAAGCTGCAACACCTATAATTACCTCGAAGACTAACGATGTATCAAAACCATCGATTTTGTATAAGCGTATAGGCAGTTCGGACAATTCGTACAGTGCTACTGTTCCTTCGGATGCAGGTGATTATATCGTAAAAGTAATATTGCCTGAGAACAAAGAGTATAACGCATGCAGTGCAACAGCAGAGTTTTCAATTTCATACCTTCCCGTACCCGAGAACTCGTATACAATAAGCGGAGAGACGGGCGAGAACGGCTGGTATGTATCGGATGTAACAATTACACCCGCTGTCGGATATGAAATATCATACGGCGACAGAAATCATTTCTCCGGAAATCCGATTAGACTTGAAGATACCGTCAGCGTCTGTTATATATTTATTAAGGATACATTAACCGGCGAACAGACCTCCATGATTTCGGTCGGAAACTTCAAAATCGACTGCGATGCACCCTATGTAATAGGCATGGAAAACAACGGACTTTACTTCGCGGATGAAAGCGGTCGGGTAAAGGTGCTCGTAAAAGACGAAAACATTTCAAAGGTAATGATCGGCGACGAAGAAGTTAAGCTTTCAAAAGCCGAAAACGGAAGCATGTCTTTTATGATTACGGTCGGAAGAAAAAAGGAAAAGACCTCCTTTACCATTTATGATGCGGCAGGAAATATGACGGATTTTGCGGTAATAACCGCTCCTTACTGGGCTTCGACGGGCGAAGTCATCGAAGGTGATCTTTATCTGGAAGGCAACGAAAAATACACGCTTCCCGACGGAACGTGGGCAGTGAGCGGAGACGGCACCAGATACAGCGGCGGAATTGTATTCTACGTAGTCAGTGAAGGCGACTACACCTTACAAAAAATTAATTAAATCGTTAAGAGGTTATTATGAACGGTAAAAAGGTTGGAATAATAATAGGAGCTGCTGCAGCGGGAGCGCTGGTATTAATTGCGGGTATTGTAGCTGCCATTTTCTTAATCGGCAAGAAAGACGATGTTTACCGTGTAATCAAGGTTATGAGTGCGGAAGGCCACTGCTATGTTACCAGAGGAGATATCAAAGATCTTGAGGCTTACGACGGAATGGCACTTCAGAGCGGCGATTCCATTCATGTCGACGGCAACTCATCGCTGGTACTCATGCTCGATGAAGACAAGCTTGCTTACGTAGAGCAGAATACCGATTTTAAGATAATTGCAGAAGGTACGGCAAAGGATTCACGAAGCAAAATCATGCTTGAAAGAGGTGCATTAACCTGCGAAATCCAGAACTCTTTGAACTCCGGTTCGACCTACGAAGTAGATACTCCGAACTCTACGATGGCTGTCATGGGAACAAGCTTCAGAATGGAAGTTTCGGATGTCGATACCATCAGAGAGGTGCTTGAGAGCGAAGCAATTCAGCCTTCAATGCTCTTTATGGGCAAGACGCTTGAAAACACCGGAGTTGAGAATTATAACACCATCACGCGTCTGACCATTACGGACGGTGTTGTAAAAGTTCAGCTTCATGACGAGAACGGCAACAAGATCGGCGACGAGATAGTATTTAACGTAAATACGGACGTTCTTATCGGCGGAAACGATACACAGAGTAATCTCTTAAAACAGATAACGGGCCTGGATTTATCCACATTCCCCGAGATTACAATCGATTTCTTTAATGATATTTCCGAAGGCAGCGGAAAGATGATTATCTCAGGTAATGATTTAAAGAGCCAGCAGCAGGCCAACAACGGTCCGCACAAAGTAACATTTATGTATAAGAATACGGTCTTCGGAATTCAGACCGTTCCTTATAACTCGACACCCACGGAACCGGTATTTAAACCTACGCTAACCGGCAGCTGGGACGTTGATTTCAATATTCCGGTGACAGACGATTTAATCGTGTACTGGAAAGAATAATTATGTATGTGATCATTGAAAGGGTTAACAATACATAGCAAAACTGGGCCGCTTAATGCGGTCCGTTTTGTTGAGAAAAAACACTGCTTATGGTACTATATCAAGTAGTGAGGAACATAAAAATGCCTGATAAAATCGAACTGATGGCTCCCTGCCACTTCGGCATGGAAGCAGTACTTAAAAAAGAAATATTCGACCTCGGATACGATGTTACTAAGGTAGTGGACGGCAGAGTTTACTTTGAAGGCGACATCGAAGCAATCTGCTATTCAAACGTTTTTTTACGAACGGCTGAAAGAGTTTTAATCAATGTCGGAGAATTTAAGGCAGAAACTTTCGAAGAACTGTTTCAGGGCACCAAGGCCATCGAGTGGGAGAAATTTATTCCCGAGGATGCGAAATTTAATGTCGTAAAAGCAGCGAGTGTTAAGAGCAAGCTTTTCAGTCCCACGGACATTCAGAAAATCATGAAAAAAGCCATGGTCGACAGACTCGGCTCATTTTACGGCAGAACTCATTTCGACGAGACAGGCATTGAATTCGGCATCCGCGTGATGATAAACAAGGATATCGTCAGCGTTGGCATAGATACGACGGGTACAAGCCTTCATAAAAGAGGTTACAGACTTTTGACAGCCAAGGCTCCGATAGCGGAAAATCTTGCAGCAGCGATAATTATGCTCTCACCCTGGAGAGAAGACAGAATTTTAGTTGATCCTTTCTGTGGTTCGGGAACATTTCCCATTGAAGCCGCACTTATAGGCGCAAATATCGCACCCGGAATCAACAGACGCTTCTCAGCCATGGAATGGAAGCATCTTATTGACAGTAAAATGTGGGCTGACTGTAAGACCGATGCGAGAGAGAGAATCATTGTTCCCGATAAAATGGATATTCAGGGCTATGACATAGATCCCGAAATGGTTGAAATCGCCAGAGAGAACGCCAGAAAAGCAGGAGTAGATAAATATATACATTTTCAGGTAAGGGACGTAAAAGATTTAAGCCATCATAAAAAGTATGGTTTTATCATCACAAATCCTCCTTACGGAGAGAGACTGATGGATAAGGATAGCGTATCACAAGTTTACATAACTTTGGGTGAAAGATTTAAGGAACTGGACTCCTGGAGCATGTATATGATCACTTCTTACCCTGATGCAGAGACTTCAATCGGTCGAAAAGCGGATAAAAACCGCAAAATCTACAACGGAATGATGAAAACTTACCTTTACCAGTTCATGGGGCCCAAGCCTCCAAGAAAGACGGAAGGATAATATAAAAATGAGCGTTAAAGTAATCGTAGCCACCAAGAATCAGGGAAAAATCAGAGAAATTAAATCTATATTTAACTTTGATAATTGGGAAATTCTGACCATGAAAGAGGAAGGACTCGACCCTGAGATCGTCGAAGACGGCAAAACCTTCGAAGAAAATTCACTTATCAAGGTAAGAACAGTAAGAGAAGAATATTTAAAACAGAAGCCTCAAGATTATGTAAACTACGATAAGGTATATATTTTCGCGGATGACTCGGGACTTGAAGTCGACGCTCTTAATAAAGAGCCCGGAGTTTTATCAGCCAGATACATGGGAGAGGATACTTCCTATCATATTAAAAATCAGGCCATCATCGACAGACTCGAAGGTGTTAAGGAAGAAGACAGAACAGCAAGATTCGTTTGCTCCATCGCAGCAATCGATATGGAAGGCAACGAAACCGTTGTCAGAGAGACAATGGAAGGTTATATAGGATATAAAGAGGCCGGAGAGAACGGTTTCGGCTACGATCCGATATTTATGCTGCCCGAATACGGCTGCACATCAAGCGAAATTTCCATGGAAGAGAAAAATAAAATCAGCCATCGTGGAAAAGCTCTTCGAAAAATGATGGAAGTTTTGTTAAATAAAACCGATAAATAATTAAGAAGATAGTGACAGATTTATGAAAATACTGGTAGTCAGCGATACCCACAGGTATCAGGGAAATTTTTATGAACTGCTCGAAGAACTTGACGACATCGAATATGTGATTCACTGCGGCGATGTCGAAGGATGCGAGGATGAAATGGAATCGGTCTGCGACGTGCCTTTTGTGGCTGTTGCGGGCAATAATGACTGGTGCTCATTTCTTCCGAGAGAGCGTGTACTTGAGCTTTGCGGCCACAGAATATTCGTGACACACGGCCATTTGTACAACGTTTCGAGCGGGCTTTGGCGAATTATCGACGAAGCCAAGGACAGAGAGTGCGATATAGCACTTTTCGGACACACTCACAGACCGACATATTCTACTGACGGTACATTACAGATAATGAATCCCGGAAGCATTTCGCTCCCCAGACAGTCTTCGGGAAAACCCACATACGGAATACTTGAACTTAAAGAAGACGGAAGCGCAGTATGCGAACTTCATGAAATGGATTGGTAAAAAATATGAAGAAGTCTCAGAAAGTTTTAAGAAAAAATGTAAAAGAAATAATATCCGTGCTTTTAAACTTTGTGCTTATTTTATGCACTTTGACGATACCTTTGCCTTCGGGAGTTAAAGCAGCAGGAAGTGTGTCGGGTAAAACATATGAATTTACCTCTGACGGATTTCCTCAGTATGTTTTATTTCCGGGAGATAAGATTAAAAAACATGGCGAATATCTTGCAGTCGGCTATGCTTTAGAGCCCGGGATGCCCTCTGAATATAATACTTTTGAAGAAGCATGGGGAAGTGTCGCATCTGATCCGATATTTGATGAAATCGATTGGTATTCGGTGCTTTATTACAGGGATGATTTTGTTATGCCTGAACATCCCGACAGTTGCAGTGGATATTATGTTTATATAAGAGAACAAAATAATATAAAAACAGATGATAACGGAATTGAATATGATTCTGTTCAATTCGGTGCTTATCCGGGATATCACGCTGTATTTTATGATTTGAATAATAAAAATATATCTGACGATACCGGTACCGAATATTATGCTTGTCTTAAGCCGAGTGGTGAGGAGGGTTATTCTCTTTCAAGTAATTTCAGCAGCAGACCGACACTTTCAGACGACAGCAAATTGGGCAGTTTTCTCGGATGGTCTAATAATCCGGATTTCTTCGTATACAGCAATGCAGAAGATGCAGATTATTTTATCGCTAACAGTACGGAATTTGATCGTTATGATGATATCAGATTCAAACCCTTTAGTTCTGAAGGAATATTAAAGCTTTACCCTGTATATGAATACTGTGAAACAATATTAAGTGTTAACATAGAAGATTTCAATGAAGGCGAGGAGCCGGAACTGATTTTTGATTCAAACCGACCGGAAGATTTTATGGAGGATTATTCGGTTGTTTATGAGAAGAAAAATGGTGAAAGCTGGGTAACATTAAGCGAAACGCCTACAGAAGCAGGTGAATACAGAGCCACAGTGACGATGGAAACAGGCGGTGAAACCAAACTTGAAGATGTAGTTGTTCAAACATACGTAAATGAAGCTAATATAGAAACACAGAGAATCCGAAAACAGGTAACAAGCCGTGCTTATTCAGCAGCCACAGCAAGCGATACATTTTCTATTATTTCTACAAAACCGGTTATTACAACAGAACCTGAAGGAAAAGAATTAACATATAACGGTAATGAACAGGAACTGATTACTTCGGGTGAAGCCACGGATGGTCATATGCTATACAGTCTGTCGAAAGACGGAGAGTATACAACAAGCATTCCCAAAGGAAAAGAAGTCGGTGCTTATACAGTATGGTATATGGTAAAAGGCATTGAAGGCAAAGACGACCTTCCTCCTGCAAGCATAGAGGCATATATTAATCCTAAAATGCTGGGAATAGAATGGTCGAACACCTCTTTTACATATGACGGAAATGCTCATTGTCCTAGTGCCACTGCAACCGGATTATGCGGAGAAGATACATGCACTCTTTCAGTTACAGGCGGCCAGTCAAACGCAGGTACATATACGGCAACTGTGGAAGGTAAGTCAAATGACAATTATATGCTTCCCGAAAATGTGGAAACTTCTTTTACCATTTCGGCAGCAGGTACCTCGGTAACGACTGCTCCCACGGCTTTGACATTAGTGTATAACGGTCAAAAGCAGAAGCTGATTAATCCCGGTGAAGCATCGTATGGAAACGTTGTTTATAACTTTTATGAGGAAGGCTCGTTTTCATCGGATATACCCGTAGGAAAAGATGCGGGAACTTATACAGTCTGGTATATGGCTGAAGGCGATGCAAATCACTCGAACAGTTCGAGAAACAGCTTAACCGTCACGATTGCTCCCAAAACTGTCGTACTAGAATGGGCAGATACCGAATTTACATATGACGGAAACGAACATTGCCCGAGCGCGGTTGCCACGGGTATTTGCGAAGGTGATACATGCAGCGTAACGGTAACCGGTTCGGCTACGGAAATCGGATCCTATACTGCAAAAGCAACAGCTTTATCAAATTCAAATTATGCTCTTCCGAGTACAAATGAACAGAGTTTCAAAATAAATGATATTCCCACAGCTGCGGCTACCAAAGAACCGGCGGCAAACAAGCTGTCATATGACGGTAATTATCAGAGACTTGTATCACAAGGCGAGTCCGATAACGGAATCATTCTTTACAGTACACAAAAAGATGGAGAATACACTACTGTCATTCCTACGGGGAAAGATGCGGGAACATATACCGTATGGTATAAAGTGCGGGGAAATACCGGTGTAAAAGACTCTGAACCAGTAAGTATTGAAATCACGATTTCTCCTAAAACAGTGAGCCTTAAATGGTCGGATACAGAGTATTTATACGATGGGGAAGAACACTGCCCGAACGCGGTTGTTTCCAATCTTTGTGACGGTGATAAATGCAGTGTAACTGTATCTGGAAAACAAAAAGAAATAGGAATATATACTGCAAAGGCTACCGCACTTTCCAACTCGAACTATCAGCTTCCGAGTGATTTTACGAAAGAGTTTTCAATTCTTGATCCGGATAAAAAGAAGGGAATTGTTACAATCTCCATGGAAGGTTTCATTTACGGAGCAAAACCCTCTTCGCCTGTCATAACATCAAAGACAAACGATGTATCAAAGGCAGTAGTGGTATTTAAATCGGCAAATGAGTCGGATCTGACATACAGAGCAGGCGTGCCTACAGAAGTCGGAAATTATATCGTAAAAGTAACTTTGCCGAAGAATGAAGATTATAATGCATGTACAGCTACCGCAAGATTTTCAATTGAGTATCTTACCGTTCCAGAAAACGCTTATTCCATCAGCGGAAAGAAGGGAACTAACGGTTGGTATGTTTCCACTATAGAAATTACTCCTTCTGCAGGATACGAAATTTCCTATGGCGACAGAGATCATTTCTCAAGCTATCCGATAAAAATTGATCAGAGTGTGACCGGAGGAAGTATATATATTCGTGATGCGGTTTCGTATGGACAATCTGCCAGAATTCCTATAGGCAGCTACAGTATCGACACAACTGCACCGTATGTAGTGAATATGAATGACGGTGAAATATATTTCGGTGACGAAAACGGAAATGTTGCCTGTGTAGTTAACGACGAAAATATTTCATATGTTGAAATAAACGGTCAAAAAGTTACTTTAACCGATCTCGACAAGAGCAGTAAATCGTTTGATATTGTTGTCGGAGCAAAAAAAGAAACCATAACATTTTCGGTATATGATATGGCCGGAAACAGGACCGATTTCAGCGTTATTGTCGCACCTTCATGGAAGAGAAACGGTGTGATTAATGAGGGTGAAATATACCTTGAGGCAGGCGAGAAATTTACGATTCCCGAAGGTAAATGGAAGATTGACGGCGACGAGACCATATACTACGGCGGAACCGTATTCTACGTAACCAAAGAAGGCCTTTACAACTTCAAGAAGCAATAAAAAAAGAACCAATTGGGGACGGTTCTTAAATGGTAAAAAAAGCCAAAACAGAACCGTCCCCGAATGGTCATTATTCCATTACGCTGATGACGCGGTTGCGGCCGTGCTCTTTTGCATAGTAGAGTTTGGCATCAACGCCTTCAACGTTTTCTTCGGTGGTAAGATTAGGATCGATTTCACTGACACCGAAGCTCATCGTGATTTTTATATCCGTACCTTCAAAAGTGATTACATCGGCTTCGATAGCTTTTCTTAAGTTCTCGGCGAACTCAGCAGCTTCATCCATATGTTTGTGGGAGAGAAGAAGGATGAATTCCTCGCCGCCCCATCTGAATGCGCCGTCATCGATTCCGATTGAATTTGAAAGTGTATTTGCAACATGCTTTAATACTTCATCGCCTGCGTTGTGACCGTATGTATCGTTGACACGTTTGAAGTGGTCGATATCGCACATGATGATTGCAGTAGAATCAAAGTTCTTGTTGGTTGCGATACGTCTTTCATAATATGTATGAAGTCCGCGGCGGTTTCTAAGGCCTGTCAAGGGATCTTCGATAGCTTCGTTGTGAAGCACATAGGATTCAAGGCTTCTGCCACAGAAAGCGGTAGCAAGGGAGAGACGCTTTACATCTTCCTCGGTGAATACACCGTCACTGCCGTCTGTATTGATTTTATTAACCGCCTGATATGCACCGATTACGACACCTTCGGAGTTGGTAACGGGCATTGTAAGAATAGACTTTGTGTGATATCCCGAATTTTTATCAACCTCGGGATTGAATCTTGAATCCTCGTAAGGATTGTTGATTATAAGTATTTCGTTACCCGACATAGCGGCACCTACAAGACCCGTATTTTCGGGAACTGTGATGGTATCGATTCCAAGCGCTGCAAGAGTCCATGCAACATGTTTTCTCTTGTCCCAGAACCAGAAACTTGCACGGTCGGAATTAACAAGGGTTTTTCCAAGATCCGTTAAAAGAAAGAGCGTTTTTGAAAGCTCCTTTTCCTCGAATAGTCTGGACATATAATAAAAGATTTTTTCCAGCAATTCGTCGCTTGACAAATATTTTTTCTGATCCATGAAAACACCCCCTGAATGACTCATTTTTAGTTCGTTTGAATATTTTTAAAACCGATATAATTATATCACGAATTTAAGCCTTTAGTAAATGCGGGAAATACCTTTATGAAAGAAAACAAAAGCAAAAACAGAAGATGGCTCATTGTATTGCAGGCGCTGCTTCTCGGCGTGGCTGCGTTTTTGTTCTGCTACAATGACGTGCTTTTCAATTTAAACAGCCTTTACCGCGACAAGGTTTACCAGCGCTCAAGGGGCGTAAACCAGTCGATTAAAATTATCGCAATCGACGACGAGGCCATCGCGGAATACGGACCCTTCGGTACGTGGGATCGAAGCGTATTTGCGGATACAATCGAAGCTCTCGGCGATTATCCTTCGGTAGTCGGCTTTGATATCATGTTCTTCTCCGAAATGACCGAAGAAGGAGACGCGCTCCTAAAAGAAAAAGCGCTCGAAAAAGGTAATGTTGTATTTGCTTCTAGAATCGATTTTGATACTGTGGTCGAAAAAGACGAAAACGGCAAACAGTATATAAACAGATTTCATGTAAACAATTTGAATCTTCCGTTCTCAGGCAAAGAAGTGCCTACGGGCTTTGTAAATGTATCTCAGGACGAAGACGGCGTTGTAAGAAGGATTATTCCCACATACACAAACGAAAATACAAACGAAACCTACACAGGTTTTTCCTATCTGATATATCAGATGTACTGCAAGAATAAGGGCATCATTCCCACAAATCCCAAGACCGATTCAAACAACGCAATGTGGATTTATTACGCAGGAAAGCCCGGTGATTACGAAGTTATTTCGTTGGTCGATCTTTTAAACGGCAAAGTTGATGCAAGAATTTTTACCGACTGTATAGTTCTTGTCGGCGCGTATACAAACGGCCTTCAGGATCAGTTTTCGGTACCTAATTCGGGCGTTGAAATGTTCGGAGTTGAAATAAACGCGAACATCATACAAGGCTATTTAGACGGTGCATTTCCTGTCCCCGCGGACCGCGTTATAATCTCCGTTATCATCGGCCTTATAGTATTTGCGCTCTTCCTTATTTTCTCGAAACTCGGACTTAAATGGGGAACGCCTTTACTGATACTTGCAGAGGTTGCGACAGTCATCGCCGGCATACTTCTTTTTACAAAGGGAGATATTATTTTACCCGGCGTTTACCTTCTTTTATTCATATTCCTGGATTACCTTTTTGCGCTGATTATAAAGTATTTTAGCGAAGCCATCGCAAAGAGAAAAATTGCTTCGGCATTCAGAAAATACGTGGCTCCGCAGGTCGTTGACGGCATCATGAAATCGGGCCAGTATAAAATCGCTCTCGGCGGCGAGAACAGAGACATAGCAGTTCTCTTCGTTGATATCAGAGGCTTCACGCCACTTTCCGAAAGCCTCGAACCCGAGCAGGTAGTCGAGATTTTAAATGAGTATTTAAACCTTACAACGAACTCAATATTTAAAAACGGCGGTACGCTCGATAAGTTTATCGGCGATGCTACAATGGCCGTATTTAATGCTCCTTTTGATTTGGACGATTATGAATTAAGAGCGCTTAGGACTGCAAAAGATATAGTAGCGGGAGCAAAAGCACTCGAAAAATCCTGCATGGAAAGATTCGGTAGAAAAGTAACTTTCGGTGTAGGAGTTAACTGCGGCGAAGCGGTCGTAGGTAACATAGGCTGCGATTTCCGAATGGACTATACGGCCATCGGCGATACGGTTAATACCGCAGCAAGACTTGAATCGAACGCAAAGCCCGGACAGGTGCTTATCAGCGAAACAATTTATGAACGCGTAAAAGATAAAGGTGTAAAAGTCGAGCCCATCGGCGAAATTCCTCTTAAAGGAAAATCGAAGGGCGTATTCGTATATCAGTTGACTGAAATAGACGGTGTAAAGGTGGGGGAAGAAGAATGAGTCAGTTTTTAATTATTCCTGACAGAGAAAATATGAAGGAGACGCTTGCGCTTGCTAAGGAATATGACCTCGGGCTCGAATTAAACGAGTTCATGTATCCTAACGTCCTAGACGATACGCAGAAGTGCATTGAGATAGCGCAGTTTTATAAAAAAAGCGGCGGTAATGTGGAGACTAGCCACGGCGACTTTTTCGATGTGCTCGTATTTTCAGAGGATAAAAGAATCGCCGATATTTCAAAACTTCGTATCATGCAGAGTATCGAAGTATCCGCCAAAGCAGGCGCAAAGGCAGTTATTTTCCACAGCAACATTGAACCGTTTTTAACAGGCGATGCATATCGCGAAAACTGGTGCAACAAAAACGAAGAAGTGTTCCGAGAAATCTGCAAAAAATATCCCGACATGAATGTATACATGGAAAACATGTTTGATACAAGACCTTACGATCTTGCAAATCTTGGCGAGAGAATGAAGGATGTAAAGAACTTCGGAATCTGCTTTGACTACGCACACGCTTATCTTTCAAATACATTTTTAAGCGAGTGGGCAAAGGTTCTTTCACCTTACATTAAACACGTGCATATAAACGATAATGACAAGGCAGGCGACTGGCATTGGGCTTTGGGTGACGGCACCATAGACTGGACCGTATTTGCCAGACTTCGCGAGATGTATTTCCCCGAAGCAACAGTCTTAATTGAAATGAATTCCATTGAAAGCCAGTTAAGATCCTTAGAGTATCTTCAGAGCATAAATCTTATTTAAAAAAATTTTTAAAAAGTTTGTAACGTTTTTCTTTGACATATGTTTTATAAGTAGGTTGCTAAAACCGAGGGGATGGTTCTCACCGGCTCTGATTATTCAGATGAACCGTCCCCTCGGCACTTCATTTTAAGGGGAAAGCAACTGTTTGGCAGCGATGTATTTTAACTTGAAACAGGAGAAGATATGAAAAGAAAATTATATTGCACTTGTCTGATAATAATGATGCTTCTTTTAGGATGTAGCGGTAAAAACAATCAGCCTGAAAACACAGAAGAGAATGATACAGAAATAGGAACCGTTGCGGTTGAAAATCCTCAGATTATCGATGATGAAGATGAAGTACTGACACTTTCAATAAATCCTGCTGAAAACGATGATGCAGACACAGATGAAAACGAAGACACAGATACTGATATCGACAATGAAGATGCGGATGAAAACAACGATGTCGACTATGCAGATAGAGGAGATGACTACGACCTTTACATCGTACATGAAGACGGAAGTGTGGATCTTTTAACAGATGATGATAAAATAATCAATTCGGCGGATTTTACGAGCTCTACAGAGTATGTATACATAATCAACAATTGTGTCGGAGAAAATGAAAAGCACGAAATGTATGATATCGCACGTTCAGTCCCGATATATGCGGATGGCGATTATTATTACAATGTCACTAAGAATATTACTCTTCCAAAGGAAGTTGACAGCACGAAAATTGAGTGGATCAGTTCCGATGAATCCATCATTTCAAACGAAGGAGACATCGTAAAAAGACCGCATGATCACAGCAAATACGTAATGCTTACAGCAGTTATTACAAATGGTGATTCGAAGCTTACATCAAGATACATCGTAAAAGTCGCAAGAGATATGTACGATGATGTAACAGAAGATATGATAATGGGCTTGTCGGATGACTATGGCAACTATGAACTGCTCGAGGAAAAAGGTATTACATTAAGCGATTATCCCGGATGGTTCTACTGGTGCGACGAGCTTGGACAACTCTATTTCTTTCAGGAAGATTTGGACAGAATAATGCTTTTTGACGATCCGGATAATGAAATAAATCCGAAAGTATCGGGCGTCGGAAATATCTTCGAAGTTAAGGTTGAGACGGTTCATGAAGCCTATCTTGCAGCGAGTTCATTAAGAACCGTTATATATTGCGACGAAAAGTATGAGCTTCGCTTTGACGGGTCTTTTTCGGGCATGGGTGACGATGCTTATGATTTTGTACAGTATTATAACGGTGTTAAGACCGACGGAATGATAAGACTCTTAATAGATCATAAGGGCGAGTGCAACTCCTTTAGCAGCTGGATGATTCAGGTTCCCGACGGATTTGATACCAAACCCAAATATACGAAGGATAAGATGAACAAAGACTTTGATTTGTATTCAGAACCGGAACTTTCGATATCTATATATGATGATAAAATCCTTCTCGTCTGGGAAGCAGATACGAAGAAAAATACCAGAGTAATAGTTGACGCACAAACAGGCGAATTGATACATGAATCATCGCACACAATAATTGATTAATCTGCTTTCTTGCTCCCGGCTGACAGATTTGCCAAATCGGCATTTTTGTCGGCCGGTTTTTTATGTTCAAAAACTCTTCCCCAACATAAATAATCACCATAAAAGATATGATTTCCACCTAAAGTTAGTCTAATAAAACTAATTTTTCAAAAAATCCCCCAAAAAACGTTGACAAGTTAGCGATATATAACTATAATCGCATTGAAGTTAGTGGAAGATAACCAGAAAAGCCCGTAAATAAAGGGACAAACGTTATCTAATCAAATAAGAAAGAAGGATGAATATGATGCCATTAGGTTATGCGAATGTGGGCGAGGAAAACACAATCTTAAGAATCGGCGGCAGTCCCGAGACCAAGCAGCACTTGGAAAACCTGGGCTTTGTGGCAGGCGGAAGAGTGACGATCATTTCCGAGATAGGAGGAAATTTGATCGTAAATGTCAAGGACAGCAGAGTGGCTTTAAGCAAAGAACTTGCACAGAAAGTCATGGTTTAAAAAAGAAAAAGAAGGGGATAAGTAAATCATTCGAAAATAAAGAATAGCGAGGTAGGAAAATGAAAACACTGAAAGACGCAAAAGTGAAAGAAACCGTAAAAGTAGTTAAACTCCACGGTGAAGGCGCGATTAAGAGAAGAATCATGGATATGGGTATCACCAAGGGTACCGAAATCTATATCCGCAAAGTTGCACCCCTTGGCGATCCTGTAGAGGTTACCGTTAGAGGATATGAATTAAGCATCAGAAAAGCCGATGCACAGATGGTTGAAGTCGAGTAGACCGTCATATTAGAAGAGATTAATGATATCAAAGGAGATTAAAAATGAGTATAAAGATTGCTCTTGCAGGTAACCCCAACAGCGGTAAAACAACCCTGTTTAATGCCCTTACGGGTTCTAATCAGTTCGTCGGCAACTGGCCCGGCGTAACAGTTGAGAAAAAAGAAGGTAAACTTAAAAAACATGATGATGTAGTCATCACCGACCTTCCCGGTATTTATTCACTTTCTCCCTACACACTCGAAGAAGTTGTTGCGAGAGATTATCTGATCGGAGAAAGACCCGACGCAATTTTAAACATTGTTGACGGTACAAACCTTGAAAGAAATTTATATCTTACAACACAGCTTACAGAGCTCGGTATTCCCGTAGTAATCGCTGTCAACATGATGGATGTTGTAAGAAAGAACGGCGATAAAATCAATATCGAAGAACTTTCCCGTCAGCTCGGCTGCAAAGTAATGGAAGTATCCGCTCTTAAAAACGAGGGCGTAATCGAGGCAGCAGAAGCAGCTATCGAAGCATCCAAGGGCGAGAAAACAGTTCCGATGCATACCTTCAGCGGTCCCGTTGAACATGCGCTTGCACACATCGAGGAAGCTGCGGTTCATTCACTTCCCGAAGAGCAGCAGAGATGGTATGCAATCAAGATTTTCGAAAGAGACGAAAAAGTTTTAAAACAGCTTAACATAGAAGGCAGCACAAAGGCACATATCGAAGGCGATATTCAGGCTGTCGAAAAAGAATTTGACGACGACGCGGAAAGCATTATCACAAACGAGAGATATGTTTACATAGCATCAATTATCAAAGCATGCTTAAAGAAGGCAAAACAGGGCGAACTCACGGCGTCTGACAAGATTGATAAAATCGTTACCAACAGATGGCTCGGACTTCCTATTTTCGCAATTATAATGTTCCTTGTTTACTTCCTTTCAATGGCACCCGGCGCACCCGGAACAAAGCTTACCGACTGGGCCAACGACGGCCTCTTCGGAGATGGCTGGCATTTATTCGGTATCGGCTCAGGCAAGTACAGTGCAGCCAGCGAAGAATACACGGATGCAGCCAATGTTATTGATGCATTTATCGGTCTTGAAGATGAGATTGATATTGAAGCCTTAAAAGAAGCATATGCAGCAGTAGAAGCCGGCACAACAGCAGATTACACACTCGAAGACGAAGAAACACTTGCAACCGAAGACGTGACTTACACATACGAAGAACTGACGGATGCGATGGATGTATTTGAATCTTATGAAGGCGAAGAACCCGATCCCGCAAACTACGGCGTATGGGTTCCTTCAATCCCTGCAATAGCAGAAGCAATCCTTGACAAACTTAACTGCGCTGACTGGCTTAAGAGCCTTATCATCGACGGTATCATCGGCGGTGTCGGAGCAGTGCTTGGATTCGTGCCTCAGATGCTTGTGCTTTTCTTCCTCCTCGCGTTCCTTGAGTCCTGCGGTTACATGGCAAGAATTGCATTCGTATTAGACAGAATCTTTAGAAAATTCGGCCTCTCCGGTAAATCCTTCATCCCCATGCTTGTCGGCACAGGATGCGGTGTTCCGGGCGTAATGGCTTCAAGAACAATCGAAAATGAAAGAGACCGTCGTATGACGATTATGACCACAACATTTATCCCCTGCGGTGCAAAGATTCCCTTTATCGCAATGATTGCAGGCGCACTTTTTAACGGCTCACCCTTTGTATCGGTCGGCGCATACTTCATCGGTATGGCAGCAATCATTATCTCGGGCGTTATGCTTAAGAAAACAAAGATGTTCTCAGGCGAGCCCGCACCTTTCGTAATGGAACTTCCCGCATACCATATGCCTACACTTCCTAACCTCCTTCGATCCATGTGGGAGAGAGGATGGTCGTTCATCAAAAAAGCAGGAACAATCATTCTTTTATCCACTATTGTTATCTGGTTCTTATCTAACTTCGGATTTGTAGACGGTTCATTCGCAATGGTAGCGGAAGACGAAGTAGACCTTTCGATCCTCGCTAAAGTCGGAAGTGCTGTTTCATGGATATTTATTCCTCTCGGCTGGGGCAACTGGCAGGCAGCCGTTGCCTCGATAACCGGGCTTGTTGCAAAGGAAAACATCGTTGGTACAATGGGCGTTTTATACGGCGGCGGAGAGTTAAGCACATATCAGACGCTTGCTATGAAATTCAACGGCGTATCAGGTATGTCATTCCTCGTATTCAACCTCCTTTGCGCTCCCTGCTTCGCAGCAATCGGTGCTATTAAGAGAGAGATGAACAATGCTAAATGGACATGGTTTGCAATCGGTTATCAGTGCGGATTTGCATATGTAATCGCACTTATGATTTACCAGTTCGGCAGCATCTTTACTGGAAACTTAAATATCTTCGGACTTATCGTATCAGTCCTCTTACTCGGATTTATGGTTTACATGCTCTTCTTTAAGAAGTATCATGAAGCTGTAAAGAGAAATTAAAGGAGATAATCCATGACCTGGATTTTAACCAATATTTGGACTATAGTCGTTGCACTAATCCTTATAGCTATTGTGACGTTAATTATAATAAAGCTCATAAAAGACAAGAAAAAAGGCAAGTCATCCTGCGGCTGTAACTGCGGGAGCTGCCCTATGAGCGGTTCATGTCACAGTGCTCAAAAAAAGTAAATTTAAAAGAGGGTGCCTGACTCCCGCAGGGTGTCTGGCTCCCTCTTTTTCTTCGGTGCCTGGCTCGCGTAAGCGTGCCTGGCTCCGTTTCACTTACTGTCCGATTTTCTCCGGATCAAATGCTTCCGCATTCTTTGAAAACGTAAAACGTTTAATCTTGGAGGCGACTTCGTTGTCAATCTTTTGAACGGCGTCTTTTTTGGGAGCGCCCGTGTAATATCCCTGTACGAGATTTACACCAAGATCAATGACTGTACGAAGTTCTTCTTCAGTCTCAACACCCTCCGCAATAACAGATATATTGCTCTTTGATGCGTACGAAATAATATTCTTTACGAAGTGACGCTTCTGTGCGCTTGTATTGATTTCGTGGATTAAACCGTAATCGATTTTGACATATCTCGGATTATATCGGATGAGGTTATTTACATTCGAATAACCGCTGCCGTAATCGTCCAAAGCGATTTCGATATATAGATTTAAATAATCCTCTTTTCGCTTATTAAGCATCGCCTCGTCCTTAAATTCAGAGATTTCGTTATACTCAACGACGAGTCTTCCCAAATGCCTTTTAAATCTTGCGAATAAATCTTCCTCGTCCTTGCCTTCGAGCTGATGAGCCGGAAGACTGTTGATGAAAACTTTCTTGGAGATAAACTTCATGGGATTGTATTCCATGCAGTCTATAACGCCGTTAAACGAGGCTTTTTCAATATCGTAGAGTCTGTCTAAAGATGCCGCACATTTAAGGATTTCGCTGGGCGTAAGGTCCATATCGCCCTCATAGCGCATAAGTGCCTCATAGCCGAAGATTTCGCCGTCGCTTACCTTGACGATGGGCTGGAAGAAATATGATAAAAGATTGTTATCCAGTATCTTTTCAACCTCTTTGCACTTAAGCATATCTTCTTTGGAAAGTTCGGATAAAACGATTTCTTTCTGACTCTTTAATTTCTTGTTATGGTTCTTTGAATTGACAACCTTGTTGATGATGCTGTCAAGATCCGGCATTTTGTTAAGCGGAACGGTAACTATATCGTTGTGAAGCATGGCCCTGTGTTCCTTGCCCGACGAATCGTGGAAAAGAATGCCGTTTTCGGGAATCTCTGCAAGAAATTCCTTATATCTCTTTTCACAGTCCGAATGAACGATGCCTACGAGGAACTCATCATTTGTTAACCTCGCGCAGATTTCACGCTCGTAGGTATGAGCGGATACAAATTTGGCCAGAGCCTGTATCGCCGAATCGCCGGTGAAGCGGTTGTATTTTTCATTGATGCTTGAAAGCTTGTCAATATCTATTGCGATGATTGCAACCGAACGGCCGTTTTTAATATTGTCTTCGCAGAGAATCGAGAGGCCTTCGCGGAAGCCCTGATAGTTAAAAAGACCGGTCTGTCTGTCACGGATTTGCTGGGCTTTGATCTGATCAATCAAAGCCGTAAGGGCTTTCTGACGATAAAAGGCTTCGATACCTTCGTTTACATTCTTAAGCCAGGAACGATAAATCTCCGTATAAAAACGGATTTCCCTGCCGTAGTTAATAACCGCATATCCGAAGCATCTGTCGTCAAAGAAAAGAGGAGTGAAAATAAATGTGGTCGGATAGTCTCTTTCCTCATTTAACTCGGGCAGCATATCGATTGAATCAAACTTTCTCGTATAATCCACAGCACCCGTATTGTCGGCATCGGGATCGCCGCTTACCTTAATCACGGTATGGATTTTGTCTCCGTATCCCTCACGTCTTGCGAGCGGTCCGATGAATGAATAGGGATCCGTAAAATTATCGTTTAAGCAGATGTAAAGATTTTCAAACGGACGTACCTGATAGGAGTAGGATGCGATGGTTTCGAAAAACTTCACATAATCCTTCTGGCACAGCAAATCTTCGCTGAAATGGTTAAAATCCGATTTAAAACTGATCTGCGAATGGTCGTTCTCCCATGTGTCGCGGTTAATCTTTTTGTAAGCCGCCTTGAAATCCTTACAGCCGCAGCTTCCGCCTATAAAAATATCCGTATTTAAATCAGGCTCTATCGTAGGTTCTTTGGTAACAGCCGCATGAAGCTTCGCAAAGCAGAGTTCTCCGCATTTGTCCGCAGGAATTTCCGCGGATGTGATGGGAACCGGAGAGGTCTGACCTTCGCTCGTTAAATCATAAGCCGCGATGGCAATATCGTCGGGTATCTTAAAACCGTTCTTTGAAAGCGTGGCCGCGAGACCTATGGCCATATATTCGTTCGCACACATTACCGCTTCAGGCATATCGTCCTTATTTTCCAAAAGTTTCTTTGCAAATTCGTCGCCTGTATTGTACCAGTAATCTCCGTGGAAAATACGGTCGTTACGGATAGGAAGATGGTGCGATTTTAATGCGTTTAAATATGCGTTGAAACGCTGTATCGAATGAGGGTGACCGACTTTACCGCCAAGGAACGCAATGTCCTTATATCCGTGATCGTCTATAAGGTGATTCATGATTTTAAGAATCGGCGTATAGTGGTCAATCAGTATATATTCAAAGTCTTCGGTCTCTCTGTCAATCACGAAAACAGGACCGTCAAATTCTTCTTTGATTCTTTTTAAAAGTTTTTTGTCAAATTCGGGTGTGAGAATGGTGTCGAGCAGAATGACAACGGCATCAAAGCCTGCCAAATTGGCAAGCGAATAGATATTGGAATCACCGACGTTTCTTAAGTCGGTTTCCTGGTATTTCTGATACATTGAAAAAATGCATATATCATAATCATGAGCATAGGCTTCTTTGGTAAAAGCCTTCATGAATCTGTTTTGAGTTTTTTCCTCGAGCTGTGCCAAAAGCACACATATTCTTTTTCTCATATAACAGGTCCCCCAACCACTTTTATTTTACTACAAAATGCCGATAATCTCAAAGGGTTTTTCTTTTCAAATCAGTACAGATATGGTATATTTATACAGGATTTATTCCGAATTTTCTTTAGTGTAAAAGGAGAAAAAAATGGGAAGAACTATTAAGATTACGGCTATAATTGCGTTTGCCATGGAGGTTCTGTATATTATTGCAGGAAGGATAATAATTCCCCTTGTAACAGGAATTATTTACAGCAACAGAACTCTTTCCTATTCAAACGAACCTGTCAAATCGCTTCTTGTATCCATGGGATTGTATTATGGCATTGTCATAGTCGGACTTATTGTACCTCTGCTTTATCTGGTTTTTATGATTTACCTTATTGCGTCAACAAAGTCACAAAAGACCGGAATAGCAATTGAAATACTCGGTATTGTCTTAATGGGTGTTGTTATACCTCTTGTAAAAGTGATTTTATCGCTTGTGTTCACACCTACGATATCCAGACTTCTTTCATCGTGGGGATCTATGGATTCATATGCGATTTACGCAACGATGAATGCATCGGGTGCGTATGTATCCATACTCACAACAATCGGTTTTGTTCTTTTGATAATGTCCTTCGCCTTTTCTATCAGCAGAAAGAAATGGGCCAGTGATGATATTTTCAAACAGGGAACAGAAGAATAGTTCCCTTTTAGGGGGTTACAATGTCAAAAATAGTAGTTGTGTTTCCGGGCATAGGTTATACAAGCGACAAACCTCTTTTATACTATGCCTCTAAAATTGCCAAAAAATGCGGATACGAAGAGAGCCGCGTTCTTGAATATAATTTTTCGTATAAAAGCGACATAAAGACCGACAGGGAAACATACCGCAGAGCCTGCAACAGAGTAGTCAAATTCACAGAAGAGGACCTAAAAGGAATTGACTGGATGAGCTACGACAGGATTCTTTTCATATCGAAGAGTCTCGGAACCATTGCTGCGGCTTCGTTTGAATATGATCTGACGAGATTTTACAACAAAGAAGTATCACCCTTCGTTCTTCCGCCGCTGAAACA
Source organism: Lachnospiraceae bacterium (assembly GCA_017618075.1). GTDB lineage: Bacteria > Bacillota > Clostridia > Lachnospirales > Lachnospiraceae > UBA3766. The sequence goes on from JAFZUY010000024.1 coordinate 32,153, forward strand.
GATTTTCTTCACACCGCTTGAAGAAACTTTCAGATACCCTGTAAAAGACGCGATAGGATTTATCGGTACAAACGATTCCTGGAGCGATTTTGATAAAATAATTAAATTTGCAAACAAACAGTATATTCCGATTAATGTTTACGAAAATGCCAATCATTCCCTGGAAACGGGCAATATGAAGCAGGACCTCGAAAACATGGCGGATATTATGTCTCTTTGCGAAAGTTTTCTTAAGTCATAATTCTTAAGACGAGGGTACTGAAATGCTTTTAGAACAGGTTTTAAGCGGATACGCGATAGCAATGAATCTTATAGGACTGATGGTATGTCTGTTTGATTATATCAAACGGCCTACGAAGACCGGAGTTTTTGTAATCGTGTATTTGCTCTCAACGCTTCTTTCAAACTATTACTGGGGCGTTTACGTGGCCGTAATGGGTGATTATCCGAATGTATCATCCCTTCTGTCGTATGTCGGCTGGAATGCGGCTTTTCTTGTTCTGGCAATTATGCTTGTTTTTCTGATGAGAAAAGACAGGGTTATGTTTTTCACGCCACTCTGCCTTATTCCCATTCCATTAAATATAGTACAGCTCTTTATATATCTTCAGTACGGCGGATATTTCAACAATATCTGGCAGGTAAGTCTTACCACATTTATTTCCTGCATCTGCATAAATCATATCGTCCGCTATATTTTCAAACATAAAAAAATCGAAAACTTAAGAAAACCGTATATAGAAATCGTCATGCTCTGTATGATGTTTTTTGAGTATTCAGCATGGACCGCATCATGTTTTAACTGGTCTTCGGAATGGGTGGATCCTTATACATATGCGTCTGTTTTAGAAGCTGTAGGATATGTTCTTTTACCGATTGCGGCTATCAGGACATACTTTTCAGGCAGAGCGAGAACCGACGAGAACAGAAGGACGTCAAGAAACATATTCATTCTGATGTATATCGTATTCATTACAGTTACCTGTATCGGCGGATGTGTCCTTGCTATATGGATGAGAGATACACTGATTGCCGGCATCGGACAGGTCGGAGATACGGACCCCTTCAGCGTTATCGCGGTAATGCTTTTCGTGGTTTCAATCGTTATCATTCTTTTTACCGCAACCATTATTCTTGTTGTAAGTTCGGATCAGAAGTCCTATGAAAGCCGTAAGCTTCGCGTAGAGAAAAAAGATGCCGAAAAATCCAATGCCGCAAAGAGCGAATTTCTTGCGAATATGTCGCATGAAATCAGAACTCCTATAAACGCTGTACTCGGTATGAACGAAATGATTCTTCGCGAGAGTCTTGAAGCGAGAGATATGTTACCCGAGGAGAGAGAAGAGATCATAAAAATCTTTTCCGATATTTGCAATTACTCGGGCAATATCGAAAGTGCGGGCAACAATCTTTTATCAATTATCAACGATATTTTAGACTTCTCGAAGATTGAAGCGGGCAAGATGGAAATAACCGAGAGCAATTACAAATTAAGCTCGGTATTAAACGATGTTTCCAACATGATTTCCTTTAAGGCGAAGAGCAAGGGCATCGAATACATTGTGGATGTCGATGAGACGCTTCCTGACGGCTTATATGGCGATGAACTGCGTGTACGCCAGATAATCACCAATCTTTTAAATAACGCCGTAAAATACACGCATAAAGGCACCATAAGGCTAATCGTAAACGAAAGAAAGGGCGAGGAAGAAAAATCCACCAACTTAATCGTAAAAGTTAAAGACACCGGTATCGGTATTAAGAAAGAAGATATATCCAAACTCTTCAGAAAATTTGAAAGAGTCGATATGGAAAATAACAGCACGGTTGAAGGCACGGGTCTCGGCCTTGCAATCACGGGAAGCCTCCTTGAAATGATGGGCGGCGAAATAAGTGTCGAGAGTGAATACGGCAAAGGCTCCGAATTTACTGTTTCGATTCCTCAGAAAATCGTATCCGAAGAACCCATCGGAAACTTCCGTGAGAAATTCGAAAAGAGTATCAGCGAGCTTAAGGCACCCAAGGAAAACTTCCATGCGCCCAATGCAAGCATTCTAATCGTAGACGATACCGTAATGAACTTAACGGTTGCAAGAGGCCTTCTTAAAAAGACCAGAGTCATGATAGATACCGCAATGAGTGGCGAAGAATCAATCGAGCTTGCCAAAGAAAAGCAGTACGACTTAATCCTAATGGATCAGCGTATGCCCAATATGGACGGTATCACGGCCATGCATCACATCAAAGAAGACGGCAACGGAATAAACGCCGCCACACCTGTCATCTGCCTTACAGCCGATGCCGTAAGCGGTGCAAAGGAAAAGTATTTGTCCGAAGGTTTCGAGGATTATATCACCAAGCCCATCGACAGCAGAGCGCTGCTTGATGCACTGCTTAAATATCTGCCTAAGAACAAAATTAAAATTGTAGAAGCAAAGCAGACTTCTGAGAAAAAACCCGAGCATGAGAGTACCATAAAAGAAGGTTTTTCGGGCGAACTTATTGATAAAAAAGTCGGCGTAGGTTTCTGCAACGGCGACGAGGAATTTTACGAGACTCTGCTATCAGAATATGTGAGCGAATCAAAGGATAAAGCACGTCTCATAAAAGAGAGTTACGAAAACAAAGACTGGGATAATTATGGCATCTATGTGCATTCATTAAAGAGCACATCAAAGATGATTGGCGCAGTAAATCTTTCCGAAATTGCATTAAGTCTTGAGATGGCAGCAGGCAAGGAAGATACGGCAACTATCGATGCATCACATGATAAGATGTGCAAGCTCTATGAAGACGTCGTAAAAGAAATAACCGAGAAATTTGGAATCAAATCATCGGATGATGGAAGCGAAGATATAATGGAGTTTATGCCACAGTAACGGAGTCAGGCACCCTATGGGAGCCAGACACCGCGGCATCAGTGCCTGACTCCCGAAGGGTGTCCGGCTCTGAATGGAGGGGGATACATGTCACTGAAGATAATCAGAAACGACATTACAAAAATGAATACCGAAGCCATCGTAAACACCGCCAACGAAAAGCCCATGGTGGGCGCGGGCTGTGATACCGCGGTTTATAATGCTGCGGGTTATGATGAGCTGCTTAATTACAGAAAAGAAAACATCGGTACCGTAAAAGAGGGCGATGTTTTTATAACGCCCGGATTTAATCTGTCTGCAAAATATATTATCCATGCTGTAAGCCCTCGTTTTACCACTGAGGATGAGACAGAAAAACTTGTCAGAGACTGCTACAGAAAAAGTCTTGAACTTGCAAAGAAAAATAATATCAAATCGATTGCTTTTCCGCTTATAGCCACAGGCAGTTACGGCTTCCCTAAGGAAGCTGGCTTAAGGGCTGCGCTTGATGAAATAAACAAGTTTCTTCTTAAGGATGATATGGAAGTTTATATCGTGGCATTCGATTCCGAATCCACGACGCTTTCCGCTAAAATCTCCGCAAGACTCGAAGAATACATTGACGAGAATTATGTAGAAGAAAAGACTGACGAAGAGTATTCGGAAAGATTCTTAGGCAACGCAGCTTACAGCATAAGACGTAAGGAGCCCGCCGGAGATTTTGCCGAATCCAAGCCTTTGAAGAAAGAGCATGGTCATAAATTAGGCAGGAAAGCCAAAGAGTCAGAGCCTTTCTATGCAGGAGAAATACTTGCGGATGTTTGTGAAGCAGAGCCTTGTGAAAAAGGTAAAGGCGAAGATCTTTTAGATGATTATGGATTAACAGATGTGGCTGCAGCAAAATTAAAAAAACGCATTGAACATTTATCTGATACTTTCTCAGAATATTTAATGTTTCTTATCAGTGAGAAAAATCTCGAAAACCCTGATGTATATAATTCCTGTTGCGTAGACAAAAAAACATTTTCAAAAATAAAGAATAATCCGGATTATCATCCAAAGAAAATAACGGCACTCTGTCTTTGCATCGGAGCAAGGCTTAACCTGGACCAGGCTAAAGACTTACTTTCCAGAGCAGGATATGCATTATCTCCTTCAGATATGACAGATGTTATTTTCAGTTTCTTTTTGGAAAATGAAATCTATGATATTTACGAAATCGATTTCCAGCGTGAGAGATACGGACTTCCTCCGCTAATCCCTGAAGACTAAAAAACAACTTAAAATACAACATTTTCAAGGTCGCTTTCCATGCGACCTTTTTTTATTTTTCTTTTTGTATAATGACCTCACAAAGTAAAAATAAATTTCTTTTAGGAGGTATACATTATGAAAAAAGATTTAACTGAAGTTGTATTTATTTTAGACAAGAGCGGTTCCATGAGCGGACTTGAATCGGATACTATCGGAGGCTTCAATTCATTAATCGAAAAACAGAAAAAGGAAGAGGGCGAGGCGCTTATCTCTGTGGTACTTTTCAACGACGAATCGAATGTTATTTACGACAGAGTGCCCATCGCAAAGGTTGAGCCAATGAATGATAAGCAGTATTTTGTAGGCGGATGCACGGCACTTTTAGATGCAATCGGCGGTGCAATTCATCACATCGGAAACGTACACAAATATGCAAGAGAAGAGGACAGACCGGAGAAGACTTTGTTTATCATCACAACCGACGGAATGGAAAATTCCTCACGCAAATACACTTATGACAAGGTCAAAAAACTGGTTGAAAAGCAAAAGGAAAAATACGGCTGGGAGTTTCTTTTCCTCGGTGCAAATATCGATGCAATCGATGTAGCGGGAAGATTCGGCATAGGTGCAGACAGAGCGGTTAATTACGAATGCGATGAAGAGGGAACAAGACACAATTTTGAAAGCCTGGGCAAGATGGTAACAGGTGCAAGGAGGGCTAGGAGCAAGGCTAAAATGGCCGAGGCAATGGACTTTTGCTGCATGGAAATAAGCGAAGACTACGAAAACAGACATAAGAAATAAACTTTTTTGACAAGCAGGTGTATAATGTAAGGTAGTGGGAGATGTATTGTATTATTTTAGAGGGTATGTTCTATGAAACAAAAATTGACTTTGAAACAGTGGAGAAAGTCCCTGCATCTTACTCAGGCTGAAGCAGGGAAACTGATCGGAGTCGGAGCTACCACTATCTGCGCATGGGAAACCGGCAAGACCACGGTAACGATTCCGAAACTCAAAAAAATTATGGAAGCATACGGAATTGAAGATTTAAGCCAGATTGACGCAGGCGAAAACAAATTCTGGAATGCGCACAAACCAAAATAACAGACTTAAAAAACTATCACAAAAGTCCCGAAGAATTCTATTTCTTTGGGACTTTTTATGTTACAATAAGAGAGGTTGCAAGCAGCAACTCTTTTATGAGATAAAAGGGAGAATAAAAATGAAAGTAGAAGTAATCAACTGTCAATCCTGCGGAGGCGTATTAAAAGTTAACAGTTCGGTCTGTACGTGCGAATTCTGCGGCGTAACCAACATCATCTGCGGCGAAACCGGCAATTATATCGATGCACTCAACAGGGCCAACAGATTAAGACAGCAGTGTGAATTTGACAGAGCATTTGAAATATATGAGGAGATTCTCGAGACGAATCCTCCTTTTGCGGATATTTTATGGTCCGAAACCCTCTGCGATTACGGTATCGAATATGTCGAAGATCCCGTGAGCGGCAAATATCTGCCGACTCTTCACAGAATAAAAGACGAGAGCATACTGGGATCGCCGTACTTTATCGAAGCGGTCGAACTCTGCGATGAAGAGCAAAAGGAACAGATTACCGCAGCAGCAGAACAAATCTACCAGATTCAGGTAGAGTATCTTAATATCGCAAGCAACGAAAAGCCTTACGATGTCTTCATCTGCTACAAGGAAACCGACGACGGAAAGCAGACCTATGACAGCGAAGTCGGAATGAAATTATACGACAGACTCACTGCAATGGGATATAAAGTATTCTTTTCAAGAGTCACCCTAAAAGACAAGCTCGGCATTGAATTCGAGCCGTATATTTTCGCGGCTTTAAAGAGTGCACCCGTAATGGTTGTAATCGGCACAAAGCCTGAATACTTCGAGGCCACATGGGTTAAGAACGAGTGGACCAGATTTTTAAGATTAAAAGAAAAAGATCCGAAGAAACAGATATTCTTTGCGTGCGATGATATATCAGATCTTCCGAAGGCATTCGTAAGAAAACAGGCGCAGGTTCTGGAAAATGATGATTCCATCGCCAATCTTGTAAACAACATTTTCAAATATATCAAGCCTTCGGATTATAAAGGAACTACTCCGATCAACACAGATCCTCCCCGCACCAGAGTTAAATGCCCACACTGCGGCAGACTGCAGGAGAAGAATCTTTACGGCTGTATTTACTGTCATAAGCAGTTTTAGAGTGTTATTTTTCCAAAAACGTGCAAATACGCGAGCGTAATGCACGCAACTATCCATATATTAATTCGCCAACCTGTCAGATAATGGTATAAAGGCAAAAAAGGTTCGCCTGTACATTTAAAAAGGAGGGTGTTGATATGGATAATACTACTATTAATAACCTTAAAAAACTGAATTATGAATTGCCGGACAACTACAACAGCATAGCTTTTTATAACGATATTTTAGAAGATCTTTTAAAAGCTGTAGAGGCATCAAAAGATATACTTAAAACATATTCTGCTACCGAGAGCTACAGCAGATTTAAAGAGAGATTAAACAAGATAATCGATGCATCGGAGAGAATGGATTCAAGCTTCGATGAGTATTCGCTCGATTTCAAAAAAGATCTGGCAGAAAGCATCAATGACGAGTTCGAATTCATCAACGGTATGCTTGAAGCACATTTCGTGAAGATGGGCAAGCTCTATGAATTTTGGAGATATGATTACAACAAAACCGATATCTACAGAGCTTCCAGACATCAGCTTGTGATTAGTCCCGTGGACGGCTCATTGCTTCCCATCGTGGATAAAATGCGCCTGACGGACTAAGGATTATGGGGATAATGAGGGTTAAATGTTATGAAAAGAAAAAAATTTAAAACACCCGGGGGAAGTATCGTTTACTGGACCAACGAAAAGAAAGAGGGCGCGCCGCAACTCGTATTTTTACCAGGACTTACGGCAGACCACAGACTTTTTATAAAGCAGATTCAGTACTTCCAATATGACTATTCAGTGTTTGTCTGGGATGCACCGGGCCATGCATTTTCCTATCCTTTTGAGATGGATTTTACGATCGAAGACATAGCAAGGTGGCTCAATGATATCCTCATAAAAGAGGGTTACGACCATCCAATCTTAATCGGTCAGTCAATGGGCGGATATATAGCGCAGATGTATGCCGAGCTTTTCCCCGCAAAGATAGCAGGATTTATTTCGATTGATTCATCTCCGCTTCAGAGAAAGTATTACAAGGATTGGGAGATAAAATTCCTCGAGCATACAGAGCCGATGTACAGAATGTATCCCTGGAAACTGTTGATGCGTCACGGGACGGACGGTGTTGCGAACACACGTTACGGCAGAGGCTGCATGTACAGAATGATGCTTACATACGATAAGGATCAGGCGAGATATGCGAAACTCGTAGGCCACGGATATTATATCGTAGCGCAGGCTATAAAGGCTGACTTGCCGTACGAAATCACATGTCCTGCACTTTTAATCTGTGGTACAAAAGACCATGCAGGATACACGAAGCGTTATAACGAAGCATGGGCCGAAGAGTCCGGTTTGCCCATCGAATGGATTGAGGGCGCGGGCCACAATTCCAACACCGACAATCCTGATGAAGTAAACAACATAATTGAAAACTTCATAAACAGTTAATCATTCATAAAAGAGACTTTCTAACTGAAGTCTCTTTTTAGATTAAAATATGCTATAATGATATATATTTCTGTTGGGAGAGAATATGTATGATTGACAATATTGATGTTTTTAAGCAGAACAGCATCCGCATAAAATCGGGCGCCGGTGTTATTTATATTGATCCTTTTAAGATGGATGAAGAGCCGCACGATGCGGACTTTATCTTAATCACTCACGACCACTACGATCATTTTTCGCCAGAAGATATCGACAAAATCAAAAAGGATGATACAGTACTCATAGTGCCTGAAAAGATGCTTGCCAAGGCTCAAAAGGCGGACGTAAAAGAAATTGAAACCGTCAAGCCCGGCACATATCATGAGCTTGGTGATCTCGAATTTGAGACCATTCCCATGTACAATATCTTAAAGCCTTTCCATCCGAAGACGGCAGGCTGGTGTGGATACGTTCTTAAAATCGACGGCAAGCGAATCTACGTCGCAGGCGATATCGACGCCATAAAAGAAGCAAAAGAAGTAATCTGCGACATCGCCCTCATTCCCATCGGCGGCACATACACAACCGATGCCAAGAAGGGCGCAGACCTCGTAAATGAAATCAATCCCGAAATCGCAATCCCCGTCCACTACGGCTGCGAAGTCGGCAAACTCTCCGACGCAGAAGTTTTCAAAGCAAACGTAAAAGACACAATAAAAGTTGTTATAAAGATCAAATAATATGGGTATTTGGAATCCGTGGCACGGATGTAAGAAAATAAGCCCCGGCTGTGCAAACTGCTATGTTTACAGACGTGACGACAGCATCGGGAAAGATGCGTCCGAAGTAAACAAAACAGGCGATTTTGATTTACCGCGCAAGAAGAACAGACAGGGCGAATATAAGTTAACCGGAGAAGACGGAGTTGTGTATGCGTGCATGACTTCGGATTTCTTTTTAAAAGAAGCAGATATCTGGAGAGAGCAGTGCTGGGATATGATAAGAGAGCGAAAAGATCTCGAGTTTCATATCATCACAAAAAGAATCGACAGATTTGAAAAATGCATCCCCGCAGACTGGGGAGACGGATGGGAGCATGTAACCATTTGCTCAACCTGCGAAAATCAGGACAGAGCAGATTACAGACTGCCTCTTTTTTTAAGCCTTCCGATTAAGCACAGGGAGATAATCTGCGAACCTCTTTTAGAAGAAGTAAACATCGAAAAATACTTAGAAACAGGCCTCATCGAGCATGTAACCGTGGGCGGTGAATCGGGTGATAACGCAAGGCCATGCGATTTTAACTGGGTAAAAGAAATAAGGCGTGAGTGCATAAGACAGAACGTTCCGTTTTATTTCAAGCAGACCGGTGCCCTTTTCATAAAAGATGGAAAACAATATAAGATTGAGCGTAAAGACCAGATGAGCCAGGCGAGAAAGTCAAACTACAGCTATTATCCCGGCTGTACGGACGCAGAGAAAATCGTCTACAGAACTCCGAACAAAGACAGGCTCTTTGAAAGACTTTCGAATTCAAAGTTTAGGACGGGTTTTCATCTGAGTGATGAAGATAAGGCATATGTAAATGAGAAAGGTCTGGAGACTATAAGAGAACATGCAAAGGATTTCATAGGAAAACGTCTGGCACCTCAAAATCCGGACAAAGACGGCATTCAGACACCTACTAAAGGCCATCCTGTATTCAAGGCTCAGCATGCTACGGCAACCTGCTGCAGAGGCTGCCTGGAAAAATGGCACAATATTCCTGCAGGCAAAAAATTAAATGCCAAAGAAAAGGAATACATAACCGACGTCATAATGGAATGGATTAAGAGACAAATGTAAAAAAGTACCGAAGGGACGGTTCCTCCGGTACTTTTTAAATTTAATTATACTTTCATCAATCTTGCTTTCTGGCTTTCAAAATTATTTGAATTAATACTGTCCAGCAAATCCCAGTACGCTACTGCATCATTAAAATAGATGTCGTTTTCCACGCCGAGACATTCTTTTATGGTCTTCATTTTCTGGATGTCGTTAAATTTATCAACCGCAAAATCAACGCCGTTTCTGACCAAATCGCCTCCGATTCCGGCTGCAAACGGAGCAACATCTCCCAAAACATCCTGTGCTATTTCACTTAATAATTCACCTAACATATTTATCTCCTTAAAACTATCAGTCTTCAAAGAATTTTTTCAAAACTCTGTTGATGATATCGTACATTGCAAGTGTGTGTTTGTATTCGAAGAAACTCTTCAGGCAGCCTTCTTTTAGGGTGTTCATATTCTTGCCCAAATCAGCCTGACGCTGACGAAGCTGCATTATCTGAGATTTTATTTTCACAGCATACGCCTGTTCAATAACAACGATTGACTGTCCTAAGAAATGACGTGCAACATTTGCTCCGACACCTGCTAAAACTACGAGAAGGCCTAAAGGAAGCAAAACTATTGTGACGCAAAGCACTCCGCCTGCGATAGGAGCAGCTATAGATGCAATGGAGGTAATTTTAAACCACAAATAAACATCCGGATTTTCAAGCTGGCTGTTCTTAGATACCTGTTCAGGAGTGGCAATAAGTCCGCTTAACTTGGAAACTTCGTCTTTAAGCTTTACTTCTTCACTCTTTAGTTTCTTAAGTTCATTCTCGAAGCTTTCGTTTTCCTCTTTCAACTGCGACATGCGCGCCTCAAGAATCGGAAGGTTTCTGTTGTAATATCCTGCCAGACAGTCTTCCTCAGGTTCTGTGAATTCGGAGAGTTTTGAATGCTCTTCAACACACGCATTGATTTCCTCGAAAGGCTGGTATCTGTCGAAATTCCACTTAAAATCACCCGTAAAAGCTCTCAGACGTAAAGTCCAGTAACCGTATTTGTAGGAGTGCGCTTCCTGGTCTCGTACAAGTTCAGTGTAAATATTCGAATAATCCTGATACATTTCCATGCGCTCTTGAATAGCCGCAAGATCAGGATCAATTATTCTTTGCACTCCGACAAAAGGATTCTCAAAGTGGAATTCCTTGAGTATCTTTTCACCCTCTACATTATCGAGAATATATTCAGTTCCACAACTCGGGCAAATGAGCTTTCCGACGTTTTCAACTACCGGAATTCGTGACCCGCATTGTTTACAAACAATTGCTGTAGCGTCCATAAGTAAGTCCTTTTTAGTATTTTAGAAAATTATATCATAAAAGAATAATTTTAAACCGATAAAAATCGCCGAATAACCCATTATAAATACTTTTTCGCAGCAATATAAAAAACTCATACAACCGAGGAGGCGATTGTATGAGTTCTTTCTATAGGGGAATGAAAATGAAAAAAAGTATTTTGTATTTTTGTTAATTCTTTGCTGTTTATATTTGAACAAAATGAATTTGATAGAGGATGGAACTATTTTGTTGCATTGGCTGGAGCTAAAATTGCATATGAAGCAGGGGATAAAAGAATACAAGAAGTGCTAAATGCTATTAAAATTTTGGAGGATAATATAAATAAACATCCAAATAAAAACAACTCAATAGCAACATTTCAAGGATTTGTCGCAGAAGAATGGTCAGCAGGAACATTTAATGTTAATGCTGCGGCAGCTGGTTCAAAAGATAGGGCATTCGCTTTAAAGTTAAACACAGAAGGATCCGTTGATGTAGAATTGAATTCGGGAAAAAAATATAGTATGAAATCTTATGCGGATGGACCTAAGAGTGCAAAAGCACAGGCTAATTCGAAATATTCCGGACAGGAGAGATGGGTTCCAGAAGATTTTCTTGACAGCGCTAAAGAAGAGGCCCACCGACAAATGTTAAGAAATAAAGAAATTAGACCAGACGTGTCGGATGTATATGGGGAAACCGAACACAAATTAACTGATAGAATAGTAAATGATGAAGGAATTGAAAGTAATCCTGTTTTCCGAAAAAAATTGGATAAAATGGCCAAGGCTGGTCAAAAGGGTGAATTTAAAGCAGAAGACTACGATGTTACAGTAAAAAATGCAATGGAATTGAAATTCATTGTTCAAGAAGCACTTAAGGCGGGATATACAGCTGCGGCGCTTACGTTTGCATTTCAGATGGCACCGGAACTCTATAAGTGTATTGACTATTTAATTAAGAGTGGAGAAATAGAATTTGAACAAGTATTGCGCTTAGGAGAAAAAGCTATTACAAGTTCCGCTGAGGGTTTTTTATGTGGTTCCATTGCATGTGCATTAACACTTATGGCTGAAGAAGGAGACTTTGGAAAAGTACTAGCCAAAGTGAGTGGGAATTGGATAGGAATGACAACCTCAATTTTGCTTGCTACTCTAAAGGATAGTATTTATTTTGCAACTGGACGAATTTCTGCAAGAGAGATGGGTGCTTCTTTGATAGATAGAGCTGCAATAGGGGTTGGATATACAGTTGTTGGAGCACAAGTTGTAGATACCTTACTTAGCACACAAGTTATAAAAAAAATATCTGCAGCAATTGGTCAGTTGATAGGATTTGAATTTCCTGTTATGGGCTATTTGATTGGTAGCCTTGTTGGTAGCGCTATAGCAACGGTTTATAATGTTGGTAAAAGGAAATTCCTTTCTATTTGTGTAGATACTGGATTCGCATGTTTTGGATTAGTTGATCAAAATTATGAAATGCCCGTAGAATATTTAAAACAATTAGGAGTTGAAATAGATTTACCGGATTTTGCAGAACCCGATTTAGTTTATTCAGATTTTATTGAACCAGATTATTTAGAGGCGGATTATGAAAAACTTGAAACAATCGAGTTTTATGAACTAAAAAGAGGAATAATAGGTGTAAATAAGATAGGATATGTAAGTGTAAATTCTTAAAAATTTTTTATATCGAATGTCTCGTTCTTTAAATTCTTTAAAACGCATCAACTGGAAACTCTACAAAGCCCTTCTTTTGATGGGCTTATTTCCTGCGGTTTATACGACTGTCAGAACATTCTTTTTAGGGCAACTAGGTAGCGAATGGGCCTTTTCTATTGCAGGACAACTCTCATGGGTAAATTTGATATATGAGATAATGGATGAAGCGATTATTTTACCGCTTTTCTTTTTTATGGGCGCTTCGTGCGATAATAAGAAAGAGTTTTCAAATAAGTTTAAGACAGGTCTTATCACTTCAGGATTGATTTATGTTGTGCTTGGAACAATTGTGTTTGCGTTTGTAACACCGATGCTTAAGTTTATGGCTGCTTCTCCAGATATTATTTCTGAATCAGCAACATACATTCGTATCGAAAGTATCGCAAATATATTTGGGATTTTATATCGTTTTGCACTTGTTGCGCTGATTACTAGTGGCTCAAGCAAAGCGGTTTATATTATTACCGGAGTAAGAGCAATCCTAGCGATTATTTTCGATACGTTTTTAGTTTCGGAACTTCCGATTTCCTTAAAACTTGGAGTTAATGGTATTGGAATATCAAACATAATTGTTAATTTGATTTTGTTTGTTATAGTTATCTTTATTCTCATAAAAGAAGGCTATTCAATATTTTCTAAAGAAAAGATGTCTTTCTCCTGGATGAAGGGATTTGTTAGGATTGGCGGAATATCCGGACTTGAATCTTTTATCAGGAATATAGCGTATATGATGATGGTCTCCAGAATGGTAAACATGGTTGGAGAGCAGGGTACTTATTGGGTAGCAAATAACTTTATCTGGGGATGGCTGCTTTTGCCTGTATTGCAACTTGGTGAACTGATAAAGCAGGAAGTTTCTAAAGACAAAAATGCAATAATAGAAAACAGTCTAGGTTATCATATAACGACAGCAATTATCTGTTCTTCGTGGTTTGTTCTGATACCTTTATACAAGCCTTTTATGAAGTATGCTTTGGGCCATGACGATGTCGATAAGCTTTTTACCCTTGTAATGGTTTTGCTTGGATTTTACGTGCTATATGCATTCCAGAATGTTTTTGATGCAACATTCTATGGTGTAGGAAAAACCAATTATATGCTGTTCGAATCTGTAGTTACAAATTCGATTTATTATGGTGGATTTTTCATTGCATATCTTACAGGATTGTGGACGCCGAGTCTTATCGGAATAGCAATAATGTTTGGTGTTGGCAATGCATTTGACAGCATGGTATCATTAGGTGCATACATTTTTATGCGAAGGAGAATGAAGAACGAAAATGGATAACGAATCATACTTAATAAAAGACACAACGAAAGAAGAACGCATAGCACTCATAAAATCATGGATTCCCGACGACGAAGTCATGGACGCGGAAGGTGCACCGAATCTGTGGGATTTGTATGCAGATTATATTAACGGCACAAAAGAGATTGCTGAATGCAATGCTGCGTTTAAAACAGATTATTTATCGGAATAAGAAATTCTTTCTTTTGACATCCAAGAATCCCCTAAAACAGCCACTTTGAGGGCTGTTTTTTTATTTTGAAAAATTATTTTTCGTGATTATTAACAAACTTTATTTTTTGGCTGTTTTTATATTGATTTAAGTATTTTAGGATGTTACGATACAATCAAATTCAGGACTTCTAACGTCGGATTCCCGACGCCGATATATAGCCCGTATTTATCGGATTTTCCTGCTAACAATTAAATATTTTAATTAGCAGGAGAGCCGCCAGCCTCCTGCATAAAGGAGGTTACAATGGCAGATGATAAAAACTATAATGATGGAAACAGAGAGTATCGGAGCGATTTATTTTCGATGCTTTTGAATGAAAAAGAATATGCACTGGATGTTTACAATGCGGTAAACAATTCAGAATATGATAATCCCGATGATATTGAGATTATTACTCTTGAGCATGGTGTTTCTCTTTCGATAAGAAATGATGCTTCTTTTGTGCTTGATATGAGCGCTAACTATTATGAGCATCAGTCGACATACAATCCCAATATGCCTTTAAGAAATCTGATTTATTTCGTAGAGGATATAAGAAGAAAAGTTGAGAAGGAAGACAGAAATCTGTTTGGAAAAGCAAAGATAAAAATACCAACACCACACTTTGTTGTATTCTATAACGGAGAAGAGAAAAGACCTGAGGTGGAAATACAGAAGCTTTCGACATCTTTTTGCAAAGAAACGGATGAACCGGAACTTGAAGTAATATGTAAAGTATATAACATAACCCCAGGGAATAATAGGGAACTTTTAAAGAAGACTGAAGTGCTCAGGTCTTATGCATATATAGTTGAAAATGTTAAAGACAAAATAAAAACAATGTCTTTGAAAGATGCAATTCATACTACGATAGACGAATGCATATCAAAAGGAATTTTGAGTGATTTTCTCTCAAAGAACCGCAGAAAGGTGGAGAAAGTTATGAATTTGGATTTTACATTTGAAAGACAGATTGAACTTACCAGAAAAGAAGAAAGAGAACTTGGCCGTACGGAAGGACGCGAAGAAGGCCGTATCGAAAGTGTATTATCTTTGTTAAGGAAAGGAAAGATTACTCTTTCTGAAGCTGCAGAAGAGATAGGAACAGACGAAGATAAGGTTAAAGAATTACTTGGAAATTAGGCAAGGGATTGCGATATATCCGAGTGTAAGGAAAAAATGTTTTTTAAGAAGGAGCCTGATTTTGTGTACAGGCAGCTTCTGGATTTAAGATAAAAAGAGCTTCAGCCGAGAGGACTGAAGCTTAAATTTTGTGGTATAATATTCATGCTAAAAGAAAGGAAGATGTGACATGAGTGACAGACATAAAAGAAAATTAAGAGTTATTTTGATAGCCGGAATTATTTTTGCGGTTCTTTTTATAGGAGTGGCAGTTTTACGAGTAATAAGAATCAGCGCCGGCATTAAGAAAATGAAGGAAGAAGCGGCAGTTTATGAGACGCAGGTTAAGGAGCAGCAGAGCACAGAAACGCCCATAAAATCAGCAGACCCCGAAGAGAAAGAACCTGACGAAACTCCCGCAGAACCCGAAGAAACGGAGCCTCTTGAGGACATTGGCGAAAACTATTCTAAAGAAGTTACAGAAGATGACGTGGTGTTTGATGAAGAGACAGGCATACAATATGCCAAAAATCAGCTTCTAATCAGTTGCGACATAGGTGTGCCCAAGGAACTTATGCAGGATGTTTGTAACGAAATAGATGCTGAGATTGTTGGTTATATAGAGATTACAAGCGATTTCCAGATAGAGTTTAAGGAAGATAAAACATTCGAAGAATTGGAAGCGATGATGATTGAGTTACCGGAGAAGTATGATTTTATCAGAGGAGCTTCTTTTAATATGGTTTCCGAAATAGGCATTGATTAACGCATTTAAGGAGCATTATGAAATTAACATCCGGAATAATCGAAATCGATCTTCACGGACTGCGTGTCGAAGAGGCGGTGCAGAAGGCGGAAGATGCGGTCAGAAAGGCCCCGTCTTCGGTGTATATCATTCGCCTGATTCACGGATATCACAGAGGTACCGGAATCCGCGAAGCCGTTGAATATGAGTTCTCCAACGGGCGAAATCCGAAGGTCAAACGCGTCCGCCCGGGCAGCAATCCGGGGATTACAGAGCTGATTTTACGAGAATTTTAAATAACCACCATAAAAGAATCAGCCCTCATGCGTGTATTTTACGAGAAGGGCAAATTATGCCCTAAAAACAAGGGGGAATTAAAGATGAAAACAAAGACAAGTTTGCTGATTGCACTAATCACTGCAATAATGTTCGTTATGACCGGTTGCAGTTCCAAAGCCGTAAATGCAATAACCGAAACAACGCCCGATACTGCTTTTAAGGAGGTAAGGGTCGGACAGGTCGGCAATCACATTTATATCGAGGAAGATTTCTGCGAAAAAAGAAATCGTGAAGATCAGAAAAAGGAAATTATGGCGGCTCTTGAGGAAGCGGATAAGCTGATTGATGAGGATATGTATGTTTACGGCGTGTCCGAAAGCTTCGATAAAAGCGGATACAGTTTTAACGCAGACAGATATGTAAAAGGTGTGGATATTACCGACGCCAAAGCAAGATGCGATTGTAAAGACGGAGTATACACATGGAAATCATCCAGTGGCGGCACATATACGAAGCAGGACATCGACATTGATACAAGCAAAGTAATTCCCGCCGAGAATCTTTACAACAAGGTGTTTAAACTTGCCACGGATCATAAAAAAGAAATGATTCTATTTGACGAGGAGAATTTTCAGATTCGCGGCGAATATACCCTCAGGTATACTGAAGGGCGTGGGTTGTATTACTTTTTTGGAATCTATGATTATAGCAGTGTGCAGGTTGATGCAACCACAGGCGATATACTTGAATATTATTTCTTTAATGGATTATATATAGACTGAAAGACAGTTAAGGCCCACTTCGGTGGGCTTTTTTTTATTGAGAATATTGACAGCAAACAACAAAAGGAGTATCTTAAAAACAAGGAAACAAAGAAAAACTGCAAACAAGGAAACAAGGAAATATAAATAATTTTGAATGGAGGGTGAAAATATGTCAGTAGCAGTTGTTCCGCAGCAGAAGAGAGTAACAATATCTTCAAAGCGTCAATTTACGATTCCTCAGAGATTTTTTACTGAATTGGGATTTGACAAAGAAGCTGTTTGTACAATGGCTGAAGGAATGCTCATCATTGAGCCGGCGAAAGAAGTAAGCAACAGTGAGTTTTCTGAGCAGATTCTTGCAGATTTGATAGCCGAAGGTTATGAAGGCCAGGATTTACTCATCGAATTCAAAAACAGACAGTCAAAGATCCGTCCTGCGGTCGAGAGATTAATAAAAATGGCAAAGGATGCGGCCAATGGAATTGGCGAGTATGCGGCATTTGATGAAGTATTTGGAGGTTCGGATTGATGGCAGAGGTTATTTTTCTTCCGCCCGCAATCAAATTTTTTAAAAAACTAAAAGATAAAAAATTAAAAAGTTTATACGAAAATGCTATTAAGAAAATCAGCGATGATCCTAATATTGGCGTGATGAAACATGGCGATTTAGAGGGTATATTTGGGTATGATATTTATTACAATCGTATAAACTATGAACTGGCTTACAGATTAGAAGAACGTGTATCGGCCGAATCCGGAAAGACCGAAATAGTTATCATAATAATGGCCGGTACACGAGAAAACTTTTATGATGAATTAAAAAGATACATAAAATAATAATTCCTAAAACGTTCTGGTATCACTGATTTTTTCTTATATTTTTCCCAAGAAACAAAAATCTAATATCATAAAAAACATAGTAAAATTGCCTCTTTACAAACCCGAACAAATGTTCTATTATACATATACACAAAAAAGAGGTGGGGCTATGTTACCGGTAAAGGCGGATGTAATATGCCTGCATACGAAAGACGGAAATATAGTGCCTTTGAGGATCAGAGTGGCTGACGAGGATGGACTGTTGCAGGCATATTCGATAAAAGAATATAAAGACGTGTCACATCAGGGTGCGAGGACAATGCCCGACGGGCTTATTGTCACGAACAACACCCTTAATTTTGAGTGCAAAATTGTCGTGTTCGGCCAGGAAAAAAGAGTTCGTCTCTACAGCAACCCGCCGTATCTTGAATGGAAGATGACACATCAGTAAAGACTCTTCGGAGTCTTTTTTTATTGCAGGTTTGCTATTCACATAATAACAATTCTCAAGATTGTTATTGTTTCGTTAAGAGTACTGCTCAGGTGAGAAAGAAGTGAAATTAGGCAGTACAAAAGCCATTCAAAGTACTGCCTAAAAGAGTAGAAATGGAAACAGGCAGTACAAAAGCCATTCAAAGTACTGCCTAAAAGAGTAGAAATGAAAACAGGCAGTACAAAAGCCATTCAAAGTACTGCCTGAAAGAGTAGAAATGGAAACAAGCAGTACAAAAGCCATTCAAAGTACTGCCTGAAAGAGCAGAAGTGAAAACAAGCAGTACAAAAGCCATTCAAAGTACTGCCTGAAAGAGCAGAAATGGAAACAGGCAGTACAAAAGCCAATTAAAGTACTGCCTGAAAAATCAGAAGTGAAATTAGGCAGTACTCAATACTGTATAAAACCAAAATATGAATATTAATTAAAAAGATATAAGGGCGTTTTATGGGACATCGAACAGATTCTTTTATGATAGGATTTGATCATAAAAGAGTCGCACAAGGGGAAAGGCATGAAAAAATTTATTTACTGGATAAAAAAGAACATAAAACGGGATAAGGGATGTAAAGGATTCTGTCTGAATTGTAAGTATTACGAAACATGTAAGGAAGACAATCCTTTTCAGAAACTTTGAGTCCCTTATATCGCCCTTTAAGTAAAAATATGGTATAATGAATTATCTATTTGTATCTGTTGTCTTCAGTGTTCGAAATGGAGGTATTCATTATGCCCAGCGGAAAGAATCAAAAGCTCAAACTCTGTTATTTATCCCAGATTATGCTGTCCAAAACCGATGAGGATCATCATCTGACAATGCCTGAAATTCATGGCTATCTGGAGGATTGTGGTGTTACGGCCGACAGAAAAGCGCTCTACAAGGATATGGAAGCGCTTAAGCATCTCGGTATTGATGTCAACGGCCAGAAAACCAGGGGCGGCGGATATGATTATTATGTGGCCAGCAAGACGTTTGACGTGGCAGAGCTTAAACTGCTCGTAGATGCCATTCAGTCGTCGAAATTTATCACCGAGAAAAAGTCCAAAGACTTAATCGAAAAAGTCGGCACGCTGGCAAGCGAATACGAAGCAGAGCAGCTTAAAAGACAGGTGACCGTTCACGGCAGAGTAAAGACCATGAACGAGAGCATTTACTATATCGTGGATGACATTCACAGAGCGATTCTTGAGAACAAGAAAATCTCTTTCGAATACATGAAGTGGAACGTCTCCAAAAAGATGGAAAAGCGCAAGGAAGGCCTCTACGTTGTAAGCCCCTGGGCGCTCACATGGGATGACGAAAATTATTACTTAATTGCCTTTGACGAGGAAGCAGGCAAGATCAAACACTACCGTGTGGACAAGATGAAAGCCATCAAAATCGTCGAAGAAAAGCGTGAAGGACGTGCGGAATTCAGAGAATTCAATCTCGCGGAATATGCGAAGATGAGCTTTGGCATGTACGGCGGTGAAAAGACGCATGTAATCATCGCCTTCAAGGAAGAGATGGTAGGTGTGCTTTTGGACCGCTTCGGCACAGGCATTCCCGTAAAAGCAGCAAAGAAAGCCGGCTGGTACGAAACTGATGTTGAAGTGGCAGTATCGGATCAGTTTTTAGGATGGATATTTGCACTTGGCGACGGCGTGAAGATTATCGGTCCGAGCAGGGTTGTAAAGCAGATGAAAGAGAAACTGGAGAACATCGGAGACCTTTATTAAAATCGAACCAGAGGGACGGTTCTTCTGGTCCTTTTTGAACCAGGGGGACAGACCTTCATTCTTTCGTCGATGATGTTTTTTAAGAAAGGAGGCTCGCATGGGCTTATTTGGCGGTCTGTTTGAAGATGAAAAACCACAAGGCAATTACGATTATAAAAGACTCAGACGGGACCTTGAAAACGAATATGCTGCGCAGAGTGCGACATTCTCGGGCGGATTCGGTTTCTGCCAGATGATTGATGCTTCAAAGGCGAGCGATGAAGAACTTCTGAAGATGGCGAAGAGAGAAGGCATAAACCTTAACAAATACAAGAAATGAGAGACCTAAATGTACCTAAAGAAATTTGAATTTGCCCCCATAGAAAAAGAAGAACAGTTCACGCACTGGAACATACAGCGAACCTGCTATGACACATGTTATCCGTTCGGAATACTGTCGAAGAACGGTCTGAGGCAGGTGGATTTTGAGCCGATAACTATCTTTTATGGTAGTAACGGATGCGGCAAAAGCACGGCACTAAATATCATTGCGGAGAAGATCGGAATTGAGCGCGGAACACTTTACAACAGGTCGAATTTCTTCGAGGATTATCTGGATTTCTGCGATTTTGAGAGCACCACGATTCCGCGGGAAAGCAGAATAATTACGAGCGACGATGTCTTTGATTTTATGCTGAATTTGCGCAGCTTAAACGAAGGCGTCGATCTTAGAAGAGAAGATCTGCTCGAAGAATACATGAACGACAAATATTCGACGTTTCAGATGAAATCGATAGATGATTACGAGGAGCTGAAGCGCAGAAATCTGGCGAAAAGAAAGACGCAGTCGCAGTACATCAGAAGCAAACTGAAAGACAATGTGCGCGAGCATTCGAACGGCGAGAGCGCATTCATGTACTTCGTAAACATGATAAAAGAAAATGCGCTTTATATCCTCGACGAGCCGGAGAACAGTATGAGTACCGACAATCAGATGGAACTGATGAAACTGGTTCAGGACTCTGCGCGATTTTTTAACTGCCAGTTCATAATTGCGACGCATTCGCCTTTCCTGCTTGCGATGGATTATTGTAAGATATATGATTTTGATGAAAACCCGGTAGACGTGAAGAAGTGGACCGAGCTTAAGAATGTGCGCGTGTATTATGATTTTTTCAAGGCGCATGAGAGAGAATTTTGACTTTGGAAAATGTTTGAGGTTCCAATTTGGAACCTCAAAAAAGAGGAGATGGAACATGGAAATCAAAGCAATTCTTGGAGATATAACAAAACAAAACGATGTAGACGCGATAGTTAATGCGGCAAACGAGTCACTGCTTGGCGGTGGCGGAGTTGACGGCGCAATTCATCGTGCTGCGGGACCGAAACTCTTAGAGGAGTGCCGTACGCTGCACGGATGCCCGACAGGAGAGGCGAAGATTACGTCCGCCTATAATTTGCCGTGTGAATATATAATACATACTGTAGGCCCGATCTGGCGTGGTGGAGCCGGGGGCGAAGAGAAACTTTTAAGGAGCTGCTATACGAATTCGCTTAAGATCGCCGTAGAAAAAGGCATTCGTAAAATTGCCTTTCCTTCAATATCCACAGGCGTGTACGGATATCCCGTAGAGATGGCGGCAGAGGCAGCAGTGGATGCGGTCAGAGGATTTGTGGTGGAAAATCCCGACGCGTTTGATTTAATTGAGTGGGTATGCTTTGACGGTAGAACACTGGAGGCATATTCAAGAGTTATGTAAACCATAAAAGAAACAGGAGAAAACAATGAAAGACAGAACAGAACCCTGCATTTACTATGTTTGCAAGGGCGCAGATTGCAAAAAAGGATTTGTAGATGTCGATCTGAAAAAGTGCAAAAACTGTTCGAAATACAGACCGAGAAAAAGTTCGGTAAGGCCTGAGTCCGTAAGAAACAAAAGGCAGAAAGACAAGGACAGGCACGATAACTGGAAAGACGGCTGATTTTAGGAGGGGTGAAAACTCCTCCTTTAAATTTGGGTTTTTATGAGGTATGTGGTAAAATATATGGCGGTAGTGCCAGACACACTTCGTGAGTCAGGCACTGAATATGGTGGCCGGCTCCCACAGGGTGCCTGACACCGAATTAAAAGGAGATACAAAAATGAAAAAGAAACTTTTAGCAGCACTTGCTGCATTATCTATAATTTCGCTCACAGCATGTTCATATCATAACCACACCAATGTTGAGGTGACTGCAGGTACAAACACTCCCGCGACCATAAATGTGGAAACAAACAATGGCAAACAACAGACTAACATTAATATAAGTTCGGACAATCCCGACATTATTTCCGTAGAAACAAAACAGGGAAATGAAGGTCAGACTGAGAATAACGACAACAACGCTGCAGAGAATAATACTACTTCAAACGCAGATATTTTACCCATCACAGATGACGCGGCACTTTCGGCAATCCAGAACTTATGCCTTGAAGAAAATCCCGGCATCGTGGATTATCTTAAAGAAGGCGAAGTTCCTTTATACTGGGTCGTTGAATCAAGCGATGCCAAGCAGATTGTAGTGCTTTACAGATCTTATACAGGCTCACAGACCAGATATTACATTGACCGTGTAAGCGGCGAAACATACGTGACCGAGCTTGTTCCGGGTATTATTGACGAAGAGACCGAAAACGGCCAGACATTCAACGTTCGCGATTACTTTACCGTGGAAGGCCAGGTAGTAATTCCCGGCACATGGCAGACAGTTTCAATCGTTATGACAGATGATGAAAACATGGAGCCTGAATACTATGTTCAGTTTACGGGCTCGGATGTTATCTACGGTCATATGTCAGACGGCAATTTCGTACAGGAATACACAGACAAAATATTCGCATCAGAGAAACTTTCATCAGGCGGATATATGATTAAGGCAATGAACTCAAGCGGTATTGAGTACACATATTTAACGAGCGAATCAGACGACACCATCCTTGAGTATTACGAGACCTGGGATGAGTTTGATTACGCCAACAAGTACTTCGGCGGTTCATCACTTTCGAAGTGCGAGTAAAAGTTATGTAAACCTATAAGGCATTAAATCCAAATTTAATTTTTACGTGAAAAGGCATAAAATCAATGAAAAAGAACAAAGACAAATTTAAACAACCCAGAATCAGCAAAAAAGCACTCACAGTCTTCATGTCGCTCGTAATTTTGCTCTCAGGCATAGCTGAGGCACTATACTGCGCAGGCAGAATCGAGTGGGTGGTGGCTCTTCTTATGTGGGTACCGGCCGTCTCGGCATTCATTGCTTCAGGGGTAGCGATGGCAGATAACAAAGACAAATTCAACCCCATCAAACTTTTCAGATATGTCGGCCTCAGATTTTGCAATCCTTTATATGTTTTGCTCGGAGTAGTAATTCCTTTTATATATATTTTCATCCCTTACAGGATTTACTGGACCATGCATCCTGAAAACTTCGGCTACAGCGGAGTGGCATTTTCGATTGTTTTAAAGGATCTGGCTTTATATACGGTAGTTTGCGTATTAATTTCGCTCATCACGGCGCTCGGCGAAGAGATTGGCTGGAGAGGCTTTATGTTGCCGGCGTTCGTGCAGCGCTTAGGCGATATGGGTGCAATCGCAGCAGTCAGCATTTTCTGGTGCCTGTGGCATTTCCCGCTTCTTATATTCAGCGATTATATGGAAGGCACGCCTGTCTGGTATAAGCTTATTGCATTCGTTCTTTGCATATTCCCTGTTGGAATCATCGCAGGCATCCTGACATTTTGGAGCAAGAGCGTCTGGCCCGCTGCATTTGTTCACGCAGCACACAATGCTTTCGATCAGACAGTATTCGATGTAATCACAATAGGCGACGACAAAAAGTTCTTCGTCAGCGAAACAGGCGTATTTACGATAGTCTGTGCGTGGGTGATTGCGATTATAATGCTTGTGATTTATATGAAGAAAAAGAAGAAAAAATAAAATAAAAAGCCGGAGGATTTTTCCTCCGGCCTTACATTTTTTCCAAGTATGCCACGATACCATCTGCAATTTCGTGAATATCATTATCGAGCCATCTCTGGCGGGATTCAGATGCACGTTTGAGATACTGTTCATCCTTAAAAGTTGTTTTCAAACGTCTAACTATATCTGAAAAAGATTTTTCAAACATTCCTGAATCATCAAATATTAAAATCCGAATCGTATCTGAAATTTTTTCAGATGAAGCAATATCCTTGAGATAAAACATATCATATAAATCCCTGTATCTTCTGCTATTTGCTCCAAATTTTAAAAGAGAGCGCAGTTTCTCAACGAAAGATTGTTCCACTGTATTTTTTAAAAGTGTTGATCCTTCATCATCCATGCAAACATCAAAACAGTATTCTTCCTGCTCAATTTCAAGATGATTATGAACGCCGATGTCTATCTTACTGTTAACCGTATTTCCTGATTCATCGCTGATTCTTATTTCGATACTCTTACCCTTATAGTCTTGATGCTTTAGTTCTGTGATTTCATTTTTCATTTCAATTCGAATACCATCGATACAGTTTAATCTCTGAACAAATTCGCGAATAGAATCATCTTGTAAAGAATAATGTATAAAGTCTAAATCTATATCTTTGGTCGCTCTACGATTGTTCTTCGTTAGACTCCTCATAACCACACCGCCTTTTATCGTAACATTTCTGCTAAAAGGTCCTTCAGATATGGCTTTTAAAACGATATCTTGACATACACGTGATGAAGCTAGTTCTGAAGTCAGTCCTTCTTCAAGATATGCATCCATCAACTTCTGTAAATTCAATTATAAAACCTCCTCATCGAGCGCTTTGGATATCATTTTGCTCTTGGGGAAAACTGAAGCGTATTGTTGAATTCGCCATATTTCAAGATCGTAAATAATCTCTCTGTAATGAACAATAATTTCTTTGTATAAGTCGTACGGCATAGAATTTTTAGCTCGTAAAAGTTCTATAAGCATTCGTTCTTTATCATAAATACGAATTTGTACATCGTTTTCTTCTTTTTCTTCAATTCCCAAATTAAAGATATCCTCTTTCACATAAATCTGTTTAATTCGATTATCCGATAATTTGGCTGATTTCGAAGGAGTTGCAATGTCATATTTCTCCGGAATAAGATTAGTCAGTCCGTGAACATAAAAAGCATATTCCCCAGTCAAAACAGCTTTCGGATATTTTTTCATAATAATTCCCAGTTCGGATACATGCTTTTTTGTAGAATATATTCCGTCTTCTATCTTAAAAACAGAGCCATCAGCCACCGCTTTGGCGAGTTTATAAGCATTTCCGTACTGTTCAATTGCTTCATTGTATGATAATAACATTTATGTAATCCTCGGTATTTTCTATAAATTTACCTATGTTTACAAAAAAATGATACTTCAATACAAAAAGTTTGTCAATGAAGTTATATATTTAGTTTCATTAGGGAAAATAAGAGATGATAATGTAAACCTTATGATGCTAATATATAGCAAATATCAATATGAATCAATTTGATCTTCTCTTTTTGCCTATAGAAATACGATACCTAAAATTGTGCATAATGCTAGCGGATATTTATAAGGTCGCAATTTGCGACCTTAAAAGAAAAAAAGAGATTTTTAATATTCGGAGGTCCGTCCCAACCGTATACTTTACCGCGCTACAACACTAATTTGCCAAACAAGAAGAATATACTTATATATCACGCACAAACGGATATGTAAGTGTTGACGCGTTAGAGTTATACCGTATATAGAGGAACAAGTTCCGGAAACCTTTCTATCGCCCGGGCGCCATACAATGCTTACCAGGCAAGCAGCCCGGGCGACCCCAACCCCTGTTCCGGACATGTAAAATGAGTAAAAGGTGGATATAGATTAGAGCCAGGGGGACGGTTCTGATGGTTCGAAAAGGACCGGAAGAACCGTCCCTCTGGTCTATTTTTCGGAGATGTGTCCCTAAATGGTCAGAAGGTTGACAAATTGCTCATAAAAGAATAAAATATTAAGCAAATAAGGGCAAACTATCCGAGAGGGTAGGACGCAAAGTTGTAAGCCTTAAAGTGTAAACGAAGGCGGTTTAACTGCAATCAGATGAGAATGTCTTGTTTGGTTGCTTTTTTGTTTTTAGAGCAAAGGAGCGCGAACAGGCAAGAGTTGTTTTGGAGGAAAAAATATGAGAAAAAACGGAAAAAGAATTTTATCATTTATCTTGATGGCAGTTATGATATTTGCACTATTGCAGGTAGTTTGCACACCTATGTCCGTTAAAGCTGCACCTAAACAGCATAAAGAACATACAGAAAGTCAATCTCATGATGAATGGACAAAGATAAGTTCTGAACAGGATTTAAGAGATTTCTTTTTAAATAAAGGGGGTAAGGGTTACTTGACAAAAACCATTACGCTCAATTCGCTTGTGGCTTTGTCTAATAAATATGAGTTTGATTTATGTCTTAATGGATACGGTATTATTCAAGAAGCATCAGACAATCCGGTAATACATGTAAGCTCAGGAACCTTAAATCTTTATGATATTGAAGGTAACTCGGGGTTTTTAACTCATAAAGAAAATGTTGATGGTGAGGGCTTAGTTTTATCTGCTAACGCAACACTTAATATGTATGGCGGTAAAATTACTGGAAATAATGGGTGTGGAATAGAAATAAAATATAGCACTGTGAACATGTATGGAGGAGAGATTTCTTCCAATACAGCAACACTTGGTGGAGGTGTATGTATACGTGACAATAAGGGAACATTTAATATGGTTGATGGAATAATATCCAATAATAAAACTACAGAATACCCGGGTGGTGGAATTTATGTAGATAAAGGAACTGTTAATATATCCGGCGGAGAAATAACCAATAACTATTCGATAAGTAGTGGCGGTGGAATTATGTGTTGGGAGGGAAATCTCAATATAACCGGAGGAAAAATCACGTCTAATGAGGCGGGATTATATGGTGGTGGAGTAGAGGTACTCGATGGAAAATTATATATGTCCGGAGGGATTATTTCCGGAAATATCTCCAAAACTAGGGGAAATGGAATAGATTTAATTATAGGGGATTCAAAAGATGCCTCTTTTAAAGGAGGATACATCTATGATTCAATAGGTGATAAAGGGGAAAAGATTAATCCTTATGCTTTAAATTTTAATGCAAACGGTGGTACCGGAGATATGCCCACACAATATCTTCCCAAGAATATAGAGATGCCTATCGGTAAAAATACATTCATTAATTCCGGAAAAGAATTTGTTGAGTGGAATACAAAAGCGGATGGAAGCGGGGATTCTTATTCAGATAAAAGCCAGATAAAGATTAATAAAGATATAACCCTTTATGCTCAATGGGTAGAGCCTAATGTTACTAGTTATGAAGTTACTTTCAAAGTTGAAAATGGAACTTGGGATGGGGTATCAACAGAGGATAAAGTTATCAAGGTCAGTCGAAATAAAAACGAAATTAAACTGCTCAGAGTTGGCGCAGATAAATTTCCTGAAGTGGGAAGTTACCCATATTCGTGTTATAAAGCAGGCAGTTGGGATAAGCCTGCAAACATGGTAATATCCCAAGATACTGTCTTTACGTATACATATAAATTCGATTCAAAAGTACTTACGATAACATTTGATCAGAATGATGGATCCGGAAAACAAACAACATATAAAACAAAAGACAATCGTAAGCTGGATTCTCTTCCGAAGCCAACCAGAAAAGGATATGACTTCCTTGGATGGTACGATAGTGTCACAGGAGGAAATAAAATAACCACAAATACGATGTTTGCTTCTGATACCACAGTTTATGCACGCTGGGAAGCACATAGTTATACCGTAAAATTTAATGCAAATGGTGGAAGCGGTTCAATGAACAACCAGGCAAGGGTATATGATAGCACGGAACCGCTTACGGGAAATACCTTTACTTACGATGGTTATACATATATGTGCTGGAATACTGCTTCCGATGGCTCGGGTGATAATTACTCTGATAAGGCTGTAGTCAACTTGACGGATGCAAAAGATGCAGAAATTATTCTGTATGCGAAATGGAAACCTAATTCATATAAGGTTACATTGAACGAATGCGGAGGAGCTATTAATAACGGTAACATAACAGGTTATACATGCGGAACGGGTGCGACACTTCCGACAGCAGCAGATATGACTTTAACCGGTTATATTTTTGCAGGCTGGTATGATAATGCCGAATATAAGGGAATGGCAGTAACAGAGATATCAACCACAGATTTTGGCAATAAAGAGTATTTTGCCAGCTGGACTCCAATCACATACACCGTTAAATTCGACGCAAACGGCGGAAGTGGCTCGATGGATGATGAAACAAGAACTTATGACACAATCTCTCCGCTTACTGAAAATACCTTTACTTACAATGGTTATACATATATGGGCTGGAATACTGCTTCCGATGGCTCGGGTGATAATTACTCTGATAAGGCTGTAGTCAACTTGACGGATGTAAAAGATGCAGAAATTACTTTGTATGCGCAATGGGATCCTAATGCATATAAGGTTACATTGAACGAATGCGGAGGAACTATTAATAACGGTAACATAACAGGTTATACATGCGGAACGGGTGCGACACTTCCGACAGCAGCAGATATGACTTTAACCGGTTATATCTTTGCAGGCTGGTATGATAATGCCGAATATAAGGGAACGGCAGTAACAGAGATATCAACCACAGATTTTGGCAATAAAGAGTATTTTGCCAGCTGGACTCCGAACACATACACGGTTAAATTCGATGCCAACGGCGGAAGCGGAACGATGACTGACATGAATCGTACATATGCTGACGGCGCAACACTTGCCGCTAATGTATATTCATATGAATCACATACTTTTACAGGCTGGAATACAGCGTCTGACGGAACAGGAACGACATATGCAGATGGATATGATGGAGATTTGGCGAGTGATGAAGGAGCTATAGTAACCCTTTATGCTCTGTGGGATGATGTTGTTTATACTGTAAATGCAATCAATGACGGTAACGGAACAGCATCGGCAAGTGCTGATACAGGCATAAAAGATGCAATCATAACAGTTTCCGCGACCCCCAATGACGGCTATCAATTTGCAGGTTGGGAAGTAGTTTCGGGAGGCATTACTCTTGACGATGCAACTGCAGTAACTACGACATTTAAAGTCGGTACAGAGAACGTTGTAGTAAAGGCAACATTCGAAGAAATACCCGAAGAGCCTGAAAAACCGGCGCCCACACAGCCTTCAACACCATCGGATTCCGAGTCCAACTCTGACCCCGAAATCCCCGAAAAAGACTGGCTTGACGATTTAAGACTTGATCTTAACATTGCGGATGAACTCGGCGGACCTCAGACGGTGGAATACAGCGGTGATTTTGCGCTCTCATATGACATCATGGAATACCTTAAAGAGCATACCGACATCACGCTCGTTTACCACGTAACATACGAAGGCGTTACATACACAGTCACAATTCCTGCAGGAAGGGCAATCGCAGACGCGAACATAAGCTGGTACGGTCCTTTGTGGCTCTTAGCTAATTACGGCGGCGACAACGTTCCCGAAATCATCGCAGGAAGCGGCAAATACACAGTGGTTGCAGGCGATACATTATCGGCAATAGCCGAAAAGTTCGGCACAACCGTAGATTACCTCGCCCAAAAGAATGGCATCAAAAACCCTGATTACATCATAGTTGGTCAGGTAATCGTTTACTAAAGCTCATAAAAGAACCAACACACACAGGTTGCGAAGCGAAACCGCAAAGTTTCGTTTCGTAACCTTTTCTATTATTGCCGGACATACGCCAACCATCATAAAAGGAACGCCGATGTATACCGACGGTAAGGTTTATCGATTTTACGATGAAAAGAAAGACTGTACTTTCTACGATATTGACTGCGGATGCGCATTCAATGATTCCGAATGGTTTCTAAACGGCAGACTGGCGTGTATAAGACTGGAGGATGAGGAAGTATTTTATATATAAAACCCAGATGGTATAATTAAGATCATAAAAGATAAAGGAAGGAACACAAAATGGAGACCTGGTATTACGAAGTTGTAAGCATAGACGGAGACTATGCAAATCTTAAAAGAATCGACATAGAAAGCGACGATTTAAAACTCGTGGCAAGAGCCTTGCTGCCGGCAGAGATTTATGAAGGCTGCAAGCTTAGGTATGAGTTGTTGCAGTATTATATGGAGTAGATCATAAAAGAATAGCAGAATGAGAAAACGCCCTGTCGATAATTTTCGGCAGGGCGTTTTATCTAAGGGCGGTTTATTGTACAGCGCTTCTTGTTAAAACTGTTAAGATTAAATCATAAAAGATATAAGAAAAACAGATTATAGAAAGGAGCTTGCATATGGAAGAGAGAATCAAACTTGTTTTATCAGAAACTGATGTTGAGAGAATGGACTTTACAGTAGATGATGTTGTGACCGTAAATGTACACGGATTAACCCGTAACGCTATGGTTAGGCTGCTTAAGAACATATCCTGCTTATGCAGGCAGGCCTTTACGATGCGTATAATACATGGTTTTAACCACGGAACCATACTTAAAGATACTGTCAGAACCGAAGGCGTGTTTATGAGAACATACAAGATTGTACCGGATCAGATAAACCCCGGAGTTACAATGCTTGTTTTTGAATAAAAAATGGTGTCAAAAAAAGTACTTTATGGTATAATATCAAAGGGTGAAAGCAATGAATAATAAGACATTTAGGGGACCAATTAAACACAGAGAATAATTATAAGCACAGGTAGGGAAAACCTGTGCTTTTTATGCATTATAGGAGATTAATTATGATACTTCCGTATGAAGAAAACTTGGAAATAAAATATCTAAATCACATTTTTGACAGAACCTCAAACTGTTATAAGTTTTTTTGGTTTTTGGCGATATTGGAAAAGATAGATATTAAGACAGAATATACTTATGACGAGTTAATAACTGAAATGATTGTTATTGCCTGGTATATGGTCAACGAGTATGGGTTAAAACTTGGTCCAAACAATACAACAGACAATCTTGAAGAAGTGGTAAAGTATCTTTATAAAGTTTCGTTTGATAAGAAAGTGTATTCAGCTGTAAAGAAGGAAGTTTTAAGAAAAAAACTGAATGAGCTTAATGACGAGAAATATATAGATTTCAAAGAAACCTTGATAAACAATGTTCCATATTGTCTTCAATCACCGTTTTATAAAGAAATTAAAGACCCAGATAAAAATAAAATTGATATCATAAATCGAAAAGAACGGTTAATATACTATTTCAAAGAATTTAAGAAACTAAATACCGTTATATTTATATCTGACGAATGGGTAGATTATCTTCGAAAAAACAAAATAATATTAATTGACTGGGCTCGATATGGATTGGTTAATTATTTGGAGAAAAAGAATCGTTTAGTGCCTGGTATTTCAGAAAAGATACTTCCGCCGTATTCACGCGATCTTAAAAGAGTAAAGGAATATTGGGGTACGATTATAAAGGTTGCTCCGGATATTAAAGAAATATATGGGGATAATCTTCTTAAAGATGTTTCAATTTCAATAGATCATTTTGTTCCATGGCAATTTGTTGCACACGATGAATTATGGAATTTATGCCCTACTACAAAAAGTATAAACAGCAGTAAGAGTAATAATCTTCCCAATTGGGATAAGTATTTCATTAAGCTGTGTAATCTTGAATACAGAGCATATCAACTTCGATATGAGAACGAACTGGTTGCTAAGGAATTTGAAAAATGTTCAAAGTATCATATAAATGATTCAAAAGTAAAAGCACAATTATATTCGGACAACATTGATAAAGATATTTTTAGAGAAAGATTGGCTAATGTAATCAAGCCTGAGTACGATTTTGCTAAAAAAAGCGGATTTCAAGAGTGGTAAAAAATGAACAATTCAAATATAGAATATTACAATCAAAATGCGGACAGTTTCTACGAAAGCTCCGTTGAAGTAGATATGTCAGAATGGCAAACCCGATTCCTAAAACATATTCCAGCAGGCGGAAGAATATTGGATGCAGGTTGCGGAAGCGGACGAGACAGTAAGGCGTTTATCAAGCAAGGATATTCTGTAGTTGCTTTTGATGCTTCGAGAGAAATGTGTAAGAAAGCATCCGAATTGCTTGGGCAGGAAGTTTGGCAGATGAAATTTGAAGAAATGTCTTTTGAAGATGAATTTGATGGGGTTTGGGCATGCGCATCACTATTACATGTAGGCGAAAAGGATTTGCCTGAAGCATTTAAAAAGATTCATAAGGCTTTAAAAGAAAATGGAATTCTTTATGTCTCTTTCAAATATGGTGAAGGTGAAAGAAGTCGTGGTGAAAGGTTCTTTACGGACTTCACAGAAGAGAGCATAAAACCGATATTAATAATGTCAGGATTTGAAGTTATAGATTCAGGAATAACATCAGATATTCGTCCAGGAAGAGAAAATGAAAAGTGGACGAATATTATTGCTAGAAAAAGATATTGATTAAATCATAGGAAAAAATAATGAGCATATTTCAAAAATCAATCGGACCGATTTTTGTGAAAGAAGATAGTGATACATCCGCCTTCATTGTAAAAATGAAGGGTTTATCTGCTGAGGCCTCTCCGCGAATAAAAGAAGAAATAGATAAGCAGATAAAGCTTGCTTCTTATGGAGAAACAGGAGAAAAGAATATTGCTTTTGAACTTAAAAATAGCGGATTAGATATGTATATCTTGCATGATATTTATCTAGAACACGAAGATTTAAGTGCTCAGATTGATTATCTGATTATCTGCAGGAAGAAAGTATATATCTTGGAATGTAAAAATCTTGTTGGAGATATAGAAGTAGATAGCAACGGACAATTTACTAGAAAGTATGAGATAAACGGCAAGAAATACAAAGAAAGCATTTATTCACCTATTACTCAAAACGAAAGACATATGAATGTTATAAAAGAAGTTCGTAAATCAAGCAAAAGCAACTTTGTAACTAAACAAATTTTTTTAAGTAATTTTGAGAAAGGGTATCAATCTATCGTTGTTCTAGCTAATCCTAAATCCTGTCTTAATGATAAGTACGCTAAAAAGGAAATAAAACAAAAAGTAATTCGCGCAGATCAACTGGTAGCATTTATAAAAAAGTGTGAGTCGGAATGCGATGAACCGGAATATTTTGAGAAGGATATGAAAGATTTGGCAGAATTCTATTTATCTAAAAGCATTCCAAACAAATCAGACTATTCGAAAAAATATGAAGAGTTCTTAAAGATAGAGAAAGATAATGTTGTTAAAGCGCAAAACAATGAAGAACAGATTTGTCCAAAGTGTGGCTCCAAACTGGTGTTACGAACCGCAAGAACTGGGCAATATGCAGGAAAACAGTTCTATGGATGCAGCGGATATCCTAATTGTAAGTATATTCAGAATATTTGCTTGTAACAAACGCGTAGATACATATTTGAATAATGGCATTATGGAATAATAAAAAATGTTTAAAAAGCTTTAGATTGCGAGGAAAGAGATGATAGATAAGGAATTAAAAAAATTAAAAGATGATTTATGGCACTCTGCTGATGTGCTTCGTTCAGGTGCACATTTAGCGGCCAACAAGTATGGACAGCCCATACTGGGTTTAATCTTCTTACGTTATGCAGATATTTTATACAAACAGCATAAGGATGAGATACTTGCTGAATATGAGAAGAACAAGGGAAAAAGAGCGGAGAAGTCTTTGAAAGACATCTCCATAGCTAAGTGTGGTTTTTATCTACCCGAGTGTGCTTATTACGACACCATTAACGATGCACCTGATGATGCAAACAAGGCTACTCTTGTGAAGAATGCAATGCAGGCGATTGAGGATGAAAACCCTAAGATGGAAGGCGTCCTTCCTAAAGAGGTTTATGCTCAGTTAGTGCCTGAGGAAGAGCCTGAGCTTCTTTCAAGAATTGTCAGGGTGTTTAAGGATATACCTGAGAATTGTACTATCGATATATTCGGTCAGATATATGAATACTTCCTTGGAAACTTTGCATTGGCTGAGGGTAAAGATGGTGGAGCATTCTATACTCCTGCTACTGTTGTTCAGTATATGGTGGAGGTTTTGAACCCGGAGCCGGGTGACAAGAAGTTCCTTGATCCTGCTTGTGGATCGGGGGGCATGTTCGTTCAGGCGGCAAGATATATGCATAGACATAATGCTGATAACGATGCACAGATGCAGTTTAGATGCTATGGAGTTGAGAAAGAGCCTGACACAGTTAAGCTGGCGAAGATGAACCTTCTGCTTAACAATGTCAGAGGTGATATTACAGAGGCGAATTCCTTCTATTCTGACCCTTATAACACCTTTGGAGCATTTGACTACGTTATGGCGAATCCTCCTTTCAATGTAGATGAAGTTGTTGTCGAAAAGGTTGCTTCTGATGCAAGGTTTAACACCTATGGTGTGCCGAGAAATAAGAGTAAGACAGCCAAGAAAGGTTCTGACAAAAAAGAAACCGTACCTAACGCAAACTATCTATGGATAGGATATTTTGCAACAGCTCTTAATGATAACGGTAGAGCTGGTTTGGTTATGGCCAACTCAGCTTCTGATGCTAGTGGTTCTGAGTACGAAATCAGGAAGAAAATGATTGAAGACGGTATCATTAGTCAGATGGTTACACTGCCCTCGAATATGTTCTCTTCTGTTACTCTTCCTGCTACCTTATGGTTCTTTGATAAGGCACGTAAGAAGAAAGATGAAATACTGTTTATTGATGCAAGAAGCATATTCACACAAGTAGACCGAGCTCACAGAAAGTTCAGTGAAGAACAGATAAAGAATCTGGGTATCATCACCAGACTATATAATGGTGATAAACAGGCATATAAAGACCTAATTGCCGAATATAAGGCAGAGCTTAAGAATGCACCTACAGAGTCTGATGATAAAGAAACAAAGACAAAAGAATACTGGCAGGCACAGATTGATTGGCTTACAGAGAGATTTCCGGATGGAGTTTATCAGGATGTAATCGGTCTTTGTAAGGTGGCCAAGATGGATGGTGAAGATGGCATCATCGATCAGGATTACTCTCTCAACGCTGGTAGGTATGTAGGGGTAGTCATCGAAGACGATGGTATGACAGAAGAAGAATACAAAGCAGAAATGTTAAGGCTAAATAGTGAGTTAAGTAGCCTTAATGCAGATGCTAAGAATCTGGAAGATAAGATATCATCATATATAAGGGGAATGTTTGGAGAAAAAAATGAGTGAGTATAAAACAATTGGAGATTATGCAGAAGCATTCTCGGGATATGCTTTTTCATCAGAAGATTTGGTAGAAGATGGTGTTCCTGTCATAAAAATAGGCAATATCCAGAATGGCATAGTTGTAAAAGAGTGCGATTCTTGTTATCAAAAAGAAATCACAGGAAAATTAAAAAGATACATCCTAGATAGTGATGATTTCCTAATTGCTATGACAGGAGCTGGTAGCGTTGGCAGAGCGGGCAAAATGCGAGGCTCTACTGAAACAGTCTATTTAGTCAATCAGCGAGTGGCTATTGTAAGGACAAGAGACAATGCAAATCCCGATTATCTTTTCTATTATTTTTCGATGCCTTATGTTGAGAGATACTTGTATTCTCTTGGAATAGGTGCAGGACAGCCTAATATTTCAGCAAAAGATATTATGAAAACAAAGGTGGCCTTTCCTGATAAGAATGTTCAAGATAAAATTGCAGATATTCTTGTAAAGTATGATGAACTAATTGATTGTAATAAACTGCGCATCAGAATCCTTGAGCAAATGGCAGAGAATTTGTACAAGGAGTGGTTTGTGCGCTTCAGATTCCCTGGGCATGAGGATGATGAGTTTAGTGCAGGTGAACCCAAGGATTGGGTACTCACAAAGCTTGAAGAAATAATCAATATTGATAGAGGACTATCTTATTCATCGGATGAAATTGATTGTGATGAAGGAGCTGACTTGATTAATCTTAAAAACATTCAAGCATTTGGAGGATTCAGGATTGAAGGCACTAAGAAGTATTCTGGGAAATATAAAGAACAGCAGATTGTTCAAAGAGGCGATTTGGTTATGGGAGTTACAGACATGACTCAGGACAGAAGAACTGTAGGAGCTGTCGCACTTATTCCTGTAATTCATAATATAAGTGTTATATCTGCTGATTTAATAAAACTTACATCAAAACTAAATAATGTTTTCCTATATTGCATGTTTAAATATGGTGGGGTGTCAAGGTATATTTCACAGTTTGCCAATGGCGCTAATGTATTGCATTTAAGGCCTCAGGTGGTAAACAGAGTAAAGGTGTTTCTGCCTACTGAGAATATAATTGATATGTTTTCAAAGGTGGTTCAACCTATAATTGACGAAGTGGATTTGTTGAATGAAAAAAATGATAACCTTATAAAGCAAAGAGACTTACTTCTGCCACGCCTTATGAGCGGAAAACTTGAGGTGAAATGATACAGAAAATGAGAGATCCAGTTTTCTTGAATGAAAAATTGTGTGAAGATTTTAGAGATGTTATTAACTCATCGCCTATTTTTGCTGAGGATGAGAAGTACAAGCATTTCTATAATTTGATATGTGCAACTATGGATAGATTAGATACTTGTGTCAGGTATCTTAACTCTCATGGCATTTATCCTTCGACTGAGGAAGATTTTATTTGTTTTGTGATGTTTGCTTGCATGATAGTAGATGGCGTTAAGATTTTACTTGAAAATGTTACAAAACAAAGTTCGTTTTTTATTGAAGAGAAGAAGTATTTTAAGAAATACTGCATGGATAAACCGATGAATTGTAGAGAAGATGAGTGTCCCACTGATGACAAGTTTTTTGAATATTTTAGAGCGTTGACATTTGCTCATCCTTTTGAAACAAGCAGAAATAAAGTATTTAGAGAGAAATTTGGGAAACAGGTATCGCCATGGGTGGCGTTAAGTAATTCTTTGACGAGGATTTATTATCATTTTCCAGAGCCAATAGGAGTTAAAATATATACTGAGAAAGTAGATGAATATGGAAGTGATACACAATATATTATGTTTTCTTTTGTAGATTTAAAAAACTATATTGTGTCAAGGTATGAAGAAATAGTCAGAGTAACAGAATGGGCAAAAAAAGCAATAGAAGAAAGAAATAATCTTTGGAGAGAAACAAAGATAAACAGAGAAGCGGGGCCAATTGAGATTCTTAAGGAAATAAAACACATATATGAAGACAGATTTCAGGATATTTATACGATACAAGATATAATAGATTATATGGAATGTCCTCTTTCGGAGGATAAAAATATAGATGCTGTTAATAAATTCAGAAGGTATATAGTTAGCAAGATTAAAGAGTTATGTGATGCAGTTGACGATTTGAATTATGAAAAGCAATCAGATATTGAAATTAGCATGATTAGTTTTGATCTTAAGAACATGCATCGTATGTACTATTATCAGCTTGAAAAAATATTTGGATATCTACGAGAAAAGAGTGCGAAAATAGAGCCGGGAAGTAATGAAGAATGGGGAATTATTCAAACGAACGAGTTCTATAAGGCATTTGCACATAAATGGGTGATAATTAACACCACGTCTATGGATTATAAAGAAATACATCTCTTAGTTAAGACAGCGTGTTATCTGGAATACAGAGAACAAAATGAGATTACGGGGTAGAAACAAATGAAGAATTATATCTCTGAAGACGATATTGAGCAGGCTATACTTGCTAAGTTAAAAGTTGAACCATTTATTTACGATATTATCTGTTGTGATCCAAACCCTGATAAAAGGGATGATTTGAATGATGGCACAGGACGCACTACTAAGAAGCAGTGTGTTCTTCCTGTTGTGCTTGAAAAATCATTGCAGAAAATTAACCCTGATGTGGAACTGTCATATCTTCAAAGAATAGCAAAGGATTTATCAAGGGACTTCACTGGTACTGATATGGTACAGACCAACTATAAGCTGTACCAGCAGATTAGGAACGGCATAAAGATTGATGTTAAGAAGAATGGCATGCCTGACTTTGATATAGTTAAGCTTGTAGACTTTGATAATCCTGAGAATAATACGTTCACTGCTGTATCTCAGATGTGGATACAGGGTAAGGTATATTACAGAAGACCTGATGTGTTAGTGTTTATAAATGGTCTTCCTATGGTATTCATTGAACTTAAGAACAGCATAGTTAAGGTCGATGAAGCATATTCAAAGAATCTAACGGACTACAGAAATGATATACCGAACCTTTTTGCATTTAATCAGATCTGCGTACTGTCCAATGGGCTTAAGACAAAACTGGGAGCATTCAACGCCACATATGATTACTTCTTCGAGTGGCTGAAGGTAAAATCCGAAAAGGAAGAATTGCATAGAGATGAGCTCTTGCAAGCAAATACTGTGGGTGAGAGTTCCGTAAGATTATTTGTGGATGGTTTGCTGGATAAAAACAGACTTATCGATTATATTGAGAACTTTATTCTGTTCCAGAACCAGTCTATTAAGATTATAGCTAAGAACCATCAGTTCCTTGGTGTGAACAATTTGATGGAGTCTGTTTACAACAGGAAAGAATTGCAGGGCAAACTGGGTGTATTCTGGCACACTCAAGGTTCAGGGAAGTCGTTCTCTATGGTTATGTTTGCTCGTAAGGTTAAGAGGAAGATTCCGGGCAATTTCACATTCTTAATCATTACAGATAGAGTTGACCTAGATACGCAGATACATAAGAACTTTGTAAGGACAGAGACCCTTGGAGATAAAGAAGAGTGCCAGCCCAAGGATGGAAAGCAGTTAAGGGAATATTTGCAGTCAAATAAGCCGTTTATATTCACTCTTATTCATAAGTTTAAATACGATAAGGATAAAGAATACCCTGTACTTTCTACAAGGGATGATATCATTGTGCTGGTCGATGAAGCACATAGAACACAGTATAAAGACCTTGCAGAAAATATGAGAAAGGCTCTTCCTAATGCTAACTATGTAGCATTTACTGGAACGCCTTTGCTTGGTGCAAAAAGACTTACAAATCAGTGGTTTGGCGATTACGTATCAGAGTATAATTTTGCACAGTCTGTGGAGGATGGATCAACAGTACCACTCTTCTATTCAAGAAGAGTTCCTGAGGTTGGACTTGAAAATGATTTCTTGGACGATGATGTAGTCGATATCATTGAAGACGAAAACCTTAATGAAGATGAAACACGTCTGCTGGAGAATGCTTCGTCGAGGATATTGGAAGTAATTAAGCGTGAAGACCGATTGGACAAGATTGCAAGGGATATAGCCCATCACTTTCCCAGAAGAGGCTTTCTTGGTAAGGGATTGGTTGTATCCGTTGATAAGTTCACTGCTGTTAAGATGTATGACTTGGTTCAGCATTACTGGGCAGAAGAAAAGAAAGAAATTGCCAAGGAAAGAAATCAGGCACAGACCAAAGAAGATAGAGATAAGCTTACCGCTATACTTGATTACATGAACAAAGTGGATATGGCTGTAGTTATATCCGGTGATGACAACGATGATGAGGTTGAGAAATTTAAGAAGTATGGACTTGATATAACTAAGCATCGTACAAAGATGAAGGCTATTACACCTGATGGCAAGGATATAGAGGATAGATTCAAAGATCCGAATGACAGTCTGCAACTTGTATTTGTCTGTGCAATGTGGCTGACAGGTTTTGATGTTCCTAATCTGTCAACTTTATATTTGGATAAGCCTATGAAGGGACATACCCTTATGCAGGCTATAGCAAGAGCAAACAGAGTTTATCCTGAGAAGCCGTGTGGAATAATCGTTGACTATGTAAATGTTTTCAAATATATGCAGAGAGCATTAACAGATTATGCTACAGGTGATGATGGAAAAGAATTTCCTGCTAAGAACATAGATCAGCTTGTAGTTTATATTGAGGAGACAATTAATGAAACGGATCAGTTCCTGAATCGTATGGGAATATATCTGTCAAAGATTGTTGGAGATGCCAGTGTCCTTGATAAGCTAGATAAATTCAGAGAAGCATACAATATAATCGTTTCAAAGGACGATGATAAGGAACAGTTTAAGGTTATGCTTAATCTTCTGATGAATTTATACGATGCATCCAAGCCCGAGATATTTGAGAGGCATTGGAGCAATGACATGTTCCCTCCTCTTGCATACCTATATGGATTGATGTGTCATACGATAGATGATGAGAAAGTAAACAGAGCAAGGGTAAGAATGGCGCAGTTACTGGATACCAGTGTTACTTCAGCTGTTGCTACAGATGACCTGAATGGACAGTATGCTATTCATGGTACCAAAGTTATTGACCTTTCCAAGATAGATGTAGAGGAAATCAGGAAAGAGATTAAGACTGCTGAGTACAAGGCTATAGAGATTGATGATCTAAAGGCGTTTATAGACGAAGCATTACAGAGAATGCTTAATAAGAACTGTACAAGAATAGCGTTTTCTCAGAGATACAAGAGCATTATTGATAGATATAATGCAGGAGGTTCTGAGAACGAAGATTATTATGAGCAGTTGCTTGAACTTATAGAGCAGTTAAAGAAGGAAGAATCACGTGCAGAGGCAGAAGGTTTAACTGAAGAAGAACTTGAAATGTATGACTTGCTTGTTGCTGGAAAGAAACTGACACAGGCAGAGGAACAGAAGGTTAAGCTGGCTGCTAAGAACTTGTTTAAGAAGCTCTCTGAAAATCGAAAGAGCTTGCTTGTAGTTGATTGGTATAAAGATGAAATGCCAAGAGAAAAGGTTGAGGATGCTATTAGAACGTCTTTGGATGAAGACTTACCCGATAGTTATGATAAAGAGTCTTTCCAGTCAAAGATTACTTTGTTACTGAACCATTTTATAGATATGGCCATACAAGGTTATGGTTGGATAAGTGGGGCGGCTTGAAAATGAAATGATATTTGAAAGGAATGAAATTATTTGAAGAATAAATGGGAGAATGCAAGATATTTAATTGATGCGAAAAAATGCATAGATAGACTGCTTTTTATTTCTGACAACATTGAGAAATTACAAAATATTGGACTAAGAAACAAAATAAATGAAACACAAAGGGATTTTTATCTGAACTGTTGTATTGTATTGGATGAGCAACTTCCCCCAAAAACAAATAAGAAAAAAGAATTATGTGAAAGAGATGAAATTATCAATAGAATATATTATGAACGAGATAAAAACACTGCGCATAAGGATAATCAATATTGTAGACGAGAATATTCTTCATTAGATGAAATGATTGAAGATATGAAAAAAGAATTATTGCACGTTAA
Source organism: Lachnospiraceae bacterium (assembly GCA_017618075.1). GTDB lineage: Bacteria > Bacillota > Clostridia > Lachnospirales > Lachnospiraceae > UBA3766. The sequence goes on from JAFZUY010000024.1 coordinate 73,566, forward strand.
AGATATTTGCTCGAATTGTATCCCAGATGCTGAAACATTAGACTTTGTTTCACATGATAAAGAGTTATTCAGGTTTGTTCATCATATTACTCCAGAAGTTGAAGAAAAAATATTGGAGAAAAAGCATCCGTTTAGAATTAAATCTTTAAATGATGAAAACGCAAAAATATATTCAGTTTTGAATGATATAGAAGATTATAAATATATTCCCGAAGAAAAAAGGAAAGAATATATAGTAGTCATTTCGAATGGGATATGTTTCTTTGAGGGGATACAAGAAAGACAAGATGCATGCATAAAAATGAACTATATTTATGATGAAAATATATGGTGTGAATTTGACTATAAAGAATTTGAAAAAATAAAAGAATTAACTCGACTTGGGGCTTTTGATGAATATGGAATAATTCAGGAACTACCTAAGGACCCAATTATTCAAAAAAGAATCTTCAACATTTTAAATAATCCGTGAAACAAAAGGGAATTTTTATTTTTTTATTGAAAAAAGATGAGGTAACATTATGGCAATTACTATAGCACCAAAATCATTAGATACTGAATTAAGTGAATTGATGAGAGATGTTAGTATTGGAAAAGAGCAATTACCGGAATTTCAGAGAAGTTGGACATGGGACAATGATAGGATAAGAGCATTATTAGCAAGCTTATCTCAAGGATATCCTATGGGTGCTATTATGCGCCTTGAATATGGGAACGAAGAAGTAAAGTTTAAATATAGACCAATTGAAGGTGTGAAAGATGTAAAAATCATCCCAGAATACTTAATATTAGATGGTCAACAACGCCTTACTTCTATGTATAGGGCTACTTACTCGCAGGAACCAGTTGAGACAAAGACAGAAAAGAAACAAGAAATCAAACGTTTCTATTATTTTGATATAAAAAAGTGCTTAGATGAAAATGAAGATAGAATTGAAGCCATTATTGATGTTCCGGAAGATAGAAAAGTTAAAACAGATTTTGATCGAAAGATCGTGTTAGATTTATCTACTCGAGAGTTTGAATATGAACAAGAAATGTTTCCAATCAATTTATTATTTGATAGCAGTGCTAGAGAAGATTGGGCTGATGGATATAAAGAATATCATCAGTATAATAAAGAGTTTATGGATAGATATAAGGACTTTAGACTCAAGGTAATAGAAACTATTACTGGGTATAAGTTGCCGGTAATTACACTTGGAAAAGAAACGCCTAGAGAAGCAGTCTGCAAGGTTTTTGAGAATGTAAATACTGGTGGTGTAGCTTTGACCGTCTTTGAATTAGTTACGGCAATGTTTGCTACATATAAGTTTGATTTAAGAGCAGATTGGGAAGAAACAAAAAAGGTTATATGGGGTGTAGACGAACCTTTGAACACAGACGTGATGCAAGGTGTTGATGAAACTGCCTATCTATCGACCATTACGTTATACACAAGTTATTTGGCAGAAACAATGACAACATGCAAGAAAAAGGATGTGTTATCTTTGAGTTATGATGCGTATATAACAAATAAACCTGCGGTTATTGAAGGATTTAAAATGGCAAGAAAATTTCTTTTTAATCAATATGTTTTTAGAAAAAGAGATTTGCCATATACTTCTCAATTGATTCCTCTTGCAGCAATATGTGCAGTCGTTGGAAAAAGTTCATTTAACTTACCGCAGACACAAAATATCCTTTCGAGATGGTTTTGGTGTGGAATAATGGGTGAAATGTATGGTGGTGCTAATGAGACAAGATTTGCTAATGATATAGAAGATGTAGTGGCTGAGATACAGGGCAAATATAGTCCCAATAGAACAATAAGTGCATCTTATTTTTCGGCCACAAGACTAATCTCGCTTCAGACAAGAAATAGTGCAGCGTATAAAGGCATTATGGCTTTGGTTTATCGTGAAAGTTGTCGTGATTTTATGAAAGGAACGACAATGGATATTGTGAAGAGTATGGATGAATCTCCGGACATTCATCACATTTTTCCTGAAGCATACTGTATAAAACAAGGATACAGTAAAGAAAAATGGAATTCTATAGTTAATAAAACACCTCTGCTTCCTGAATCAAACAGACAAATAGGAGGCGAAGCTCCGAGTAAGTATAGCAAGAAGATTATACGTGCTGCTCAGATTGACGAAGTTCAGCTAAGGAAAAGAGTTGAATCTCACTTAATTAATTATGAGGCATTTATAAATGATGACTTTGATACATATTTTGTAGATAGAGCAAAGGCAATCATGCATGTGATTGAGGAGGCAATGGGAAAAGAAATATCCGATAAGAACTCTGAACAAACGATAAAAATCTATGGAGTTAGTATGGAATAAAGCGGTTCAAGAAACATTAATTTGAGGCTAGAAATACGTGAAAAGAAAAATAAAAGAACTAAATATTCTATTTTATATTATTATAGCATTATTAGTTTTAATAATAATGTTGATGTGTTTATATATTTCTTCTCTTTTATTCTTTAATTTTGGTTTTATTGACGCTATTTATTTTATTGTTGTTATTGTGTCATTTGCATTATATATTCTTACTTCTAGATATGAAAAGATTATAGATAATAATGCTGTTGAGATTATCCACTATTTTTTAAACAATGAGATTTTATATAGTGAGAAAAAAGTATTTAGATATGCTTTAAGAAGATATGATCTTAACAAGAATAAGAATCATTTGATGATGAATGAGAGAGTAGAGCTATTATATGATATTCTTAATGTTAAGGTTATTGATAGTAAAACAAAAAAAGAAAAGATTATTTTTTGTGATGAGATAATAGATAAGGAATTTGATAATTTAAAATTACAAATTAACTCTTTGAACAAACAAGGAACAAACAAAGAGGATATATTACGGTATTTCGACAAGTGGAGAAATGAGGAAAATATCTCTAAATATCAAAAAAAGAAAAGTTTAGTACAAAAGATTTCTTTTGATGATTTGTGCGATATTTTTTATATTATAAGAACATTCTTTTTAGTTTTAATGATTGTAGGATTGTTCGAAAAATATTATACATTTAGAAAAGAAGTTCTTGAAAGGCCAGATTTATCAATACCATCTTCGACACTATTAATGGTTTTTGTAAAAAATAACATTTTTGACGTTGCTGCATTTTCTTTGCTGTTTATTGATATGATTGAAAAAATCAAGACAACAATGTTTTTTAGATATAGAGATAAAAAGGAGGAAAATGTCTATTTTTCATCTCCGAAGCAAATAGCTTTTAATTTAAAAACATTAGACAGCCCACGTGAGTTTGTCGAAAACGATGTTATTTTTGTTACACATGCCAAATTGGTAAATGATTCAAAAAAAGAAGATGGTTTTTTTAATAGTATTGAATTGTTCTGTCATAAGGATTTTGAAAAAGAAGAAGGAACATATATAGATTTGTCCGTCAAATCTTACAATACATTAGAAATGGTTTATAGAGGCTCTATAAATAATTATCGTAATTATAATGCTGTTGTTATGAGTGTGAATGATATAGAAAATGATTCTCTCAAAATGATTATGGAAATTGATCCATTAGTTTGTAATTTATCTAAAAAAGTTGAAATCGATATAAGTAATTATAATAAAATCAGGTTATCTTTTACGGACAAATCAGGTGGCTTTTGTAGTTTTATAGTTGAGGAGATACAATTATTTAATAACTAAAAGTATATATTCTAAAAAAGGACTGAGGGAAAAAACTATGAAAATAGTTAAAATGCGTTGCCCTAGCTGTGGCGCACTTTTGAAAACTGATGAAATGAATAAAAAAGGCATTTGCGAACATTGTGGCATGGAAGTGTTCATTGATGATGAAGTTCAACATATTCAATACGATAATGTGGAAGAAGCCGGATATAAGTTTGAAAAAGGTCGTATAAAAGCTCAGGAAGAGAAAATAACGGAAGAACGTGAGGCAAGAGAAAGAGCAGAAAAAGAAAAGGCATTTCAGAAACAGCAGGAACTAGCGCGAATAAGGGCAGAACAGGAACAAAGAAGAATAGCTAATCAAGGAAGAAAGAGCAAGAAATCAAAAGTAATTCTGATAGTCACTTTATCATTATTAGGCTTAATTCTTTTCATTATTTTCTTCTGTTGTTTGGGTATCATTTTGTTTCCGTCTCCATCAGGTAACGGAACGAGCAACACGAATCAATCCAATGGAATTTTGTCTCAGACTATCAAAAGACCGGTATCATCGATAGATGAAATAGATGATGCGTTTATAAATGAACTAAAGGCAAAAGCAGATGACGAATTAAAGTCATATGTAGAGACATATCAGAAGGATGAAGTGGCTTATAAGGACCTTATAGATGAAAGTGAGTATTTAGGAGAATGCTTTACTTCTGATGGTTCTAAAGAGAATGAATTATATTTTATTTACAAGATTAATAATACTCTTGAAGCGATTGATAATGTGAACTTGCGAAAGTACACCAAAGAAAGAAACATTTTCTATTATGTGGGCTATAAGAATATAGTTGTCAAGGATGATGGTTCTTTCGAATATGATGAAAGTGTTGTTAACACACCATCAAATACCATATCAGATTTTGCTGCAAAGAAAATGTATCAACCTATCTTTTATCAATATAATCATCCGGGATATATGTTTATTTCGGATTTGTTCGAAGTAATCGAAGGACAGTATTCAATTGTTGAATATAATCCCGGTAAAGATGTTTTATTGAAAGATAATCATTCACCAACATACGATATGACGTTTTATTCTGACAACTTTGAACATGTAGGTGTCGTAAATTATGATAGTTATACTGATGCTAGTGGAGAAGTATACAATGATTGCCAAAACTATTTTTATCATAACGCGTTTACTGATCCTGTATGTGTAGATTATTATGTCGGTTCAGAATATGACACGCTTTCATTTACCTATACTTCAGGAACAACATACTTTGGTGATAATACGAAAATTCATTTTGTGCTTATTGATAAAGATACATTCGAGACATTTTATGAATCGGAAGATGTCGTAAAAGGACAGTCAACTACAGTTGATGTTGATATTTCAAATCATAAAAACATACGTATGCAGTTAAAGGCTACAGAGGGAAATGTTGTCGATGTTTATGTTAAAGATGTTTTGCTTAGTAATCAATAATTGGAAACCCAATGTGGTAAGCCATGTGATTTATCTAAAATGAATTTTTTAAGGAATAATATAGGAGATAAATAATATGTATCAATTATTATTATCAAACGCACCACAATCTTCTCAAGGCGCACAAAGTGTCGTTGATGCTTTTATGGCCATGCTTGGTTTGTCTTTTCTTCTTTCGATTTTACTCCCTATTTTAATATTCTTGTTTTTCTTAACAATTCTTATTCTTTTGGGTGTATTGACTCAGTCAATTGCAGGAAAGAAGGGCTATAACAGATTTGGATTCTTTTGGTATGGATTTTTCTTTTTCCCGATTGCTGTTGGAGTTGCGATTTTAGCTCCGCCGAAACCTAGAGAAGAATATTCAAGACAATCTTCTGCAGAACAGGATAAAGAAGAATTAGCAAAATATGCAGAAATGTATGAAGCCGGTACGCTTTCCTGGACCCAGTTTTGTCAGAAGAAAGAGGAGATTCTTCAGAGGGAATATAGGAAATAATTGAAGAATTGATGATTTAATATGGAGCAGAGGTACATAAGAGTGTTTGTCGATAACAGAAGATTCATCTCAGAGAAAGAAACAAGAGATAATTATATTATCCTTGATTTAAAACAAAATAGTAAAGATAAGGATTGGAAAAAGGCCATTGACATTATGAGAGAAAGGCTTAAAGGGAGATATTTAGACCAAATTAGTTTTCTTATACAATCCGATATTAATAAAAATGGATTTGCTGCAATGGCACTAATTTGTTTGTTAATTGAAACATTAATGCAATTTAGGGAAGGTATTCCGCAAAACAAAGATTATCCAAATAGCAAATATTATTCCAGGTTTTTACAAAATCAACTAGGTGAAATATTTGATGGTGAAATTTCTTCAAGATTTTACAAAGACATCAGGTGTGGGATTCTTCATTCAGCTCAAACAAAGAATAATAGTTGTTTAACTTTTGACACGGATTATGTGGCCAGAATTCAAGGAAATGGTGTCATGATGGTTGATATTCGGAATTTGTACTATGCGGTTGTTCGGTATTTTGAAGAATATTGTGATGAATTAAGAAATTCAGAGAATAATCAATTAAGATATAATTTTATTTGCAAAATGGATGATATTACCAAAAAATTTGCTGGGAAAAGTGAGATGGATAATATATGGTTTGCTATATGTGAAAAAGAAGGAATAGTTATAGAAAGCAAAGACTCATTATTCTTTATCCAGAAGTGTTTTGAAGATAAAATGATTATTCAAAAGGGAAGAAGAGGATATTCTCGTCCTTTTGATATGAAAACAGAAACTATCAAGATTACCAAAGAAGAAATCGAAGATGCTTTATACTATTGGCCAAATGAAGGAGCTATAAAGATGTTGGAAAAAGGGAATATTATTGTCGAAATTATTAAATTATGCAGAGAAGTTGCAGAAGATATTATACAAAGCAGAATTGCTTAAGAAAGACGGGAAATAATTATGGTTTTTACGAGGGCGTTGGGAGTGCGTGGAAATGTCAGAAAAAGAAAGGGTAATTAGCTTAGAAAAGGAAGACAATAAATTTGAAATAGAAAAGCCTTTTAACAGAGCTTGTTTAGGAGAAAGCGGTGTATGGGTATTATTAGGTAAGAAGAGTAATTCCACGTATGTCTGCTTGAACGTTGGAAAAACGGTAGATATAGGTCGTGAGATATTATATGATGTGAGTTGCTTGAAATACGTAAAAGAACCTAATGATGCAAGCCGCAATTATATAAATCAGTTCGGAGAAGACTGCGGTTTTAATTGGAAAAACAATGAAACACAGGAATGCTTATATCCTTATATTGCAAAAAATTTTTCGAATCTAACTTTTGTTGTAGCCTTTGAAAGCACAGACAAAGATGAAAAAAAGGATGTTGAGAAAGGAATTGCTGATAGATATAAAGCATTATTTTGGAGAAATGGAAAAGCTTTTGAGAAGAGTAAAGATAAATTGGATCTTTCTAAGCGTAGATCATTTGAGAATTTAGATGAATTTTGTGATGATTTAAAAGAATACTTTCGTAGTAGAAAAAAGCAATAAAAAAGGATTTTTGAAAAAGTTCCAGAATAATATATTTAAAGAGGCGTTTTGACATTTGTGTGAAACGCAATATAATAGTTATTGCATTCTTTAATTTGGATGCATGATTTCAAATTAGTTGGCTCAGTTCGGGTCAATTCTTCCGAAACAATTGAATATGGTTAACCTTTGGTATTTACAAGAGCATTTTTGTTTCTGGTGTAATTTTTACACCCATTAGGATTGTTTTAGGAGGAAGAAAAATGATTACAGAATATATAGATTGCAGAGAATTAATGTACCAGGTGAAAAAGGTATTTGATGTTCAGATTGATGAATACAAAAGAGAAGGTAACGGATTTATGGTATTCAAATTACTGACGTTGGAGATAAATGTTATTGACAGGCTGGAAGTGGCAGATCTTGCTGCGGACGAGATAATTGAAAGGGAGCATAAGGCAGCAGATGAAGGATTGGAAATTGAGTCTGAGATTTATGCCGAGTGTGCCGCACTTATATTAAAAAAGTTAGGGATGAAGTGTTATAGGATAGTGAACGGAGTGAAAGAAGAGATTTAGTTTAGGGTTTAATAAGCCTTTTATAAAAAAGGATTTCCGATATATTTTTAGAATATTATTATTGAAAAACAAATACAAAAGATACTAGGGGGGATGCAAAATGGCTAATGAAGGAATTTATGAAAGCACTGTTTATGAAACAAGTGATTCTGCGGTTGCCTTAACACACTTGGGTTGGGACGTCGGACAAATGGACACATTTTATGAATGCCCTGTCTGCAAGGAAAAATACGGTTCAGGAGAATTGACTGCGGAAGGCGTCAGAGGAAAGTTTTACTGTCGCAAATGCGGACAGGTGCTTATCTACAGATTTTTATAATATATTCAACACAGAGAGTTTGGATAATATTATTAGAGGGTATTCTGTAACGTAGTTTACGAGTGTATATGCTATGAGCAAAAAAGCTAAAACCTTTATTTTCATAGTGGCGATGATAGTGGTCATAATCCTGTCGTGGATTGGAATCAGAGCGCTTGATAAACGCGATGAGTACGACAGTTCTTTATGTACTATCTGCCATCAGAACAAAAGAATCGCCAACGCAACCTACTGCTATTCCTGCTATCAGAAGGCGGTGCAGAGGGTTGAGGAAAAGGAGAAGCAGAAGGAAAATGCTACTGTTGATCCTAAGAAGCCCGCGAGTTCGTCTGATACTGCCACAGGTTCTTCAGGTAAGACCACTTCGAGCAGTTCTTCAGGAAAGACGACTTCTTCGGGTTCTTCGGGCAAAACTACCACCTCTTCTTCCTCGAAGAAGGAATACAACTCTCTTAACTTTGACCCCGAAGATTACGACGATCCCGATGAATATGCGGACGATGCGTGGGACGAAGACTTTGACAGTTACGACGAAGCGTATGAGTACTGGGAAGATTATTGATTGGTTCTTTTAGGAGGTTCATATGGACTGGTTGGACAAAAAGCGCGAAGAAATGTTGGAAGACGATTATTTTATAGATGCCCAGTTTATGGCGAACAGCCGCCGCGAAGCTTTGGAGCTCGTCGGAGACGATACGTTTTACCCGGGGTATGATCCGCTCGATGAAGACGATGATGACGACGAGGATTTTGGCTGGGGCGACAGTGATGATGATTAAATTTATTTAGGACCTGAGAATAAATCTCGGGTCCTTTGTTTTCTTTTATGAGCGATTCTTTTATAATATATATGCAGGCTAAAAGGAGGGCAGAATCATGACCATATTAGAAGCGATAGACCAAAGACATTCAGTGAGACAATACAAGGATATTCCGATTGCACCCGAGACGGCGGAGAAGTTAAGAGCGTTAATATCCGCGTGCAATGAAGAAAGCGGATTGAATTTTCAACTTATAACAAATGAACCGCAGGCTTTTGATGTATTTCTGGCGCATTACGGCAAGTTTAAAAATGCGGTTAATTATATAGCTTTGGTGGGAAACAAGACGATTGCTGATCTTGATGAAAAATGCGGTTATTTCGGCGAGAGAATAGTTCTTGAAGCGCAGACGATGGGCTTAAACACATGCTGGGTTGCCGGCACATACTCTAAGAAGAAAAGCGGTATTTCGCTTAATGCGGGCGAGAAAATCGTTTGCGTCATAGCTATCGGATACGGCGAGAACAGTGGTGTGGAGCATAAATCAAAGCCGACTGAGAAACTCGTCAGGGCAGACTTAAACACCGCACCCGACTGGTTTAAGGCCGGAGTGGACGCTGCGCTCAAAGCCCCCACTGCATTAAATCAGCAGAAATTCGTGATTACCCTCGAGGGCGACGAAGCAAAGATTACCACAAAGGGCGGAGCGATGACGAAGCTTGATTTGGGGATTGTAAAGTATAATTTCGAGGTGGCAAGCGGCCGTACAGTGAACTGACGTTGCTTTTGACACTGGGGGACGGGGTTTTAGTGTCATTTTTTGGTGCCTGGCTCGCACTAGGGAACTGCGTTCCCGTCGGTGCACCTGGCTCCGGCTGTTGAGGGATTCTTTTAGGAGGAACAATGAAAAAGGGAATTAAGATTTTGATTTTGGCTCTCGCAATTGCGATAGCGATGTTCTTGGCAATTACACTTGTGATTGCGGTAATATTTATAGTTTCACTAACTCAGATACCGATGGTTATTATGAATAATTCGAACCAGCCTGTTACAACCCAGACAACTTCAAATAAGCCCACTCCCGTAGGCGAATTCAAGGGCTTCAACTACTCGCCCGGCTACGGCGACATGGACGGCAAGAGCATCCACGAATCGCTCTACCAAAACGACGACGGCGACTGGATCATCGAGCGCAGAGCACGCGAGGATTTCGAATCGCCCATGATTGTGACGACCTATCTGCTGACCGAAGCTGACGTAAATGATTTCGCTGCCTTCATAAAAGACAACAACGTCTGCGGCCTCGAAGACCGCCCGGACAGCGATCTTTTCATCACCGACTACAGCGCCTGGGACTACGGCATTGAGTACGACAACACTTCCGTCGGCGGCGAAAGATGGGTGACCTACTCCATCTGGGAATACAAGGAGTACTCAGACGAAGACGTAGCTCTCTTGGACAAACTTGACCAGAAGTTCGACGACCTTCACTACAACAAGATTTCGGAAGTTGTGGAAGAGGAAGATTGACACTGGGGGACGGGGGTGTAGTATCATTTTTGGGAATACGATGGATAATATCATCTAATTAGAGTTTGTCAATTATTATTGTATTGGAGAAAGTATGGAAGAAATCAACGGAAAATGGACATTGTACGGCATCGACTGGAACGACGAAGGATGCTTTCATGAAGTTAAGGATTTGACGGAGTATATTGAGAAAGTCGGATTTCTGCCTTTGTTTGAAGTCGGTATACCGGGCTTCTCTGTGGAAGAGCATACAGATCCCGAATATTGGTGGGCCGGAAATGCTGCGCGTGATCCTTGGGAGTGGAGAGCCGTGATTGCGCGAGAAGGCAAGATTGCGTACGGCAAATTCTTCGGCAAAAAGGCCGGTTTTATCTCCAAGAAATGGTTCCCATATTTTGCCAATATGCGTCGCGGCGGATATGATTTCGACTCTCTTTGGGACGACGGCAAAGCCAACCAAAGACAAAAGAAAATAATGGAATTGTTCGAGGACGATACTAGGCTTTTCTCATACGAGATAAAAGACAAAGCAGGCTTTGGCAAAGGCGGCCTCAAAAACTTCGAAGGCACAATGGCCGACCTTCAGATGATGACATATCTTTGCATGCGTGATTTTAAAAAGCGCACCAACAAGCACGGTGAAGAGTACGGCTGGGATGTCGCCATCTATTCTACGCCCGAGCAGTTATACGGATACAAGCATGTTACTTCGGCTTACAAGGAGTCGCCAGAGGAATCGCGGGAGAGGATTATAAAGCAGTTGAAGAAGCATTTCCCCGATGCGGATGAGAAGAGTCTCAAGAGGTTGATAAAATGAGCCATTCGGGGACGGTTCTATTTTGGCTTTTTTGACCACCTGAAAAATAGAGCCGGGAATCATTTGATACCCGGCTTTTGTGATTATAGTTGTCAAACAATATTAAACTTTCTCTAGCATTTTTAATCCGTCGGAGATTTCTTTTACCCTTTCAAACGGAACTTTGCATGCATTTACAATATCTTTTATGTCCATTCCGCTTTGAAGCATATTAGTGATAATCTCAAATTCTTTTTCTTCGCGTCCTTCTTCTCTGGCATCCTGTAATAAAACCAATTCTTTCATATACTGTGTCCTCCAGATTTCGTTCTTTCTACCTTTTTCTACTGCTTCGTTAATCATCTGAGTCAGTTTTCCCTTAGTCTTTCCGGTGATAACATAATCATAGAATTCGCGTATTGATTCAGGTATATCATCGCCTTGATATGTACAATTATAAAATACTTTAGCCGTTCCGTCTTTTAATTCTATTTCTGAACTCTCTTTGCAAAGTTCCTTAAATGTATAAATGCTTCGCCCTCTACCAAAGGGGTCAAAGGTGCATATGAACAGCACATTGCTATCCGGAAGATTTTTGTACGATTCTCCCTTGTCTATAAAGTCAATGTCAATGGAACTTTGATAAAACCTGCTTCTCCTGGGAAGCTCATGCGATTCAACGGATTTGTGATTTAGATTTTCCATTTCGGTATCGTAAACCACGTTATCGTTATCTTTGTTGTAAACATCAAGTCTGATGGGTTTGCCATCTGAAGTAAATTGAAACTCTCTCTGAGTTTGCACTGTTGTAAGTTCCCCAATAGGGTGCTGCAACAGACATTCAATTACTTCCCTGCAAAGTCCGGGATCTTCCATGACTTTCCCGAACATAAAGTCATCACTGTAAACCAGTTCATCATAGTTTTTTGCTTTTTTGGATTCACTCATTTTTTAATCTCCTTTCGTAATTAGATAGTATTAACGACAGGAATTGTAATAAGTGAATCGTTTTCCAAATTCCTGCCTATAAAGTAAATGGATTTTATAAGCAAGAATTTCTGATAAATCATAAAGAAAAATATTGGAAATATAGAATAAAAAAACGAAAAACTGCTTACAAGGTCATTGTAGCACTTCTAAGTATTTTTGTCTTTAGTTTTATTCGTTTCTTTTGTCTTTATTTTAACTTGAACTTAAAAGACAAAAAAATGATAAAAAAAGAATAAAAATAGACAAAAACTCTTTATTTACGAATATATATTATGTTATACTTTATTGGGTTACGCGGGAAGAATTATTAGCTTTACGAAGTATTACATAAAGGGTTCTTCGAAATGGCAGCAAAATACTACTTCAACATTGGGGCATAATAGATGAGATCGCTTTTCAGAAATGAAAGGCGGTCTTGTTTTGTTTTTCACACTAATATCAGAAAACAAAAAAATTTATTACTAGGAGGCTTATAATGATTAGCGCTTATTTTTCGGGAGAAATGAAAAAACAACTTGATAGGTATTGTAATTTTATAAATGAAATCAGTAATGATTATGATGTGCTGATTTTTATGGCTAGAAAGGCAATATGTTTTTATAATGCCTTAGTTGAAAGTGGGGAGATTAAATTAGATTCAAAGGTTTTTGTTACTTCAAGTAGAGTATTAAAATACGATTGTTCTTTTTTGAAAAATAAAAAAATAGCATTAATAGATGACATAATTGTCAAAGGAAGAACGCTTAAAGAAACCGAAAGTGCAATAAAAGAATTAGGAATAACTGATTATGATATTTTTTGTATAGCAAGTTCGGAAAATTATGAAAACTCGCTTATAAAAAAAATAGGTGATAATACTTGGACAATTAGCGAAGATGAAATATTAACGCTTGGAAATTCAATTACTAATTTTATTAATTCTACTGCTTGCACTTATAATGTTGACCATCCCATTTTTAGGGTCATGGATGAGGATAGTTATCAAACTTTTGTTGATAATTATTTAAATGATGAATCATGCAAATCCATACCTAGCGGAGCATATAAAAATGATAATGAATTATATGTACAATTATTTGATGAAAATAGACTTATTAAAGAAATCAGTAAATTGTTGAATGATAAAACTTTGTCAGAGAATGCCATTGCCAAAATAAGATTTTATGTTGATCGAGTTCATAAACGAATTACTGCAGTTCCCATCGTTATTCTTCCGGAGATGTCAAAAGAGCAATTATCGGATATTTTTAATGGGGTGACAAACGGACTACTCGATGAAATGGTATTGTTGAATAAAGACGAAAATGTTAGATATGAGAATATGTTGAATACTATTCAATATATTCTAGCATATAGGCTATTCTCTAGTGTAATGGATAATGAATTCATTGATTTGTTTGAATTTGATAGTGAAAAAAGAGATTATATTTTTCCAGAATCATATAAAAAAGAAATAGAAGACTGTCTGGGTAAAGAATATGATTATGGCTATTTTGAAAAGAAAGAAATAAAGTGTGATTTATTTGATATTTCTGTTGTGTTTAATAAGTTTTACGATTTTATAGGATTTAAACATAAAAACGATAATGAACATAAAACGAAATTCACTTTTTCGGAGACATTAGATTCTTGCGATGGAGTAAATGATTTGGAGAAAAAAGATTTATCAAACGTTTTATCTTTGATCGTTGATTATGCAATTGATACAGGATTAATAGTTCCCGTAAATAGAATTGAAAATTGTAAAGTTGCAAGAGCTTATAGGTTGAGCGAACAATATGAACTAAAGGAAAAAGAACTGGATTTGATGGTTTATATGTACTCAAATTTCATGGATAAGTCAAACAGAGAAGAAATGAGTTCGATAATGGTACAGAAGTTGGCTGTATTATTTTTCAGGGAAGTCATCCCTACTATTCTGAATGAAATAAAAGTATCCGATGAAGATGAAGGCAAGATCACTTCGAATAATTGTTTTGGTATTTGTTATGCAAGATTTGGCCCAGTTGTTTCTGATAGTGAAGATATACTCAATGTTAGTGAAGATTCATATTTATCAAATAGATTGACGGATGAGGAAAGGGGACCATTTAAAGGTATTAGGAAAAAAGGAAATTCAAAATATGAACTTATTAAGAGCGATAATCTGCTGGATAAAAATCTTGATGAATCATGGATTCAAAAGACAAACCAATTTGCTTTAAGGTATTCCGATACTGAAAAAATACTAAATCGCTTTAATATTTACAGTGAAATAGAAAATGTTAAAACTTTTGATAAGTTTTTGGTATTAACATCAATTGGACAAAGCCATTCAGAACAGTTGTTAGCTTTGGCTTCAGAAGTAAAACTATTTAAGTCAAAAAAGAGTTTTCCGATTACTCATATTCATTCTTTCACGAATTTTTATGATAAGATTGCCAATGGTATAGAGAGTGGGGCCTGGAAATATATTTGTTTTTCAAATGATGCTCTTGATAATATTAAAAAAAATGTAGAAAGTAAATTAAATGAGAAGAAACAAAAAGATGAGGAAATATATAAAAAGAATCAAGAATTAAACAATTGTCTTAAAGCAGTAGAAATGCTTAAATCTTCAAAACTAGATGCTGATGAAATAGTTGAAGTACTTATTGATATATATAATAGGCTCGAAATTGATAAACTAGATGAAAGACAACACATGGCTAAAGATGAAATAATGAGATGTGGAGGCAATCAGGCAGAAATAAACAATGTAGTATCAAAGTATATAGAAAAAGCTATTGGCAGAATAAAGGATCAAATTGTTATTAATTCACATTATATGCCTGATCCTAATAACAATTATTATCATAATCCCGTAAATGATATTTTTATTCCGATGTCTGTTGGAATGAATAAGAATGAAAAAGTAATACAAAATTACATTGATTTAAAAGATGAAATTGGGTTCTTTATTTATAGATTGCTGAAATACTGGGCAATTATTATAGATAATAAGTGGTATAGTGATAAAGTTACATATAAGGATAAAAATAAAACCTATATAACGCAAATAGAAGATATTCTTAAGTCTAAAGAGCCTTACAAGAATATGCTTAATATCCCGTCAAATCTTCAAATTGATGAACTGTTATTTGAAATTAATAAAATGTTTTATGAAGCAGATATTATTTTAGAAAAGGTTAATAGGTTCATAAGCAATGATAAAGAAGATTTCTATTTATGCAACAAGTTTTATGTCGTTAGAAAAGACGATGGAGATGGCATAGAAAGTAGTGAAATACGAACACTTAAGGAAGCAGAGATTAAGCTTAATACTTTTTGGAATTGTTATGATGATTTATCTTTGGCTTTTCTTAAAAAAAGCAAGGAATCAGAAAAAGCAATTGAGAATTTTATTAGTGGAAAGCATAAAGGATATACCATAATAATATATGATTGCAATGAGCAATGGGATTCTATTTTACAAACAAGAGATAAAAATTGTAATTATTCACCAGAGGTTAAAAAATTTATAAACGAGCTATTAGAAGAAAACAATGATTGTATTCTTACTGTAACAGAAAGGATTTAATATGGATAACTTATTAAATGTATCAAAAAAGTATTTTTCTAATAAAATGAATAAAATATGCATAGTGTCAGTAATTGAAAAAGAGATGGAGGCAATTATTCAAAGATATGATTTAAAAAGTGTCGAAGATGAAAACGGAGAATTCTATTGGCAAGGATCAGTAATTATTAATGAAGATGAGTACAAAATTGATTGTTTTGAATTACCGGAAAAAGGAAATATTAATAGTGCGTTGTATATTAATAAGATAATCCAAAAGAATTATGATCTATATTTCTTTGTTGGAACAGCAGGGTCAAACGAAAGAAAGTTATATGATGTAATTTTGGTGGATGGAGTACTATATCTTGGTCAGGGAGCACATACTTCCAAGGGGACGTTTTATAATGCAGATATAAAATGGATTGATAGGATGTTAAAAAATAAATTGCAGTGTTTTGCATTGGATTGCAAAAAACAATACGACAAAGAGGAATTTAACATTAAAGTTGCTCCAGTATACTCATCGAATTTTGTTGAAATGAATCCTGGCGATGAGGCGATTCAGAATGTTAAAAAAGTATTCCGTTCATATGAAGGAGTAGAAATGGAATACTATGGTGTATTGCTTGCTCAGGAATTCAATAATTCAGAGAAGAGTTTTATTATGATAAGAGGCATTTCTGATAAATGTGATGAAAAGAAAAAAGACAAGTATGAGGATGATAAGTATGGATTGGAAGCAGATGATAGGAAAATCAAAGCTGTGGAGAATGCTTTAATTGTACTTGAACACTATTGTGCTTTTTGCAATAAGGAAATAATGTAATAAATTAAATTGTATTTGTTTCAGGAAATTGTAAAAAAAGAAATATTTAACCACACAAAAGGCAGGACCTAAATCCTGCCTTTTGCTATATAAATCGAGATGGGGCGGTTCGACCCCAAATCGGAAAATAAATGAGGCCTTATGCCTCGTCATGCGAACCGTCTTTTATTATATCAAAAAAATCTTCCAAATGTCGCATTTTCCTTTGATTTACACGCGATTTCATATATAATAAATTCTGTGTGGAAATTTGATTTATTTGAAGGGGTTCAGAATGATCGAATTACAGGAAGTGAAAACGGTAAAGCAAAGGAAAGAGTTTGTTGACTTTGCGATTAAACTTTATCGGGACGACCCGAATTATATGCCGGGCGTTTTTTCCGACTCTCTGGCAACAATTACGCCGGAGAAAAACAAAGCATTTAATTTCTGCGAAGCCAGGTTCTGGCTGGCCAAGCGTGACGGTGAAACCGTCGGACGAATCGGCGCAATTATCAATCACAGAGCAAATGAAAAATGGGCAAAGAATCAGATGCGTTTCTGGAACGTTGATTTTATCGACGATGCGGAAGTTTCTGCGTGTCTTTTAGGAGCGGTAGAAGAATGGGCGCGTGAGAAAGGCTGCACTGAAATAGTGGGTCCTATGGGATTTACCGATCTTGACCTTGAGGGTATGCTCGTGGACGGCTTCGACGAGCGCGGTATTTTCGTGACCTATTACAACCATCCGTATTATCTGACGCATCTCGCAAACCTTGGCTACGAAAAGGATGTTGACTGGGTTGAGTACATGTTAAACTGCCCCACGAGAGAGGGCTGCGCAAAGCTTAAACGTCTGTCAGACCATTGCCTTAAAAAATACAATTTGCACCTTAAAGAAGTTAAATCCGCGAAAGACATCGACGTTGTGGCAGTGGACGTAATGAAAATGATCAATACCGCCTACAAGGATTTGTACGGCACGTCCGAACTCGACGAAGAGCAGCAGGCGGCATATGTTAAAAGCTTCAAGCCCGTTATAGACAAAAGAACTATCATTGCCTTATACGACGAAAAGGACGAAATGGTCGGCTTTACAGTTGCCATTTCGGATATCTCGAAGGCTCTTAAAAAAAGCAACGGGAGGCTTTTCCCTTTTGGCTGGATAGGCCTGCTTAAAGCACTTAAAAAGAATGATGAATATATCGGATTGCTGATCGGCATTCATCCGGAATATAGAAATAAAGGTATAGTCACGATTCTTATGTACGCATTGCTTGACGGCTTCATCACCGCGGGCGCGAAGAAAATCCGCATGTGTCCGATGCTTGATGACAACATCAAGGTTTTGGGCCTCATGAAAGAAGTAGAATCGTGGATCTACAAACGCAGGAGGAGTTTTGTAAAACATCTGTAGATGTTTCAAAAATAATGTAACTTAGTGCAATAATTTTGCAGTGGACTTAAAAAGGAGGCAAAAGATGAAAAAAGTTATTGCGGTTTGTGAAATTGTTTTAGGCATTTTAATGCCTGTGATGGCGATTATCGGATATTTTCCCGAGCCTGAACTCGTAGTTGAGTTTTCCTGTCTTTCTAATGTTGTGACAGGTATCTGGCTCATCATTGACGGTATTCTTAAGCTGAAAGGAAAGAAAATTCCCGTCAGATTTTTCGGTAATTCCTGCGTTGGCCTTTTCGTGGTATTTGCGATTTGTATGGGCAGCTTGACGGGCGCATACCACATGAATTTTAAGGGCGCTTTTATGTTTCTTCATGTGATTTCGCCAATTCTTGTAATGCTTTTCTACATCATTTTCTGTGATGACAGCGAAGGGAAAGCGATTTTCAAACTTCTTTTAAACCCCGTATTTTTGATGGCTTATTTCCTGTTTGATTTTATTCTCGGCAAAGCGAGAGGCTACTTCGTGTACGGCTTTTTCGATGCTCCGGGATTTAACATTTTGCATGCGCTTATCTTCGGTGTAGTTGTATATGTGCTGTTGTTTGCGTTTGGCGCATTGTTCTTGCTTCTCAACAGAATTTTTCATCACAAGAAAAAATGACACGCAGGGACGCTGTTTATGTGTCAAAATTTCGCGTTTTGGTGTATAATAGTAATTAGTTAAAGAAGTTTATATCGTGGGGGAAATCCTATGAAGAAAACTAATACAAAAACTAATCATAAAACAAACGCAAAAACCGCTCCGAAGATTAATCCGAAAACTGCGAAAAAACCTCCTAAAAATGACGACTTGCTTTTCAAGGGTGAGAATCTGTATGAAGGAATATTCGGCTTTATAGGTCTTATGATGATAGGCATCGGGAAATTTATGATTTTTACGATCGTTCTTATGATTGGAATGGCATCGGGTATTTTAGGATTGGGATTTATCTTCAGCTTCCCGCCCATCGGTATTGTGTGCATCACACCGCTGTTGATTTTGATCTTTGGCAAAAAAGAATTTCTTAAAAGATTTGTATAAAAATGAAAGGTCGCCTCGCGAGAGACGTCCTTTTTTATTGCCCGTGATATAATTGCCTTAAAGAAAGAAAAAAGGAGGAAAAAATTATGTACGGAGCAATCATTGGTGATATTATCGGTAGCGTATTTGAATTTGACAGAGGTGGCAAAACGAAGGATTTCCCGCTGTTTGTGGACGGCTTTTATACAAGGGGTTCGCATTTTACGGATGATTCCGTAATGACAATTGCAATCATGGAAGCGCTGATGAACGCTGGTCGCGACGCCGACGTAGAAACTATTAAAAAAGAATGCATCCGCTCAATGCAAAAATGGGGCCGTAAGTACCCTGACGCAGGCTATGGCGGAAGATTTATACATTGGGTTTTCGCAAAAGACCCCAAGCCCTACGGCAGCTACGGCAACGGCTCGGCCATGCGCGTATCGGCAGCAGGCTGGCTCTACGACACCGTTGAGCGCACGAGAGAAGTCGCACGCGCCACAGCGGAAGTCTCGCACAATCATCCCGAAGGCATCAAAGGAGCGGAGTGCACGGCAGCAGTTATGTTCTTAGCGCGCACAGGGGCCTCTAAGGACGCGATTAAGGATTATGTGGTAAAAGAGTTCGGTTACGACATTTCTCGCACTGTGGACGATTTAAGACCCCTTCACGAGCATGTGGAGAGCTGCCAGGATTCTTTGCCGAAGGCACTCGCATCCTTCTTCGAAGGCACATCCTACGAGGACACGGTCCGCAATGCTGTATCTTTAGGCGGAGACACAGACACCCTCGCTGCCATCGCAGGCGCGATGGCTGACGCAATGTACGGCGTTCCCGAGGACATCGAGGAAGAGGGCCGCGCCCGCATCCCCGACGATCTTCTTAAGGTGGTGGAGAAGTTCGAAGACTTCGCCAGAGAAAACCTTCAGCCTAAACTCACATTCGTCGAGCCCGCTGACTATTTTCCCAAGGAAATAAGGGAGAAGTATTTTAACTAAAATTAGATAACCGTTCCTCCGGCGCTGTGTGTCAGGAGGAGCGGTTTTATTTTTCTATTGAAAAATTCCAAGCAGTAATATATGATGACAATAGATTCGTTCTGAATCTTTTATTTTTTCCCAATAGAAACCCAATATCTAAATGTTGTGAAAGAAGCGAAAACTTGCTTTTTTCTAATAATTATTATATAATTACTTTGTAAACACAGGAGGGTTTATGTATTTTTTCGAATGGGACGAAAATAAGAGCAAGAAAAACTATGAAAAACACGGAGTTACATTTGAAGAATCACAATCAGTATTTTATGATGAAAACGCTTGGTTGGAGTATGATAATGAACATTCAGAAAAAGAAGAAAGATTTAGACTTCTTGGATTGAGCTTACTGGGAAATATTTTAATAGTTGTCCATTGCATTAGGAATGAGGAGGTAATAAGGATTATCTCAGCAAGAAAAGCAACAACATCAGAAAAGAAAGAATACGAAAGGAGATTAAGAGATGAGTGGTAAATATCTTGATAAAGAATTCAACTTTGATAAAGCTGTAAAAAATCCTTACGCAAAGGAACTTAAGCAGCAGATTACTATTAAGATTTCTCCTTCCACAATAGAATATTTTAAACAAGAATCTGTCGAAACAGGAATACCCTATCAGACACTTATAAATATGTATCTGGATGAATGTGTCAGAGAAAAAAGAAAATTGAAAATTGAGTGGGTATAAACGATATGAGATTAGACAAATTCCTATCCAATATGAATATCGCTTCCAGAAGCCAGGTAAAGGGCATTTTAAAGGCAGGCAGAGTGCGTGTAAATTCGAAGGTTGAAGTTAAAGGTGATGCTAAAATTGATCCCGAAGTTGATTGCATCGAATTTGACGGCGTGCGGGTTTTTTATGAGCTGTACAGGTATTTTATGCTTTATAAGCCGCAGGGGTGCGTGAGCGCGACGAAAGACCGTCTGAGCGATACTGTATTAGATATCCTAAAAGAAGAAAACACCGACGGTCTCTTCCCCGTAGGTCGCCTCGACAAAGACACCGAGGGGCTTCTAATCATCACGAACGACGGCAAATTGGCGCACGAACTGCTTTCACCTGCGAAGCATGTGGATAAGAAGTATTATGTGACGTTAGATAAAGCAATCGACGACGAGTCCATATCGAAGATTGAAGGCGGTATCGACATCGGCGACGACAAGCCCTGCCTTCCCTGCGAGATTGAAAAAATCGAAAGCGACAAGGTTTTTATTACCATCCGCGAAGGCCGTTTTCATCAGGTAAAAAGGATGTTCGCGGCGGTTGGTCTCACGGTTACTTATCTAAAAAGAATCTCCATGGGTGCTGTCACATTGGACGAGAATTTACAACCGGGCGAATACCGTCGCCTGACAGACGAGGAGATAAAGAGCCTCACAAACAAATAAAGGGGAACAGCAATGATTAAAAAATTAAAAGGTGGAAACGCCATATACGTTACGGACGACGAGAAACACCTCGTCTGCTCCAACACAAGAAATTCGGTCTATGTGCATGTTTTAAACACATTCAAAACCGTTTTCCAGACCAAAACCGTCAGCAATGTCGCATATTATGCGATTTCGCCCGACGGAAAAACTCTTGCGGCCAAAAATACGAGCGGCGAGATTGCGTTAATCAACCTGGAAACCGGCGAAGAAATCCTTCGAAACAAAATGCAGAAGAGCGAAGGCTATCCTCTGACATTTACGCGTGACGGAAAGTACGTTCTGGATTTTGACTGGGACGGCCGAACCATGCTTTTAGGCTTTGATAACAAGTGCAAAGTCCTGGATGATACCCTCAGAGAAGAAATGGGCGAAAGCGTCGGTTACCTGCAGTACGACCGCTTCGAAAACAATGTCTACAAGCTCGTAAAAGGCGGATATGTCAGCCTCGACACGGCGTATATTTCGCCCGCGGGCAAAAACATCAAATATAAAAAACTTTGCACCCTGATTGACAGATTTCCCGACAGGGTCAGAGGGCTTTCAATCTGCCGCGAAAAGATTTATTACATCACGCGTGAGCGCGATTTTATGGTCGTTTGCAACAAGGAATTCAAAGAACTCGAGCGAATTCCGCTGCCGCCAGTTGTAAAAGACAGGCAGAATTATTTCCAGAGAGCGTGGGTTTCGCCCGAAGAGAAATATGTCTGCTTCAAAATGGCCGAGCCGTACACACTCATTTACGATCTTAAAAACATGGAGCTCGTAAAAGCATTAAAGTACGATTTTGTCTGTGATTTTACGATGATTGAGAACGACACGCGATTTATTCTCGGTACCTGGGAAGGGGCTTACGTGGGCAGTATAGAGGATTTGAAATCAGAATAAAAGGAGGGAACTATTATGGGAAAAGTATTGGTAGCGTTTTTTAGCGCAAGCGGTGTAACCGCAGGGGTATCTAAGAAGCTGGCAGGTGCAATCGGCGCGGATTTGTACGAGATTGTGCCCGAGCAGGCTTACACAAATGCAGATTTAAACTGGATGGATAAGAAGAGCAGAAGTTCCGTCGAAATGAACGACAGATCGTCGCGCCCCGCCATCGGCAACAAAGTCGATAACATGGAGCAGTACAGCACCGTGTTTGTGGGCTTTCCGATCTGGTGGTACAGAGAGCCGTCCATCATCGACACATTCCTCGAGGCCTATGACTTTGCAGGCAAAACCATCGTGCCTTTTGCAACATCCGGCGGAAGCGGAATGGGCGATTCCTCGAATATCATGCAGTCAATCGTTAAGGGCGGTAATGTAGTCGAAGGCAAGCGCTTTTCAAGATCCGCTTCAGAAAATGAACTCAAGAAGTGGGCAGAAGAGTGGATTTAAACCTCATAAAAGAAGCAAAGATAAAGAATGTACGGAGCCTCAGTAAAGCTCCGTACATTTTTCTTCAATTATCGGTTGACAAACTGACGCAGTTTTCATATAATAACACTTGCGTCACGAAATAGCGGTCGCAACGAGGTGTGGCTCAGTTTGGCTAGAGCACCTGGTTTGGGACCAGGGGGTCGCAGGTTCGAATCCTGTCACCTCGAGTAGTGATTATATATATGCAGGTGTGGTTCAATGGTAGAACATCAGCCTTCCAAGCTGAATACGTGGGTTCGATTCCCATCACCTGCTTACAGAAAAACCAGGTCAGAAGACCTGGTTTTTTCTGTATGCAGACGAGACCTCGAACCCAGTGGGTTCGGTCTCGCCTGCCGGGTCTACGTTTCACTCCGGTCGTCGCAAAACCGAGGTCCACAGGACCTCGTGCGACGGTCGGCGCATAAACAGGCATCCACCGGATGCCATGCGCCCCATCACCTGCTCTTTTTTAATGATACAAACCAATACTGACAGTAGAAAATAAAATCTTCAATTAGTATTGGCAGTCAGTTCTTTATGTATTATATTTTTGTTATCATAAAAAAAGAAAAGGACCGGTTCGTTATGAAATTTAAATTAGGCGAAAACATCAGGAAAATGAGAAAAGAAAGATCCCTTACCCAGGAGGCTTTGGCAGAAGCTTTGGGAGTTACGGTCGGAGCGGTATACAAATGGGAAGCCGATATTTCGATTCCCGAAGTGGAAATGCTGGTTAGAATCGCAGATCTTTTCGACACTTCGGTGGATGCAATGCTCGGATACGAAGCAGCCGACAACCGCAAACAGTCAATTAGGGACAGGCTGACCATGTTCATATTCCAAAAAGACAAATCGGGACTAATCGAGGCTGAAAAAGCATTAGTAAAATATCCAAACGATTATGGCATACTCCTGATCGCCGCACATATGTATTCAGGTTTCGGACAGGAAGAGAAGAATAAAGATTTGATGCTTAGAGCAATCGATCTTTTTGACAGAGCATCAAATATCGTTCCTCTGGACGTTGACCCCAAATACGGAAGAACAACTATTTTTGGCAATATAGCTCAGCTCTATTTTGCAATCGACGAACACGACAAAGCTCTTGAAATGTTAAAAAAGAATAACGAGGCAGGAGTTTTTGATTCACAGATTGGTTTTATGTCGGCACTTAATGGCGGTAAGGGCGAAGAGTGCCTGTCACAACTGGCATTAAGTTTTTGGGACAATACCAATCAGCTTATCAATATAACGCTGGGATTGTTTTTCTTTTATAAAAACCGCGGGGAAACAGAACGCATAAAAGAATTGACCAGATGGGGTAATGAATATATAAAAAGTCTTCAGAAAAACGAAGAACCGGGGTTCCTTGATTATATGTCCGTAACATATCTTACACTGGAGAGTTTTGCTTATCTAAAAGATGGTGATGAAAAGAAGGCTCGGGAATTATTTCTTAATGCAAAAGAAATGGCTGAGAAATTTGATTCATCTCCGAATTTTCATCTCAATATCTGCAAACTGTTCGATTTTTCGACAAACATAAATACATATAATACACTTGGCAGAACAGCTGCTGAAGCTGTAGATACAATTATAAAGATGCTTGATGATAAAAAATTCTCTGCCATGTGTATGAAGTTGAACAAATAAAAGATTAAAACTTTAGGGGGTTCTATATGAAAATCAGAAATATTTATTTTAAGAAAGGCATTCCGTTTTTTTGCCTGACGATTGCCGCATTATGCATAATCGTGACACTGATATCGCAGCTTATCGTATCAACTTATATGGCTTTTCTGTTTGTTTATCCGATTAAATATCCATGGCAGGTTATTACACATATTTTCCTTCAGGGAGCGCCTCAGGCGCTTATTCCTCCTGAATATCCCTCAGACTATGGTATAAGATTTACAATCGGTCATCTTGGATATAATTTACTTCTGATACTGCCTTTTGGAATCCTTGTTGAAAAAATAATAGGAACCAAAAAGATGTTACCTATATTTGTTGCATCATGGTTGATAGATTTGATTGCCTGTATAATAATGGGCGTTTACTTTACTAAAAAAGGTGAAGAATTTGGCTGTCACGGTGCTTCCGGTTTGGCATTCTGCTTTGTGCCGATTGCATTATATGCGATATTTGTTCTTGGAAAAAAATACGGGTTTGGAAAGCTGTTTAAACAGGTTTCGTTTTATTTTCTGATTCCTTTTTCGTTATTAACGTTGTATATAGCAATAAGTCCTTTCGTGGCAGGAGTACCCTCCATGATTATTCACCTTTCGGCTATAATTATCGGAGTGATATTTACTGTTGTTTATCGAAAGACGATTAATTCTTTTTTTGACGGGTGTCGTTAGTGATATCCATTCTCAAATATGATACACCAAATTTGGTGCATCGTTCAAATCCCGTATTTTCGGGCTTTTCTTTTCGCCAAAAATTTCTATTCCTCATCACCTGCTTATTTTTGAGTTCAATACTTGAATTTAAGTTCAGTTCGTTGTAAAATTGAACTTAAATAAGTGTACTGAACTTAATTTGCAATCAATTAGGAGCCAAATAAATGCGAAATTTCGACTATACACAATTAAGCAAAAAATCTTGGAATAACGATATTCTTTTGCTTTGCTCTAAAATCCATGAATGCAAGGGCAGGCAAGAATTATTCATCAGACAAAAACCTGCTCAGCTTACTAAATTAACTGAAATAGCACGAATACAGAGTACTGAAGCCTCCAACAGAATCGAAGGTATTGTAACAACCGATACCCGAATGAAGCAACTTTTTAAAGATAAGACAACACCAAGAAACCGGGATGAACGTGAAATATTAGGATATAGAGATGTATTAAATACTATTCATGAAAGTTATGAATATATTAATATTGAGCCTAAACATATACTTCAGTTACATCGAGATTTATTTAAACATGCAGGCTTTTCCTATGGTGGAAACTTTAAGAACACTCAAAATTATATTAAAGAAACCTTATCGGACGGAAGTGAGAAAATAAGATTTACACCTCTTGCACCATATGAAACTACGGAAGCAATCGAAAAGATTTGTAAAAGTTATAATGAAACCAATGCCTTGGAAATTGTTGATCCTTTAATACTTATTCCTGCTTTTATATGCGATTTCTTATGCATTCATCCTTTCAACGATGGTAACGGAAGAATGAGTAGATTATTAACTCTTCTTCTGCTTTATAAAAGCGGCTATGAGGTTGGAAAATATATCAGTATAGAAAAACAAATTGAGAAAACAAAGGATGTTTATTATGATGCCCTTCAGGATATAGATCTTGGATGGCATGAAGAACAGAATGACCCTACTCCGTTTATTAGATATATTCTTCAGATGATTCTTGCTTGTTATCTTGAGTTCGACGAAAGAGTCGGTATTATGGACGATGCCGGTGTAAAAAGCACATCTTATGATGTTGTAAAAGCCTTCGTGGATACTAAATTGGGCAAATTCACTGCTTCCGACGTCCTTGTCGGATGCCCCACGCTTGGAAGAACTTCAGCCTTTGCCGCATTAAAGAAATTAGTCGAAGAAGAATATATAGAAAAGCAAGGCGAAAGAAGAAATGCCTTTTATGTAAAAAGAAACGATTCAATTTGGTAGTCCCCTCGAGTTTTGTGCTTTAGAAAGCCCGTATTTTCGGGCTTTTTTAATCTCCCAAAATTTCGATTCCCATCACCTGCCCGCAAGAAAGACCTCAGGAAATGAAGTGAACCCCAAATGTTGGACACTTTAATTAATTGTTAAGCAACTTCTATGGACTTAGTTCTGTATTGCACAGGACTAAGTCCTTTTAGTTTTTCTTTTATCCTTTTATTGTTGTAATAATCTATATATTCTTTTA